>PAMR01000005.1 GCA_002708205.1 Gammaproteobacteria bacterium
AAATAGCCCAACAATGGCGTCTGCATCACCATCCACCACTGCATGACAATATCGAGCGGTCAATTCTCGGATTTCATCTTTCGCTGCCAACCGTGAAACAATCTGGTCTATATTTCGCTCACTCATTTAGGGTCTCCCATAATCATCAAGTAAGGATTTTGAAATGTCAGGTAAGTCAGGCGTATGTTCTTATGAAACGTCGTTCTCAAACTAGCGAGCTTTATTTCTGACAAATAGGCCAATAAATTACATAAGTCACTAAGGAAAGTAGGATGAAAATCGGTGTATTCATGTTTGCGACAGATTATGCAATACGAATCGACGAATTAGCACAAGAGGTTGAGTCGCGGGGTTTCGAATCTTTGTTCGTTCCCGAACACACGCATATCCCGACAAGTCGCGAGAGCGCCTGGCCAGGCGGACCAGATTTACCTCAAGAATACTGGCACACTCACGACCCATTCGTTTCTCTTATGGCCGCCGCGGCATCAACCAAAGATCTGCGTATTGGCACCGGTATTTGCCTCCTGACAGAACATAACCCAATCACATTAGCGAAACAGGCAGCAAGTCTCGACTTTTTATCCAATGGTCGATTTGAATTGGGAATTGGAGCGGGGTGGAATGCCGAAGAGATGCTAAATCATGGAACTGACTTTAAATCGCGTTTCAAAGTCATGAGTGAAAGAGCAAAGGCAATAAAAAAATTATGGACTGAAGAAGCCGCTGAGTTCCACGGTGAATTCGTTGACTTTGACCCAGTGTGGTCTTTTCCAAAGCCAGCCCAGAATCCACATCCGCCTATCCTTATTGGCGGTGAATCGGATCACACACTTCGTCGTGTAGTCGAATACGGTGACGGATGGTTTCCCCGTGCCCGTGGTGGCTTTAACGCTGCTGAAAACGTGAATCGATTAAGAACCATTGCCGAAGAAGCGGGCCGACCAATGTCTTCGCTGACCGTTAGTATATTTGGAGCGCCACCAAAATCTGCAGTACTCGAAGATTATGCACAAGCAGGGGTCACGCGTTCGATACTTGCACTTCCCTCCGAAGATCGTGAAGAAATATTACCTCGCCTCGATCGCTACACAGAATTACTCAAAAATAACAAATAACAAGAAGGACCAATATAATGGTTTGGCAACCAGAAATAGACGAAATAAATAAACGTAAAGCATTTGCCGCCCAAATGGGGGGAGAAGCTGGCATCGCCGAACAACGTAGACGTGGCAAAAACACGGTACGAGAGCGTATTGAAATGATTTCAGATCCTGGAACATTTCGAGAAATTGGAGAACTAGCTGGCGCAGCCACGTACGACAACGATGAACTCATGGATGTTCGTCCTTCCAACATGATCATTGGGTTAACAGAAATTGATGGTCGTAAAGCCGTTCTCAATGCCGGCGACTTTACCGTCCGTGGTGGTTCGGCAGATGGTTCCATTGGCAATAAAGGAGGACATTCGCAAAAAATGGCGCAAGACTGGCGTCTCCCCTACATTCGCTTGTTGGATGCGACTGGCGGAAGCGTGAAAACATTCGAACAAATTGGCCGTACTTACATTCCAACCAATCCAGTTACNCCAGGNGTTCAAGATTTACTCTGCGAGGTACCAGTTGTTGCTGCCGCTCTNGGCTCAGTGGCTGGTCTTCCNGCTGTAGACGCATGNCTTGCNCANTTCAACGTAATGGTGAAAGGNACTAGTCAAGTATTTCCCGGAGGCCCTCCTGTNGTTAAAGCCGCACTTGGAATAGATATCACAAAAGAAGAGCTAGGAGATGAACGAAGCCAAGTATTTGCGAGCGGNGTGATAGACAATTTAGCAGACACCGAAGAACAAGCCATNGAAATGGTTAAAAAGTTCTTAAGCTANCTCCCGAGCAATGTCTGGCAGATGCCNCCACGAAAAGAACCGTCGGACGATCCAGACCGAAGAGATGATTATCTACTTTCCGCTATACCGCGAGAAAAGCGACGTGTTTACGACGCTCGAAAAATTATCAACTCTATAGTGGATAGCGATTCATTTTTTGAAATCACTCCGCACTACGGCCGATCTCGAATCGTCGGCCTAGCTCGCGTAGACGGATATTCTGTGGGGGTGATGATCAACAACCCGAAACATCTCGGCGGCTCTATGGATGTATCGGCAGGAACCAAAGTCATTCGTTTTCTACAACTCTGTGACACATTCCACATTCCGTTGGTATACCTTGCAGACGAACCGGGATTTATGGTCGGGCCAGAACAACAGAGNCAGGGCATAGTCAGAGCAGGAGCTAAAATGCTTTGCACAACACTGAGAACTCGAATGCCTTGGATTTCTATTATTATTCGTCAACTTTACGGAGTTGCTGGACAGTGCCACGACCGGCCTAGTGGGATGTTTAAACGCGTAGCCTGGCCNTCTGGGCATTGGGGTTCCATGCATATATCCGGTGGAGTTTCTGCCGCCTATCGACGAATTATTGCCGAATCAGACAACCCAGAAGAAAAACAGGCCGAAATCGAGGACAAGCTAGAAGCTCTCGCTTCGCCATTTCGTACAGCCGAGGCATTTAACATAGAAGAAATCATTGATCCGAGGGAAACACGACCAATGGTTGTTGATTTCGTTCGAATGGCACAAGCAGTCTTAGAAACGCAACTGGGTCCGAGTCCCACCCCATATATGCCGTGATACCAAGAAAGTAAAGGCAACCATTTGCTTCTCGCTGTGGGCCTCAATACCTATTTATGAGGTTCACGGCGTCACAGCCTCGGCGCCTAAGTGTTTGGCAATCCAATGCTTTAACGGGACATCTTCTTCAGACGGCGATGAATACCCATGTCCGTCGTGGGAAGCGCCGAGAAGCTGCCTACGTATAGGATCGACACAATCAGAAAAATCCCCGATATGCGTATTGTCCCTAGGCCTTAGCCATCGGTAACTGTATCCATAAAATATAGCTTTACGAGTTCGCGTGGATTCATTGATGCTACGCGAATGCCAAAGTCGGCGATCAAAAATAACCGCCGTACCAGGCTCNACACAAATAGGCAATGCCGCATTCGAGTTCTTCGTTCTTCGTTTCGCTTCCTCAAGCGTATTGCTGGTATGGCTGCCTGGAATAACATAAAAATTTCCGCAGCCAATCTCACGAGTATCCGTTAAGAAATAACCCACTTTGATGGATAGGCGTGGACGGGGGTTTCCTTCCATTTCCAGATTGACTCTCCCACTGTCTTGATGCCANGCNAACGCCTGNCCTATTAACTCCTTAGATTCCTGAGGCGTAACGTCGACATGCGCCAGATACAATTGAATATGCCACCCTAATATCCCCCAAATCTTTGGAAATACCGCGGGCCAATCCAACAGATCTAAAAATAACGGATCGGAATTTAGAAAATCTCGCAAATGCANTCGTTCATTGTGCTCTATNCCAAGACGAGGTCGGTACTCTCTATCCAACAAATCGAGCCGATGGATCAAAGACTCAACGATATCCGTTGTAAGTGCCTTTGGAATGACCAAATAGCCATCACGCTCAAAGCTCTCGCGCTCTTTTTCTGTTATGAGATGCTTCAAACTGGATAAATGCATCGTAAACCACCTCCTACCTGAANCGANCTTGTCGAATCAANNGTTTCTGNAAACATAGATATACATTCATTTAGAAGACTACTTCCATTCATAAAAGTGATAGATTTCTTAATATCACTTTCATAGATATTCCCACACGATTCATCACTCATCATATGACGCTAAATTANCTATTTGAAATATATAATTTAATGAGTTGAGCTTCGCACAACAGGTATTTCGTTGTCTAAACCCGTTTGAATTACATGGAAACATCAAGAGGCANCTAATGGATATGACCGTACTTTTCCTCGGTCTTGCAATCGTATTTGGCCTTTATATGGCTTGGAGTATTGGTGCAAATGACGTTGCGAACGCCATGGCAACATCGGTCGGTTCTCGTGCTTTAACGTTTAAACANGCAATTATTGTTGCGGCTATATTCGAGTTTCTTGGAGCCTTTCTTGCTGGAGGAGGGGTAACTAGTACGATCCGTAAAGGTATTATCGACTCGAGCATGATTACCGATCCGAATATTATGCTCTACGGTATGTTAGCTGCGCTTCTCGCTGCGGCAGTCTGGCTAACGGTAGCCTCTCGTTTTGGATGGCCAGTGTCCACGACCCATTCAATCGTTGGTGCAATCGTTGGCTTCGCTTGGGCGGCGATAGGCATTGAGGCGATTCACTTTGATAAAGTTGCACAAATTGCAGCCAGTTGGGTTGTCTCGCCNCTCATGTCCGGATCAATTGCCTTTTTGCTGGTTTTATCCGTCAGATGGCTAATTTTAGACCGCGAAGACCCAGACAAACAGGCTCGTATATTTGTTCCTTTTTACATTTTTCTAACAGCTCTCAATATCTCTCTAGTTACCTTCTTAAAAGGTCTCAAATATNTTGGATTGGAGATTGATGGCTTTACCGCCGCACTCTATTCAACCGGTATNGCAACGTGCATAACGGTCGTTGGTGTGATCTTAATACGGTCNTTAAAAGGAGGTAGAGCCGGNTTTACNGGAGTTGAATCAACATTTTCTATACTCATGATTGTAACCGCCTCCGCTATGGCTTTTGCCCATGGNTCAAACGATGTTGCCAACGCAATTGGTCCTGTTGCAGCTATTGTTTCGATTNTTAATACNGGCGTCATAGCTCAAACATCACCNGTATCCCCTTGGGTCCTATTCCTCGGNGGTGCCGGCATAGTCATCGGNCTTGCAACTTTTGGTCANCGCGTCATGGCTACNGTTGGNACTCGTATAACCGAACTCACACCAAGTCGCGGATTTGCTGCCGAACTATCCGCTGCTACAACAGTCGTCCTTGCTAGCGGGACAGGACTTCCTATTTCCACCACACACACGCTTGTTGGCGCCGTACTCGGAGTCGGATTAGCCCGCGGATTATCAGCAATCAACTTGGGCGTTATCAAAACCGTCGTGATTTCGTGGCTCGTGACATTACCTGCTGGAGCAATACTCTCTATTATCTTTTATTTTGTGCTTAGCACTCTTTTCGCCTAACACCTAATAACCCCCCCTTCTTCCCGAACTCAAGGTATGCTCCGAGCTATATATATGGATACGGGGAAAAAGAGTGGGAGAACTCGATAAAAAGGTTGCATTAGTCACTGGCGCAGGGCGTTTGAGGGGTATTGGGCGTGCAGCNGCGGTTNCTTTAGCAAGACTCGGTGCCGACGTAGCAGTCACGGGAACNGGCCGAGACCCGGAAACCTTTCCNGCCGATGAAAAATCCATAGGCNGGCAGGACGTCGACANCGTGGTGGAACAAATCGAAAAAGAAAACCGCAAAGGATTGTCTTTGGTTTTCGACGTGACGGATCCAACGGCGGTGTCCGATGCTGTCCAAGAAACCGTCAAACAATTAGGGCGTGTTGATATTTTAATAAACAATGCTGCTGTAGCTAGAGGTGAAGATAGAACACCCGTCGTTGATCTGGATGTCGATATGTACCAGCGGGTAGTTGATGTGAAACTACGAGGCGCTTTCTTATGCACCCGGGAAGTTGTCAAACAGATTTATAGTCAAAACACAGGGGGCAAGATCGTCAATATCGCGTCCGTTGCGGGAAAGAGAGGTAGTGCAAATACCCTAGCTTATAACGCAGCGAACTTTGGCATGATCGGCATGACCCAATCGATGGCCAGAGAGTTTGGACCACGAGGTATAAATGTAAACTGTGTTTGTCCAGGAGCCGTTGCCACGTCACGAATGGATGACGTCAGCCCCGACAATCGGCCTGAGCGCCTAAATCCTGGCGATCCTGTTCAAAGGTGGGGTACAGATGAGGAGGTAGGAGATTTCGTCGCTTACCTGTGCACCAATGCCGCATCATGGATACACGGGCAGTCGATCAATCAATGTGGTGGCGCTGTTATGGAACACTAAGCGGATAGTAGAAACGACTATCCCTCACGCCAATCGGGACGCCATGCTCTGTACCTGTTATGCGTACTTTGAATCGATTGGCTCGGTCAATATCAAAAATGTACTAATATTGCAGCATTTGCTATCACAATTGAGTCGCTTCCGCTTTGGTCCGGGATATCTAAACCGCCCCTTGTTGCTCGCACTAGTACTTTGCCATAGGGGATTTCATCCGCCACTTGTTGGGTGTTCACGCTATCGGGTTCAGCGACTGCGATAATCACTTCTATGTCCATCTCATCTCGAGATTTCCCAGACGCAGAAAAAAAATTTAGGCTACTGTGTCGAAGGGCATCAGACACCGCTCTACAGGCCGCAGTTGTATAATCCTGCCCATGCACATCTACACCCATTCCCATCTCTGTAATCCAGCGTTCCTTACTCATTTATCACCAAATTCACCTAATTAAAGATCCCGCTAACGTGAGACAAGCCACTCCAAGATATGATTGTGTTCCGACTGGCTATTTATTTCGTCCTGGGACTTCACCAACGGAATTCCCTATAACTCCCTCAATCCGCATATTATCTATTTCCGCTGCTGTAAATCCGATACCAGATAACACCTCTTCATTATGCTCGCCTATCTCTGGGGCTAACTTGGGACGAACCTTTTCTACGCCATCAATCCAAATGGGACTAGAAACCGTTCTATCGTATCCCTCAATAGGGTCTTCAGGGCTTACTAAAACATCATTTGCCCAAAGTTGAGGATCATCCAACACTTCGCTCGTTTTCTGTGCGAAACCATAGGTAACCTGATGCGCATCGAATCTAGATCGTAGGTCAACTAGACTCATACTTCGAATCGCTCGACGGACTTCAATCACTAATTCAGACATATTTTCGTAGGCTGTATGGTGATTAACAAATCGTTGATCTTCTATCAAATTGTCTATTCCAAGAGACCGCAAGAGGGGTAAGTATTCCTTTGCTGGATTCAATACATTCATCAAAATCGTCCGGTCATCCTGGGTTCTATACAGTTGATTAAGATGTCCCTCTGCTCTCGGTGGCCTGGGATGTTCAAACGCCCAATTAGCACCAGCCGCTGCTGCCTGAATAGACATGCTATGCGACCACGCTCCGTTAGCGACCAAAGACGTATACACGCGCGTACCTTCTCCGGTCAGTTCTCTACGATATAGCGCCGCAGAAATACCTCCAAAAAGAGCCATAGAAGTAGCGTGGTCACCCATACCCGCAGCCGAAAGCGCTGGATCCCCATCGTGCGGTCGTATCCAGTCCTGCAGCCCAGATCGTCCCCACCAAGCCGTACTATCGAAAGCGGTACGTTCCGATTCATCCCCTTGCAAACCGTAACCAGTGATTTGTGCATACACTAACCTTGGATTTAACTCCTTTAACGTCTCGTATTCGAGATTAAGGCGCTGAATCAAAGATGGGCGATAGTTGGTCAAAAAGACATCCGCTGTACGGACCAGTCGCTCCAATACCTCACGTCCAGTGGGGTGCTTTAAATCTAACGCGATTCCTTTTTTGTTGCGCGAATCCATGCGCCAAAAAAAACTCGGATAGACCGGTGCAAGCTGTCTCAGTGGATCACCGTCTAATGGTTCGATTTTCACGACTTCTGCTCCCAAGTCAGAAAAACCCGTCGCTGCCGCGGGACCCGCCACATAAGAGCCGCAATCGATAATCTTTAGAGCCCCAAAAACAGGATCCGTCATATGCTATTCCTTATGTCTATACAGCCCCAATATTCAGACCGCTCTAATAAACTACATTTTCTCAGATTAAACCCTTGAACCATATGGTCGACAGGGGTGTCCGCATAAACATAGCAAAAAAAGAACCCACGGTATGCTCGCACAAGCCCATGGAGTTTTCGTTAATTAAAAATATATTGGCAGCGGTGATGGTTTCAAGCACTCTATGCTCATGCCACGCTTAAAACGCACGCGCGACCGAATACGAACAGCACTCATTTCCGTGCTACTAATCGCTAGTTTGTTTCTAGTAGGACTTTTGAGCGTCGAAACCTTCAATGCGGTTGGTTCACATGAACGCCTAGCCAACGACGTGTTACTGAACTATACAGAACTTGCCGCAGACGAATTTGAAAGGCGCTCATCCATTATTGCCTTTCGAGGTTTATACCCCGTCATTATNCGCCTCACAAATCTGCCNNCANNCGAGAAATTNCCGGAGCCGCAGNCACTCCCAGAAATNATGAAATCCGTATCTACAGAGGAACTCGGCTGGGCTTCAACTCTCGCTCAGAGCTTATTTCGATACGATAATAAAACCAACACTCTAGTACACAACGGGTATACGCTTNCCCCAGCCGTCCAAGATCAGCTCTTAGACGATTTAGTGGAATCTGGCGAACCGGAACAAAGTATTCGGACCTTTCATGCTAACTATGACAACCAAGACTTTAACTTCGTTTATTCCTGGGTCGAAGACAGTTACGCCGTTGGTATTCTTGTCGATAATGTGACCGTAGGGCGTACTGTTGAATACATTGTCGATAACTTTCCACTACTACCACCGGCTTTAGTCGAGGGTGAACTGGGTAACGAACATATACTTTTAAAAGTCACGAACCTAGATAATCAAATACTTTTCCTAAAAGGCATCGCTGGCGCAGATACATTTTTTATAAAGCGTCCCGCTGAATCAGAGCTAGCCAACTTATACGGTGGTTTAAACTTAGAAGTAGGNATCGATCCTTCAGTAGCCGATCAACTCGTTATAGGCGGACTACCTCAATCACGATTACCATTTTTGGCTGGTTTATGGACATTAACCATCCTAACTATAGCCATAGCTCTCATACTGTTTCGTCGAGAACAAACCCTGATCAACCTCCGGTCCGACTTTATCTCACGTGTTTCCCACGAATTAAGAACACCTTTGACCCAAATAATAATGTTTGCTCAAACGCTCATCTTCAAACGTATNCGCACCGACAGTGACCGTGACCGTGCTCTTAGGGTTATTGATAATGAAGCGCAGCGTCTGTCAATGTTAGTCGAAAATATTCTTCAATTTTCTAAAAGNGAGAAAGGTAGTTTTTCATTGTCGTTGAAACCGATACCTATCGTTCCGCTGGTTCGTGAAATAACCGATCAATTCTGTTCACTCCTCAAAGACGACCATTGCCTATCTGTTACCACAAATATGAAAGAAAATTTCGAGATTGATCTCGATAAGCAAGCATTTCAACAAATGGTTATCAATTTGTTAGACAACGCAGTGAAGTACAGTCCATCCAAATCGGAAGTCGAGGTGTCTGTGACTTCTAAATCAGATAAAGTTGAATTGGCTGTTACAGACCGCGGTCCAGGAATATCCAAATCCGAAAGACGAAAAATCTGGGAACCCTATTATCGTGTATCTAGAAAAGAACAATCAGCCATCGGCGGTAATGGGATCGGACTGTCGGTCGTCAGAGAATTGGCGAAACTACATCACGCCGATACTTCCGTCATCGATGGTGTGGACGGCGGGTCCATTTTTAAGATTATCTTTCAACAAAAGGATCAAGCTTAATGCATACCATACTTGTTGTTGAAGACAATGAGGATCTGGCGTTTGGTCTCTCGACTAATCTTGAGGCAGAAGGATATGAGGTAAAGATTGCCCATGACGGTGCATTGGGATTAAAACTCGCTCGTCATTATTCTTTGGACCTCATCATTTTGGATCTAACACTTCCCAAAATAGATGGAATTGACGTACTCCGTGAGTTGCGTGACGGAGGGCATAATGTTCCTGTACTAGTTTTGACTGCACGTGANGACGAGNCCGACAAAGTAAGGGGCCTGAAACTAGGCGCAGATGACTACGTCACTAAGCCTTTTGGTCTTCTTGAGCTTCTAGCGCGNGTTGAGGCCCTACTTCGACGACATAGTAATTCAAACAATCTAGACATTGGTTANCTAGAAATCGACTGGGGAAGTCGTCTGGTTAAAAGGGAAGGGAGCATTGTAGAACTTGCTCCAAGGGAGTTTGATCTACTAAATACACTCGTACGCCACAATGGCAAAGTAGTGTCAAGACGACAACTTTTGGCAGAAGCATGGGGACACAGCGGCGAAGTGATAACCCGCACAGTCGATACGCACATTGCCGAACTTCGACGTAAGCTTGAACTAAACCCATCAAAACCCGAATTTATTCACACAGTCCGAAAAGCCGGATATCGTTTCGACTACGCTCCTAATCGTTAGTCTAATTCATCGATGGCAGCTCTTTGTATATCTATTCGATGTTGTCTTTCTTTGGCAAAGCGTTTCACACCNTCCATAATTGATCTTTTATCGAGCTGAGCTTCAGCGATNACATCGGGTTCTGTGCCTCCACTCAACCATTGATTGTCCCAATCCGAAAAAAGGGAGTAAGTAGCTGTTAGGGGACCNACCCCNACTACTGGCATGACTCTCTGGGTTCCAGTACTCACAATCATCAAATCATTTTTTGCCGCATCAGGAAGAACAGAATTTTTATATTCAGTGGATTGTCGATCAAAAAGTTCTTCACTGATACAAGCGATAACTTTTACATTCACGCCTTCTTTTTCCAGCTCAGGCAATGCTTCNACCAGATTCACAGTGGAGCTCGAACCTTGAGCAAGCACATAACCATCTTTAGGTCTTGAAGGGTCAAAATCTCTGATGACATAAAAGCCTTTTGCCGCCGCTAGAATATCCGTGTCAGCAAAGGTAGAGCGATCGGCTACGGGAAAATCTGGTCTCGCCACTTCTATCACTATAACTCCGACCTTCGGGTCCTTTGCCGCTATTTCAGCAGCTGCAAAGTAACCAGGAGCAACATCGTTATAATCCCAAAAACTCAAATTGATTACCTGACCCCTCGGAAAAAGTTTCCACACTTGCGGAGCAAAAATACCGAAATGCGTGCGGGCATCCGCCGCAGTTTCCGGACCAGANTGCCCTGCCAAAATATGNAATACACCAACTCGGAAGGGGCTATCNTGATTCTGTTGGCTCCAAACCCGAGCGGGGAGGTACATCAGAGGTGTAAAAGCACCATATGTACCACTAAGTGCCCAAACTCCATCATGAACAGCAGGATTCAACGAGGCGCTCTGAGATACTAAACCGATGGCAGTAGATGCGTTACCCGCCTCTTGAATCCCCGCCCGTAGAACAGTACCTGATGGATTTGCAGCTGGATCAAAATAGCCAAACAATGCGCTTTTTTGGACATTTATGGATTCNGCNANGTCAGCGGCAATTGCGATAAAACGGTTGTCCGTTACNTAATTCGCCCATTTGAAAATCTCCGAGATTGCTCGTCTAGAGCCACGTACATTACCGGCTTTTTCGAAAAGCTTAATTTCAACATCTACGTTCTTGTTAGTGGCTTTATCAGTAATATTTAGTTTTTGAGTCTCAGTAGGAAGGTTTCTTATATGTAATCTTGGATCTAAAAACGGGTCTTCTTTTCGTTTCGACCTCAGCGGAATCTCATCTTTAACTGTATCGCCAATAGACACTAATTGGTCAGCAAGCCAATCACCTAGTCCATTCTGATCCAGAATAGACAACGCAATATCAACATTCGTTTTAAATTGAATTAGTCGATCACGGTCGTCACTAATCGAGCCATTTCGGATCCCATCAAATTCAACACCAAACCGATCCTCGAACGTCGAAGCGAGTCCACAAAAATAATCGCCATTCTGAGGGAATCCGTAGGGGTGTGAGGCATGATCTACAATCTGAGCCCCATACCCTGGAATCTCACCCTGAACTGCCCCGGGCCACCAGCCCTTTGTAGTTGGAGCAATAAGAATGATCGGTCGACGATCTTCCGAATCAGTTTGCTCCATGGCAAAGAAAGCTGCCGCGATTTGATCGTAGTCATGAGCATCATCAATCGTGAAGACATTCCAGCCATAGGAGGCCCACTGATTACTTATGTCGTAACCTAGTTCTCCTGGAACGACACTACCCACCAACTCATCATCAATTCCCGCATTGTTGTACGACAAAAGAACCCGTAAACGCTTCCCAACTTGTTGAGCAAGTGCTTGTGTTTTGAGTTCCTGCGAATGACCCGAAGTCATTGCAAATTCCCCTTCGATAGCGATCACCTTGGGTGTATCTATGGGAGCTCCCATCATGTCCCAAAATGCCGCCTTTCCGGCTGCTGTGGCCACACCTACACCTGACGGTCCTCCATTTACATCATTCGTCAAATCGGTACTTTCGGAATGTCCGGATAAAGCCCGAATACCACGTAGCTTAGCCTGTTGAAAAATAGGATGGTCTGTGAGATTTCGCTCTTCCAGTAAAGTCGCGAGCGCACCAGCACCACGTCGAAAACCCAACGCGTCGATAGAAAGCATCGATGACGATGGATCGGCTTGATAGGAGTTGTCTCCGCTAGCACTGTGTTTGCGGGCTAGTGCCTCACCCATAATCATCCACATCGCATAGGTAACTGGAGCATTGTGGCCACCCGCCAACATAAACTTATCGCCATACGGGTGTTTTGGACGCCGATAGTCATAGCTAAGACCACCCGCATCCTTGCCCAGTAAATGAGAGGCTAAAACCAAAGGGGTATAAGCCAGAGGTCCACCAAAGTGTCCTGTTTGAGAATAATTACCCAACAAGGTAATTGTCATCGCCGTAAGAAAGCCCAGATCCTCAAACCGGGCTTTGTCGTAGCCCGGGACAGAAACCGCTGATCCCTTCACATTTTTTTGAAGATCAACCGATCCCACTAAGACTGACTCAGCCACAATATTTCCCTCCCAAAAGACATTCCACGTGCTGTACTGTAATTTTTAAGACTGCACTAATTATTATCTTTATACCCTAAAATTTCGTTCCAATGAGATTGTTGGTCCCACTTATTGAAATATTCTTGTAGATAGTTAAATCAAAGGTTTCCTCGCTCGAAAAGTCCCTACTTAAAAGATCGATACTTTAGAAGGCATGACCAGAAGGCCATGTGTCTTGAGGTTCATACCCGAGCACCTTGGTCGTATGGGACAGGTCGATCCGCGTTTGTGTTGCGGGCTTACTGGTTGCAAATAGTGTTTCAAATTGACCCGGTTCCATTTTTTGTTCCACGCAGGCTCGAAAAAATCGTCCAGCGTCATCATGACTGAGGTACACGTCAGTCCCTGTCGGACTCGCCAATAGTTCGGCAGCGTGTTCGGGACTTCTCGGAAGCCAGCCTAGACGTGCGGCAATAACAACCATCCCAAAAACTCGAGCGTACATTTCTCCCATACTCTCCAGCCATAATTTGGTCAATGCATAGTGATTAACAACCCGAGGACCATCTTCTATTTGTATCGTTTGTCGCCATGAGTGCCCAGAAACAACCTGAACGGAACTGGCTAAAACAAGCCGTTTAATTTGTTCTGTACGAGCGCCATCGCATATATGGAATAACCCGCGGACGTTGGGTTCTAGCAACTCTCCCAAAAAATCAGCTTCGTCTGGGGTCGCGGCCAAATGAATGACCATGTCATTCCCGGCGATGGCATTTCGGACAACCTCACGATCAGTTATGTCTCCTATCACCGAATGAACACCCGGTTCCGACGGCTGCAGGTCAAAACCAGTGACATCGTGACCTGCGGCAAGTAGTGCACGACATACTCCAAGCCCAACACCACCCGCCGACCCTGTAACCAAAACTTTTGCCACTCGCTTCCTCCTTCCTTCACAACACCAGGATCTATACTTTCGCATGAAAACTGGACTCGATCATTCTCTCTAACGACACCAGAAGTTAACAAACGCGTATACTGAGGTGTTGTCCTACATCTCCAATCGGCGGAAAACTCTATGGGTCAAAGACCTTTTAACCACCTTGGCGTCATTGCCCATTTTTCAGTAGTAGTGCTTTGCCTACAATCACTCACAGCTCTCAATGCTTCACCACGGAGCACCCAGGCCTCGGAACTATCAATAGAACCTATAGTTGATGGCATCGTCTTTAACGATCCTGCATGGCAGGGAGTCACCTCAACATCTGGTTTTACCCAGATTCGACCAAACGAAGGCGCTCCGGCCCAGAATCAAACAGAAGTGCGCATCGGATTTACAGCAGACACTCTGTACATTGGAGTCATCTGTCACGACGACGATCCATCCGCCATTATCGTGTCCGGAAGTCGTCGAGATGGGAACCTTCAAAACAGTGACAGCTTCCGCGTTGTAATAGATAGTTTCCATGACCAACAAAACGGATTCGTATTCGGTACAAATCCGGCTGGTCTTGCTTTTGATGCTCAAGTCATCAATGAAGCCTCTGATCGATTCGGCTCCGGTGGTGGAGGTTTAAACACCGATTGGGACACCACCTGGAACGTTAAATCTATAATCTTCGACAGCGGTTGGAGCGCTGAGTTTGCCATCCCATTTACCTCGCTGCGCTACGGCCGAGACACAATACAAACCTGGGGCATCAATTTCGAACGAATAGTCAGACGAACAAACGAAGTGTCGTATTGGGCACCCTTGCCTCGTCAATACAACCTATTTCGTCTCTCATTAGCTGGATCAATTGACAACATAAACGTTCCTTCTCAAAAGAATCTAAAAATAACGCCCTATATTTTAGGGGCACAAAAAAGAGGAGGTTCCCAAAACGTCGAAGCGAATAACGAAGAAGTTGGCGTTGATATCAAATATTCAATCACTCCCAGTCTGACTCTGGATGCAACCTACAATACTGACTTTGCTCAAGTTGAATCAGACAGTCTTCAAGTAAACCTGGACCGATTCAGTCTCTTTTTCCCAGAAAAAAGGCCTTTTTTCCTCGAAAATGCAGGGCAGTTTAGCGTTGGTGTTCCCCGCGAAGTTGAATTATTTTTTAGTCGACGGATTGGCATTGGCCCACGCGGTGAACAGTTACCGATAGTTGGTGGACTGCGCCTTTCTGGAAAATTAGGTAATTCGACAAATATTGGACTACTCCAAATGCGGTCCGATAGGGTGAGCGATATCGCCGAAGAAACCGATTTTTCAGTTGTACGCTTTAATCACGAGCTGGCAAACAGATCATCAATAGGCATGCTTCTGGTAAATAAAGAAGGCGGCCTTTATAACAATCAAACCTACGCTTTTGACGGCCGATGGGGCATCGGAGACAACGGTTTATTGCAAGGATTTGTGGCTAAAACCCATACGCCGGACATGAAGGGCGATGACTATGCTTGGCGTATTGGGGGCAATTACGACTCTGAAAAATGGGGATATAGCGGCGCGTACTCTGAGGTTGGCGAAGGTTTCAATCCCGAAGTGGGCTTTCTCGCGCGAAAAAATTACCGGAAAGCCAATGCCTTCATCATGCGCCGCATCCGACCGCAATCACTATGGGGTCTATTGGAATGGCGTCCTCATGCGAGTTACGACGGATATTGGGATTTTGATGGTTTTTACGAGACCGGTCGTATTCATATTGACAGCTCTTTGGAATGGAAAAACGGTGCACAAGCGCATACAGCCATCAATCTAACTCACGAAGGCGTGAAACAAGATTTTCAAATAGTTCGTGATGTAACTGTGTCCAAAGGAAAGTACGACCATAAAGAATTGACGATATACAGTGGCACCGACAATAGTGCGAAGTTATCTGGCGGTTTACAATTGGTCGCCGGCGGATTCTTTGGTGGAGATCGTTTCCGTGTATCCCCTTCAATACGGTATCGTATAGGTGAAACGTTTAACGCAAGCTTGTCCTACAATCACAACGATATCGACCTTCCGGGAGGGGATTTTGAGGTCAACTTAACTAGTCTCCGCTTGTCGTATTCATTTACCCCCAAAATTTCATTGCAAGCGTTCGTCCAACACAATGAGAGAGACAATGTTCTTGCCACTAATTTGCGTTTCGCGTGGTTACAAGAAGCTGGGGCAGGTCTGTATATCGTCTACAATGAGACGGATGACGATATCAACTCTCCGGGGCGTCCTCGAAAGGAACTTGTTATAAAATACAGTCGTATTCTCGACCTACTCTAGATAGAGCATGCCAATTATCGGCCCTTCATTGCTTCCAGCGAATCGTATACCAATCGTTGCAAACGGGGCGCAACATCAGACGGTGTGCCAATTCGTTGAACCATAAACACTGCCACTAAGGATTCGGTTGGGTCTACCCAAAAAAAAGTACCCGCAGCTCCGCCCCAGTAAAATGACCCAGGCGTCAATCGGCTCGAGTCTTGTGCCTGACTAATGACAGCCACCCCAAGTCCGTAGCCAACACCTTCCGACACTGCATCTTGAGACAAAGCATTCGTCCGCATCTTCCGGACCGTGGCAGGATTAAGGATTTGCTGATCACCAAACCGTCCCTCCTGCGCTAGCATGAGGGCGAATCGAGAAAATGCTTCTGTCGTCATCACCAAACCTCCGCCACCTGAGATAAACGACACATCCACAAACTCCGGATCTTCTCGAACCGTATCCTGCACGTTCCAACGTTTATTGACGCCTAGATACTGATTCGTTCCAAATCGATGGTGTTCCGATTCAGGCACGTCAAAAAAAGCATCGTTTACGCCAAGACGAGAGAAGAGCTTTTCCTGCAAAAATTCATCAAGTCGCTGGTCACTGATTCTTTCAATCAGATGCCCCAACACATCACTCGAAAATCCATAATGCCAACGTTTACCAGGTTGAAATAACAATGGGATGTCAGAGAGCTTTTTCACTAACTCTTTAGTGTCTTGGGTTAGATAGTCCCAATCATCAATCAAACCGGCTTCGCGATACGCCTTATCAACCANCGTGTCCCCATAATAGCCATAACTCAATCCNGACGTATGCGTGAGTAAATGATGAATTTTCATTTTTTTTGCCTGAACTAACTCTCCATTCTCATAGGCACGCATTTGGGTCCACTCAGGGAAATATCTATCNACTGGATCTTCCAATTCCAACTTGCCGTCTTCTAGAAGCAACAAGGTCGCCACAGCAGTTATTGGTTTGGTCATCGAGTAGATTCGGAATAATGAGTCCTCCGATATCAAGCTTTTCGTCTCTACGTCTAAAAGGCCACGGGTATGCTGAAAGACAACGTCACCTTCATACAAAATCATTGCAGACATCCCCGGAACAACTTGGTCCGAAACGATTTTGTCTATTTCAAAACGCAGTTCTTGAAAATATTTTTTTGAAAGAGGTCCTTCACCAACGTCCATGCCAGCCTCTTTTGCCAGCCCAGACCAGCAAACAACCGATATTACAAACACCAAACTTTTTACAATCATCAGTCAACCNACCCGTGAACCAACACAACCTCAAATATCGCAAAAAAGTCATCAACCACGTAGCTAAGTTCATTCTCTCATGTCTTCGGGACAAAATCGTTTTNTGATTATGTTAGGGTTNCCGGTCCTCGTCGAAAGAGNTACTGACATGACTGATTCAACCTTTGTAGAAGCCGATCCTAAATCGCTCGGATTNGANCCCNAACGNCTTAACCAAATTAAACCGGCAATGCAGGCGTACATCGACGATCAACGCGTACCAAACATTGTGACCTTAGTAGCCAGAAAGGGACAAATAGCGTTGCTAAATGCCCAAGGCTATATGGACCTCGACTCTAAAAAGTCTGTTACTACTGACTCATTATTCCGTATGTACTCCAATACCAAACCCATAGCCGGTGTTGCCACTTGTATTCTTTACGAGCGAGGCATTCTTACTCCTGACGACCCGGTGTCTAAATTCCTGCCAGAATTTGCGGATATCACGGTACAAAAACCCAACGAGCCGTTGCTCACAGAAAAGCCGAAGCGACCGATCACGATTCGAGACTTACTTACCAATACCACTGGCTTCTATAATCCACAAAATATTCCCAATTTCTTCCGTCAACAATATCGCGAAACTCTAGAAAACTGNGGTTGGATCACGCCGAAAGATAGTGANAAATCTAAACCCTCNCCAAGNGATCGGGTTCGNGCGCTAGCTCAGTTACCTCTCGCGAGCCATCCGGGCGAACGATTCGTCTACCATATCGGATACCCAGTACTCACCGAAGTTCTAACAGCGGCGAGCGGACAAAACATGCAGGATTTCTTTCATGAAAATATATTCGAACCTCTGCAGATGTTAAGTTCGAGTTTTTATGTCAATTCGGAGCATGCCGATCGGTTTACTACTTGTTATGTGCCGCAAGAATATGACGGAAAGATCGCTCTTGCTGTGGCTGACAAACCTGAAACCAGTGAAAAAACACTGGGGACAGGAGAGTACTGCGTTGGTGGCAGTACTGGGGGAATTCTGACAACGGCTCAAGACTATGGGCGATTTGGACAAATGTTACTCAATGGCGGCCATCTAGACGGCAATCAAATCATTAGCCGCAAAACCGTCGCTATGATGATAGGTAATCATACAGGGGATATGCTCATACCAATGACTGGCCCAGGGTTTCATTGGGGTCTGGGAGTAGCCATGTATCACGGCCGAGACCGTTACCCATTAATTCGCTCAGTCGGAACCTATGGTTGGGGCGGCGCTGCAGGTACCACCTATTTTGCCGATCCCACCGAAGAATTGATGGGTGTATGTCTAACTCAAGTATTGAACGCTGGAGCCATGCCTAACAATTCCTATCAAGAGGAATTTCAGCGACTTGTGTATCAAAGTCTAGCTTAGCATAACTGTTTTTTTGTACCGTCTAGAGTCTCCGACGACCCACGTTTTCGTTGACATGGATAGCGAGGTACATATGTTTTCACCGACAAGTTTCCGATAAACCATACACGCCAATTATATTCCTTTTAAGAATATAATTGTTTCTATTTCCGTCCAATTTGTCTTTATGTAGAGTGCGCGCTCTTTTTTCTTGGCAGATAGAAAGGATCTTAATGAAGTACCTAGAGCAGATCGAAGAAGTGCGTCGCGAACTTTTAACCCGAGGAACAGAATGGCGCGCCATAAATCCCGAATATGTGGTCAGAATGCGTCTGCAAAACCGTTTCAAAACGGGAGTGGATATTGCCAAGTACACAGCACAAATCATGCGAAAAGACATGGCAGAATATGACGCGGATCCAGCGAACTACACTCAATCTCTTGGCGCATGGCACGGATTCGTAGCTCAGCAGTCAATGATGTCAGCAAAAAAAAGACACGGTACCGTCGACAAACGATATATCTATCTCAGCGGTTGGATGGTCGCTGGTTTGCGCTCTAAATTCGGTCCTTTGCCAGATCAATCGATGCAGGAAAAAACATCCGTGCCCGATTTAGTGGAAGAAATTTACACCTTCTTGCGCCAAGCCGATGCCCGCGAACTTCGTCATTTGTTCGTGGATCTAGACGATGCGCGCAATGCTGGACAGGATTTGTCGGTCTCTTTGTCTGCTATAGATAACTACGAAACGCATGTGGTTCCTATGATTGCTGACATCGATGCCGGGTTTGGTAACGAAGAAGCCACCTATTTATTAGCGAAACGCATGATTGAAGCAGGGGCTTGTGCGATCCAAATAGAAAATCAAGTCTCGGATGCAAAACAATGTGGTCACCAAGCAGGGAAAGTAACTGTTCCACACGAGGACTTCGTTTCCAAGCTGCATGCTATCCGCTACGCATTCCTAGAGCTTGGCGTAGACGAGGGCATCATCGTTGCGCGAACCGATTCACTTGGTGCCGGGCTAACACAAAAAATTCCCGTCTCTAAAACACCCGGTGATTTGGGACATAAATACTGCGATTTCCTAAAAGCAAGCCCGGTTAACGATCTCTCCGAGCTCAATGAGGGAGATATCACTATTCATCAAAACGGCGTGCTATCAAAACCAGAACGTCTCGATAATGGACTCTATGCTTTTCGTGAAGACACAGGCTTTGATCGAGTCATCCTAGATTGTGTTACAGCACTTGAACACGGTGCCGACCTTTTGTGGATCGAAACAGAACGCCCCAACCTCGAACAAATTGGAGGTATGGTGGAAGAAATAAGAAAAATACGCCCGGAAGCAAAGTTGGTATATAACAACTCTCCGTCATTTAACTGGACACTTAAATTCAGAGAACAGGTATACGAAGACTGGAAAAATTCCGGCCGAGATCTTTCCGAATATCCTGATCCGAATGTTTTTGAAAAGGGTTTAATGGATGAAAGTTTAGATAATTCTGAACTTGCCATACAGGCGGATGAATTGATCCGATCATTCCAGGCAGACGCAGCGAGAGTGGCAGGTATTTTCCATCACCTAATCACCTTGCCGACCTATCATGAAACTGCGCTCGGTATTGATGTTTTAGCAGAAGGGTATTTTGGCAACGATGGCATGCTGGCATATGTCAAAGGAATACAGCGTCAAGAAATTCGACGCGATCTGGCTTCTGCTAAACATCAGGATTTAGCTGGTTCTAATATTGGTGACGATCACAAAGAATACTTTCTCGGTGAAAAAGCGTTATTGGCTGGTGGCAAAGCCAATACGATGAATCAATTTTAGACATTTGAATCCCCTCTAAACTTGCGACATCGGNGATATTGCAGGTCTAGAGGGGTCAGATTATCAAAAAATAGTTAAAGCCGCGGATCCAGCCGTACAAAATAGCGCGGTGGAAAGCCCGTAAGGAAACGAAAGACCCACCCATGTTTATATTTTTTTTGTAGATAAGTATCTTCCTCTCCCGTAACCGGGATCGCCACATAGTCAATCGTCTCTGAATTACGCAGACTCCCAGTCAAATTCGGTCTATCTAGCACGTTGTTATACCAATCTCGGGGCCAATGGTTAGCAGACACATACAATTGACCATCGTCTTCCACAGGACTGACGACCCGCGAGTTCACGGTACCGTCTTCATTCGTTGTAGTAATGACCAGTGATTGTTGAGCCCCGGGTTGGTAATAGCCCAAAAGAGATTCAAAAACGATCACGATCAGAACATATATGGATAAAGTAATCGCAAAGATTTTTGCTAGTTTCATAACAAATTCCTCCATCGGTTTCTGTATTTATTCTGGTATCAGATGTCGCTATTTTCATATGAAGAATCCACGACTAATACACATTTATCGAATGCCGTTTTACGTCAATGGCCCGCGCGCTCTAATAAAATTTCCCTCGGATCCTGACCCGCAACCCCCCCGAGTATTTGATGCACCACCTTGTAACCAAGTAACTCCTGAAGTTTTTGGGGAAGAGTAGCGGCCACATCGGGATGTACACCGACAAATTGATTTTCTTGCTGCTTTAACCAAGCTACGTTGTAATTAATATTTAAGCCACAACGTGTTTCTGTTTTAGTGTTATTAGCACCTCCACCGTGCCAGGTTGCCCCATCCCAGGCCAAAACAGAACCCACCGGCATTTCTACCGAAACCTTTTTAGCCTGTTGGTCAACCGGTTCAGTAGATTTATGAGTTCCGGCTACAAGTTGAGTACCCCCATTCTCACAAGTAAAAGGATCTATCGCATATAGTGTATTTAATACGAACGGCGGATGTGGCCGCGGAGCAGGCCACAGTCCATCGTCTTGGTGCAGCGGTTGTGGAGTTTCTCCAGGATATATTTTTATAATTGTGGCAATAGAAAGCTGGAAATCGGCTCCGATAACTCCACTAACCAGCGACATCATTCGAGAGTCCGTTATCAGGTCATCAAACGCTCTCGTTTTAGCTACTAAATTCGAGCTTCTAACCGTTCGATGTCCACCGAAATCGCCCGATCCAAATCCGGATTTCTCTTCGATTTTTTCTATTGCCAAACGAGCAGTTTCTACCTGGTCTTCCGTCATAAAATCCTCAATGACGGTATATCCTAACTCCTGTATCTCCATAATTGACTCGGAAATATCCATCTCTTTATCCTTTAGCTACAGTCGCACTATAGGCTCTCGCCTACCTACGATACCGGATGCGATCTCCAGCACGGTACCATCAAATTCTGTAAGCGAGTTAAGACCGACCGATGCGGTAGTTGTTATGACACGATCAAGGTTCTCACCAATAAAGGAAGGGCATGTCGGCTGCATAGCAGGCAGCTTGTATGTCTCGATCCGATCTCCCGTCTTGTTGTATACATCGACTGCCGAACCACCCCATCGGGCATTCCACAGGTTTCCTTGACCATCAACAACACTGCCATCCGGTCCTCCTTTTAGATCGTCAGGAAAAACAACAAAGGCTGTTTTCGCGCCCGTGATTGCCCCAGTTTCTGGATCCGTGGGAACCTTCCATATAGTGCGTTCAGGTGTGTCTGTGTAGTAAGCATACGAGCCGTCTTCTGCAAAGCAGATCGAGTTAGGTACCTGTACGTCTTGTATCAAAGGAGTCAGTTCGCCATCCATGAGACGCCAAATAAGACCTGGCTTTGAACGACCATCTTTAGCCATCGTCCCAATCCAAAAGGCCCCGCTAGGGTGTACTCGTCCATCATTAGCGCGCAAGGCCTCATCGATCGGAAACGACACATGTACTCGAGACTCTCCAGAATCCAAGTCAAAAACCCGAAAATCCAGCTCGGTGGCAACTAGCACACGTTGCTGATCGATGATTCCTAAAGCAGACGGCATTACAGGTAGTTCGAACATCCTAGTATCTTCGGAATCAAAAAAACGCTCATACATGCGACGGTTATTTATGTCACACCAAATCAAACTGTTCCGTAAATGATGAGTTAAAGGCCCTTCTCCTAAATTTAGAACCTCAGACGACCACACCGATACCCCACTCAATATTTTTCCCCTTTTTANGTCCTATCCCAGGCCGTTACTCTATATCTTCGTTCAGCTTACTTTATTCTTTTCGTTCTGAATGAACTCATACGTTGTTATTTTCAGTCTATTTTAACAGCTCCAATCAAGACCTCTCGCTCGGATACGTTATCCATAGACTGTTGACATTCTTCGGTGGAAGCAACAAATACCGAATTCCCGTATACTAAGTGAATCCTTTTGGGGTGGCTTAAAGGCCTGAGATTGTCGATCGGGGGTCCGATACGACTAAACCCATTGAACCTGATCCGGTTAATACCGGCGTAGGAAGTAGGACTATCATCATAGCTTTTCCACACGCAAACCGGGTCTCCATCAATCTCTGGAGGCTCTAATGAAAAATTTAATAACAATCCTCAGCGTAATCTTCGTGGCTGTGCCTTTACTCGGCCAAGATCAAGATATAGACGAAGTAGAAGAAATAATCGTCACGGCAGACTTTCGGGATAGTGATTTGGCCGAATCGGCGGGTAGTACCACCATCATAAAAAATAAAAAATCATTAGATCGAGCAGCCCGACATTTAGAAGATATCCTCAGTTTGGCACCCAATGTCACCTGGTCTGCTGGTGCATCCAGGAGTCGTTTTCTTCAAATTCGAGGTATCGGCGACCTTGAACAGTACGCAGAACCAAAATATTACCCCGCAGTTGGCTTATTACTCGACGGTGTAGAAATCGGCAGTAGCGCTAACGCGGCTATGTTATTTGATGTAAATCAAATAGAGATTCTACGAGGACCACAAGGCACTCGATTTGGAACCAGCGGTAACGCCGGTGTTGTCTACCTACAAAGCAATGCCCCCACCGATGAATTCGAAGGATCGATCACCGCCGGAGCTGGTAATTACAACACCCAAAATTTGGGGGTCGTTTTAAGTGGCGGTATTTCTGAAACGTTACGAGGCCGAATTGCAGTCCAAAAAAATGATGGTGACGGTTTCCACAAAAACGCCTACCTGAAAAATGACGATACTGCCGGATTCGACGAATTAACGACCCGTGTGCGCGTTGATTGGAGCCCAGTTTCAAATACGCAATACCAACTTAACATTCTCAATTTCCAAAGTGAGAATGGTTACGATGTCTGGTCGCTGGATAACTCGCGCACAACACAAACCGACACACCTGGAGAGGATAATCAGGACATCTTCGCTATTACACTCAAGGGTAACTGGGAGCTCAGTAGTTCGTTATTGCTTGAAGCTTCCCTATCGCAAAATGAGTCAGACTTGGACTACCACTACGACGCCGACTGGATCAATCCGGGATTCTGCATCACCTACACATGCTCCTACGGACACGACAATGCAGCCGAATCGTTTTCTCGAGATCTCGACCAAACGACGATGGAAATCCGACTTTTAGGCGGCAGTGAAACGCTCAACACAGGCGATACAAGATACGTTATCGGCCTATACCGTAAGTCCACTGAAGAAACCCTGGATTACGGATACCCGAGCGCGTGGTATGGAAACTACAATGTGCGGACCAACTACGAAACATCCCGAAATGCACTTTACGGTGAGATCGAAATCGGCATTAGCGACACCTTTTCGCTATCCGCCGGTGCTCGTATAGAAAACTTTGAAGACGACTACGCGGATACCAACACAGTAAGTCACAAAAACGACGACACACTGACCAACTTCGAAATAACTGGACAGGTGACGCTCTCCGATACCGCGTTCTTCTACGCTACGTTGAACCTTGCCGATAAACCTGGCGGCGTCAACGTCAGCGCTAGTTCCCAAATTGGCAGCATGAGCGCACCCTTCCAAAACTTTATGTCGCCTAAACTAAATTTTGATTCGGAAAGGTTGTTCAATAAAGAAATTGGTTACAAAAGATCCTCTAACAATAACCAGTGGAACGTACGGGCAGCGTTATTTCACACAACCCGTTCTAACGCACAACTTGAGAGCTGGATGTGGGACGACTCAGCAGGTCTCTGGATCGGATACCTCGACAGTACATCTGACGCTACGAATTATGGTTTGGAAATTGAAAGTGAAATCAATGCATCCGAAAGTATTCAGTTGTTCGCAAATCTGAGTCTACTGCGCACCAAAGTTGATAATCTCGCCACCTTCGACCTAGATGTTTTTGACTTTGTAAGCCGCAGTGGTCGTGATCAAACAAAATCACCCCAGTATCAATACGCTATCGGAATCAACGCATTATTGCGTACAGATGTGACCGCTTCGTTGTCAATAGAAGGGCGAGACGATAGTTACTTTGGCTATTACCACAACGGCATGTTAGAAGGTTACGATATCGTTAACGCGAACCTGCGATGGCGCGGCTCCAATCTATCCATCAATGTATGGGGAAGAAATTTATCGGACGAGAACTATTCTACCCACGGCTTGTACTTCGGAGCTGATCCTCGCGATGACTTTGGGTTTTGGTCAAACCAAACCTACAGACAATTCGGCGCACCACGAACTTTTGGAATTGATTTTGAATTCCAGTTTTAGTGCGCTATTCGAAGACGAAGTTTTGGGGCTTCGTCTTCGTTTTTTCTTTTTAACCTGCGTCTTTTGCGATTTGAAAACCAGGTCGCTCGCCCAAGCGCTCATAATAGGCACGGGTCGATGGAAACTCTTCTGTGAGTACCTCAAAGTTATCCGCAAGCATCAGTGAGTACCCATTCATGATATCTGCCATCGAGAACGTATTACCGACCAAATAATCGCTTTGCGATACAACTTCCTCAATCGCCGAGATGCATGTTTTTGCTCGTACCTTACAATCTTCTATAACGAAATCGACCACCTGGCCGGAGGGCGCTACACGATTGTGATTGACAATTTCGCCTAGCGGTCGCGCAAATGTCGCCTCAGCAAACCAACACCACTGCCTACATAGGGCCCCATCCGCCGTCATCAAATTACCTCCTAACTCCCCATTTCCATATTTCTCATACACATAATCAGCCATAGCTCCCGATTCAAACATGGTCAAGTCACCGTCTGTCATCGCGGGTACTTTTCCTGTTGGACTAATAGACCTCCACTCTGGACTATTACGATAGTCCGGTGAAAAATCGATCACCTGTACCTCATAGGGCACTTTTAGCTCTTCACAAAGCCAAATAACTCGTACTGCTCGAGTGCCTTTAACATGGTAGATCTTTAACATGATTAATCCTTTGACAATTATTTATTTGTAAATTCTTTCCAGGCTTTTTGGTCGTCCCGTTTATTATCTCTCTGCGACACCTATGTTAGCGTGCTGCAATGGGGATAGTTCCCACAACATCGTCTATAACTAACTCAACAATATCGTCATCCGTCATATTGGCTACTGAGGTCAGCACCTCCGTTGAGTGTTCTCCAAGCAACGGTGCGCGTTCAACTGGCGGGGCTTCCATATTTGCGAATCGATAGGGCTGATTCGGGTAGTGTTTTGTTCCTATTCCAGGTCGATCTTGTTCAATGAAGCTATTTCGTGCCTCAAGATGCGAATCTGCAAGAAGATCAGGTCCCTTCAGAACTGCTCCTGCAGGAATGCCCCTATCCTGAAGCTGCTCCATAAGGTCGATCGCCCTCTGCGACTTAGTCCATTCCGCTATGCTGCTATCTAGATACTCATGCACTTTTTGACGCGCCTCCCGAGTTTCAAGTTCTTCGGCCTGCAACTCCGGACTAACTAGGGATGCTAACGCCTTCCACTGATTATCTGTTTTACAAGTAATAGCGATCCAACGATTTTCCTGACATGGATAAATGCCTTGTGGTGCAAAAACAGCATGTCTATTACCAGTTCGTCCAGGATCAGTTTGGGCTAAAGACCACCCAGTCATCACATCACCCAAATACAGGTTGCATGCTTCAACCTGACTAAAATTAATGTGTTGGCCGCCGCCATTAGGTTTAATCGAATGTAATGCTGCTAACAAAGCGTTTGCCCCCATTACTCCAGAAAAAAGATCCCCTCCGGTAGTCCCGGTAAATAAGGGTTCTTCTCCTTCATAACCGGTCAAGTGGCATGCACCAGACATTTGCTCAGTAGACATACCGAAAGCTACATAATCCCGCCATGACGTGTCAGATCCAAAACCGGACAAAGAAATCATAACTAAGTCCGGATTGATCTCNTTAAGAACGTCGTACCCCAGCCCGAAATTATCCATGACCCTTGGGGTATAGTTTTCGATTAAGACATCCGCATCTTTAACCATAGTTTTGATCGCATCGATCCCACGCGGATCCTTCAGATTTAACGTNATACCCCGTTTATTGCGATTCACCCAATTGAAATAGGGCGAGCCTTCCCAAGTAGGAACATCGCCTTCGCCGGAAGTCCCCGCTCCGCGCCAACCATCTATACGCTGAATCGATTCAACTTTGATCACATCTGCACCGGCATCTGCCATGATCTGAGCACATACAGGCCCCGCGAAAAACATTGATAGGTCAAGTACCCGAAGGCCTTTAAGAGGCAGAGGATTAATTTGTGCTCTTTCGTCTGTATCGATCTGTGAGAAAGTTTGAACCTCTTGCAAGATTTCCTCAGAGTGTTCGCCGAGCAATGGTGGCCGGTATGGTTTTGCCAAGATAGAGGAATTCGACTTAAACGGTATGCTAGGCACCAAGACCTCGCCCGCCNCGGGGTGATCCAGCGGCGTAAAGAATGATCGCTCTATATGTGGCTGCAATCCAAATAAGCCTTCGAGGTCCGGAACCAGTCCAAAAGGCACACGTGCTTTTTCGGCTTCATGAAAAAGCTGCTCTGCGCTACGGCCTTCAAGCGCTTGTTGAAACGATGATCGAATTTCTTCCAATCGCTGATCTGGCTTCGCCCAAGAAATCCCCTTGTACTTCGGGTCTTCCGGTATATCTTCCCGTCCAAGAAAAGCGCATAACATGTGCCATTGAGGCAACGTAAGCGCATTCAAACCGATATAGCCCTCACTGGTAGGCAAAATGTAAGCGGCGCCAGCTCCCGAACCTACGCTCGAATAACGCTCTGGTACATTTCCTGTGTATTCGTATAGAAGCGTCGGCATTTGTGCTCCAGCCAAGACGGCTTCTTGTACGCTCACATCGACATGTTCACCACCCCCGTGACGTTCTCGCCCATAAAAGGCAAGGGAAGTTGCCACTGCTGCAAAGGCACCTCCTAGGGTGTCCGTCATGGCACCCCCCGATTGCAAAGGCTCCCTATCCGGTAGGCCACAAAGTTGGGCCCACCCACCTACAGCACAATTCACGAGATGCGACGACTCGTAATGCGAATGTGGTCCGAAGGAACCAAAACCGGTCACGGTCGTAAGAATTACCTTCGGATTCCACTTTTTTAGATCGTTGTATCCAATACTACGAGCGTCGAGTGCTTCAACTGTGTCGCTTGAAATCACGATGTCAAAGTAGGGAACCATTTTACTGAGTAGCAAACGTCCTTCATCTCCATCTAGGTCGGCAATTATGCTGCGTTTACTCGTATTCAGGAAAAAGAAGCTCGCGCTTAACTCTGCGTCAGGAATTCCTTTTGGAAATGGACCCATCTGGCGAGATAAATCACCCCCAGGTGGTTCAATCTTGACCACATCAGCTCCTAAATCCCCTAGAAGTTTGGCGCAAAATGGAGCTGCAATACCCTGCCCTATGTCAAGAATACGCATTCGTTCCAACGGTCCAGCATTTTTGCCCACGGCTATAGCTCCTATCAAACTTAGATACCAAGCGTATTCGACCTGTACCCATCAAGTAAAATTCTTCCATCAAACTACAAACACTTTCATCTTTATCGTGCGTTACGCCTTAATAGCTTGTGTGAGTCAAGTTATGATCGGCCCCATGAAAAAACTGGTCGCCATATCAGAACTACAAGAAGGAAAAGCACTACGCGTCGATTTAGGGAGTCATGACCTTCTTGTAGGCATATCTAATGGGCGATACTACGCCGTCGAAAATTTATGTCCTCACGCCTGGATACCAATAGGTGCTGGTCTAATTCGGAATTCCGAAATTACCTGCCCCTGGCACGGCCTCGCGTTTAATCTCGAAAACGGCCAGTGCACCACTTGGCCGGAAATGGATCGGCTGAAATGCTTCGACGTTGTTGCTCGTGAAGGATTTCTTTGCCTTATGACTGAGTAGATACACCATGCCTCCTCGCACAACAGAGCACCCTTTTTTTCGTGCCGGTTGGTTTATGGTGGGTTTCACGGGTGTTCTTCAATTTTTTTCGTTCGGGGTCGGTTACTACACCTTTGGCGTGTTCCTAAANCCTCTTGTCGAAGGACTACAAACGGACCGTTTTTCAGTGTCGTTGACGTTGTCCATACAGATGACACTCATGGCCCTCATTGGGCCGAAAGTTGGAAANTTACTCGCTGAGAAATCATTACGACTATTACTCTGTACTGGTGTTCTGTCTATGAGTGTCGGATTGGTGATTTGCTCATACGCTACACACCTCTGGTTCTTATACCTTGGCTTTGGATTCTTTGTTGCCATTGGAATGGTTCTAACAAGCACCCTGCCTTCTAGCATGCTACTCGCCAATTGGTTTGTCCGTAAGCGAGGATCAGCGATGGGAATTTCTCAGTTTGGCATCACCATTTCCGGGACTGTACTAGTACCTATTACCGCTTGGATTATTGTAAATTTTGATTGGCGCGCAGCATTCTTAACATTCGCGATCGTCACCCCAGCTATTCTGTTACCCCTCATTTGGAAATTCGCAGTACGTCAGCCAGAAGACATCGGGTTATACCCCGATGGAGACAGAGAACCTCAAAAAGACCCATCCGACGATTCCGAAACAGCGCCAAGCCTACGGACAATTCTTCGTATCCGAGATATCTGGCTCATCGCGTTTATCGCGGGGCCGACCTTTATGGCCATCGCCTCGGTCGTTCTCGTCCTACCTTCTCACGCCACAGATTTAGGAATCGGCACCCTCGAAGCGTCCAGCATAGTGGCTATCACGACTNTAATGGGTGCGTTTGCAAAACCACTTCTCGGGATCCTGGCTGACCATTTAAATAAGCGATTAGTGGTTTGTGTTGCAATTATCTTACAAATAATTGGTGTTTTAATTCTATTATCAGCTAACAGTTTCTTGAGCCTTTCCTTCGCTGGCGCCGTTTTTGGTCTCGGCTACGGGGGAATGGCACCTTTACAATCGGTTTTAATAGCGGAACGTTTTGGAAAGCGTACCTTTGCCTACATGATGGGGGCTATGATGCCTCTAATTACACCGTTTAGCCTGATCGCGCTGCCGATGACTACACTTTTTTTTGAGACCACAGGTAGCTATTTACCAGCGTTTGCACTGCTCCTATTAGGTTATATTCTGTCTCTAATCTGTCTTCTTGGACTACGTTTACCTGCCAAAACCAAAGATTCTAGTCTTACCTAAACGGTTGCAGCACTATTCTCTCTCTACTTATAAAACCTGAATATTCTCCCTAAAAAAATGAACCTAATGACAGGAACTTGCTTCTAAAGGGATTCATAAACCGCTACGTCGTGTATCGTTTACATTTTCCAATCATCATAAAGGGTAGGGGATGATCAAACCAAATACGCTGCGAACAAAATTAGACAACGGTGAACCGACCGTCGGAACACATATTCTTTTCGCCGATCCGGACATTCCGGAAATTATTGGCGATACAGGGCTATTCGATTACGGTGAATATGCGGCCGAATACACGGTATTGGACCATACTTTACTGTACCACCTCGCCCGAGCNGGTGATTGTGGCAACCTGCCATTGATGATNAAACCAGATCAAGAATCCCAGGGTTTTTGGACACAAGCTGCACTAGGCGCCGGATTTAAAGCCGTGCTTTTTACTGATATTCGTACTCCCGAAGATGTCGAGGCAAGCCACGGCTGTATGCGACCAGATACGCCTGATACAAATGGGAAAATGGGAGTCAAACTACGTAGACCAGCTCTTTCCAGCTACGACACAGAAACGTATTTGGAAGACCTACGTTCCATCATTTTTGCGATCATGATCGAGAAAAATGTCACCGTTGAAAATATCGATGNCGTTTTGGACCGTGCTCGGGAAAAAGGGGTCGATATGACCCAATGGGGCCCCGCTGACTTTGGTTTTTCTCGGGGCGAACCCGGACTCATGGGAACTCCAGAAATTCGCCCGTTCGAAGAACTGGTGATAAAGAAGTCCCTCGAATATGGTATCCGTCCGCGGATCGAAATCGGAGCAGTAGAGCAAGCGAAACGATACATTGACCTTGGCGTTAAAGACTTTTGCGTCGGCTGGGATCGTTTCATTCTNAGGGCTGGTCTAGGCCAACTTGGAGAGGGGATGAAGAAACTCACAGAAACGCTCTAAGTTCATCGATCAAAGACACTAGAAGTGTTCGGCGTTTGGAGCGCATGATGGAGTCGATTAGCACACCAAATCTGGAGGGGAAGAGGTTATGCCACATGACATAGTTATTCGAAGAGGAAACATCGTTGATGGGAGCGGAAAGGAGCCATTTGTTGGAGATCTAGCTATTGACGGCGACACCATTACGTCTGTCGGCAAGGTCTCAAAAAAAGGGAAACGCGAAATCGATGCGAGTGATCACATTGTCACTCCAGGATTTATCGACTTGCACACGCACTTTGACGCACAAGCAGCCTGGGATCCCATGCTTACCCCAGTGTCTTGGCATGGAGTAACCACGGCTCTCTTTGGAAATTGTGGGGTGACCTTTGCTCCCTGCAAGCCTGAAGGTCGCGACTTTCTCGCNGGCATGATGGAAACCGTCGAAGATATTCCGAAACGGGCGATTCTCGAAGGCCTACCCTGGAATTGGGAATCTTACGGGGAGTACCTGGACTCGATTGAAAAACTGGATCCGGCCATCAACGTTACTGGTTTAGTCGGACATTGTGCATCTCGTTTTTACGTAATGGGCGAAAGAGCCGTCGATGAAGACCCGACGGCGGAGGAAATTGAACAAATAGCAGCCCTCGTTGGACAATCGGTTCGGGATGGCGCAGTGGGCTTTTCATCTAATCGATTACCTCAACATGTGCTTCCTGATGGTCGGTCGATTCCTGGTACCTTCGCGAAATCCAAAGAATTAGACGCCATTTCCAAAGCCGTGGGAGAAAACGGTGGAATCCTCCAGTTCGTGCTCAATTACAGCAATATTGATCAGGAAATGGATCTGATCACTGAACAAGGTGCTATCGCAAACACGAAAGTCCTATTTAGCGCCCCATACGGACCCGGGGCGGAGGGACATCAAAATGCGTATGACCGAGCGGTATCATCTATGCGTTCGAAAGGGATCGACGTGAGTGGGCTCACACTCCCACGCAGCGGTGGTTTTTTGTCAGGGCTCACCACCGATATTTCGTTTCCTGGTCCCGTATTTGANGAATTGCGACAAATGGACTTCGACGCGCGCTTAGCTGCAATCAAAGATCCCATTATGCGAGGCCGACTTATAGCGTCTGTTAAATCCATCTCTGGAATCGAGGAACATACCAAAAACGTTTTTTGGCTTGGCAACGAAGATCAACCAAACTATGTTAGGGAAGCCGATGAAAGTTTATACAGCCTGGCTTTAAAAGCAGGTGAACACCCGGTTGAAACATGGATTCGCTACATGCTGGATAGTGAAGGACAAACGCTGTTTCATTCACGCTTTTTTAATCACGATTTGGAAAAAGTCAGCGAATTTCTGCAATCGGATTGGATCCTCCCCGGTATCGGCGACGCGGGAGCTCATGTAAGTCAGATTATGGATTCAGGCTGGCCATCCTTTATGCTTTCGCATTGGTGCCGTAATAACAAATTGTTCACAATTCAAGAAGCCATCCGTAAGCTCACGAGTGCTCAAGCTCGAGTTTTGGGATTATCTGACCGAGGGATACTCCAGCCCGGTGCACGCGCCGATGCAAATATTGTCAATTTGGACANAGTAGCTGAGAGACAGCCAAAACTGGTACATGATTTCCCAAACAACGCGCCGCGACTCATCCAGAAAGCCGTGGGTTACAAAGCCACCTTGGTTAACGGAAATATCATCCTGGAAGATGATGAGCATACAGGAAGTAGACCAGGGCGAGTCTTAAGAAACGGCTCCTGAAACCACTCAAAACATGGAAAAACTTTGAAATTCAGAAATACTAACAAGGGAAAAATATGATCGAAGTACAAGGTCGNCGCAACTCCGCGAATGTGCAGAAAGTTATGTGGACACTCGGTGAGCTCGATCTTGAATATGTTCGTGAAGATATCGGAGGATCCTTTGGCTATCCAGCAAACTACAAAAATCCGACCCAGGTTGTACCCACTATCCACGANCAAGATTTTACCGTCTGGGAGTCGAATGCGTGCGTCCGCTATATAGCAAAAGCATACGGCGAAGGATCATTATGGCCGACAGATAACCAGACTCTGGCAATAGCCGACCAATGGATGGAATGGATGCGCAGTGAATTCAGTGGGGCTTTCTTTCCTGTATTTCAGGGTCTGATCAAATTCGATAAAACTGCCAGCGAGCTTCATCAGCAAATTGAAACACTAGGAAATGCCTATGGACAATTGGATGAATGGCTTCAAAACAAAAACTTTATCGCAGGCGATACACTAACAATTGGTGATATTCCCATTGGCACAATGACGTATCGTTTTATGACCATGCCCATCACACGACCAACTTTACCGAACGTTGAGAAATGGTACGAGAGGTTGTGCAATCGGGCAGCCTACCAAAAACACGTCATGATACCGTACGGCAGCAACTCGAAAGAATGGGCAATAGAGGAAGCCAAGACAAAGGGGGTTCAGTAAAAAGCAGACAGTCTATTACTTGATAAGCTGACTGGCGCTTTAAACGTGTCCTACTTTTTGACAGACTGGGCTATACGTTCCTATACCGCCTCTAACTCCAGTATTGGTCGACCTAGGCCACGGCGATGCGCGTTATGGTAATGATGCAATGCAAGTTCATTCCGTCCAAAAGTGATATGCGTTTGTGCACCCGACGCGGCTCCCACTTGAGAAGAGGCCGCCATCACATAGTCCTCTTCGTAAACTACGTTATTGAAATCCCGAAATCTGTGCTCAAACATTTCGGGGTTCTCCTCTACGTAGGGTAGGACCTCAGGGAGTACATAGTAATTCTGTTCTGTTCGAGACTTACCGGGCTGGTCATTGTCTGGAAACATTCGCAACACGTCTACTCCGAAAGAATCCATCAAAAGAATGGTATTCGGATATATAAAATATACCGACAGGGTCATGCGACGAAAGATCCATTCGTCCTGAGAAACCGTGTCTTGCACTTCCTTGAAATTAGTTGTCGCGAAAACCATTCGATAATTTTGATCGAAAATATCGTGTGTTTGTAAATTGCCGTGGATTGATGAGGCCAAAGTATCTTTATGCAAAACATCAAAATGATAATTTTCACCAAACGTATCGATCGCCAACTTCCAATTGATATCTGCGGAAAGGGTTTGGGATGCTCCATAAACAATATTAGAGAAATTCCAAGTATCCATATCTTCGGCTAGGCCACCCAAACAGGCATCCACATCAATCGATTCGGAGCCGGTTGGACGAACCCACAGCATTCCGTATTTCTCCGCACTGGGAAGCTCATTTAGCCCGTACTGGCTCTTATCGATACAACCAAAACTCGGCTCTCTATTAACGGCAATTAAATCCCCACTAGTGGAGTAGCTCCATGCATGAAATGGACAAGTGAAACGATTTTTCTTTCCTTTCCCATTGGGTACAACTTGTACACCGCGGTGCCTGCAGATATTTGAGAACGCACGAAATTGGCCGTCCTGATCGCGAACCATAAGTATCGGGTTACCTGACGCGTTGTCTGCCCAATAGCTTCCAGGCTCCGGTAAATCGGGGGAGAGTCCCATAAGCAGGGGCGTCTGTTTAAAAAAAACGGTTTGTTCATCGGCAAGGAGGTCAGGACAGGTATAGTCGGCCACAGGGCTCCGCATAACCCCTTTCGCTAGAGGCGTGACACCTTTTTCTAATCCAGTTTTCAGGAATTCAAGTAGACGATTTTGCTCTGCTCGTTGCATTTAATGGATCCCTTTAAATCTGCTACCTCAAACGGGCCGGTAGATATACCTGACTATACTCATTAAATCGAGTTGAAAAGTGAAATTTTGGTAAATGGCCATTATTTCGACAAAATTAAGCACCAAAAAAGTGTAACTCACGCGCGTGCATTTCTTCATACCTGCAAAACGTGTTCAATCCCTTTAATCTTAGCCGATCAAAAGATAGGAGCGACTAATGGGATTACTTGACCCTAAGCAACTTGAACTCTATCAGTACTTGTACGATCTCCAGGGTTATTTAGTGATTAAAGATGTGCTCTCGAAAACCGAAGTAGAGCGTCTTAATTCTCTGATTGATAACCAAGCGCCGGTTGTGCCTGAAGATTGGGAACAACAGATGAAGAGCCACAAAGCCGGCGTGTACAACATCTATAGATTTGGAATGGCCGGTGGCTCCTACGCCTCGAGTCCGGGTTTTTTAGATTGGGGACAACCTTTTATTGATCTCGTCGATCATCCTTTGGTTATGGAAATTATGCGGCTGCAGCTCGGCGATTGCTTTCGACTTGATCGTATTTTCGGGATGCGCATGCGAAAGGGCATGCCAAATGGTCGCTTGCATTCGGACTACGGAGCATCTGAACCGTTTACTAAGGCCGAACCTGGAAAATACTATCCCCAACCAAACCACCAAGCACTTCATGGGTTTGGCGTAGCCGTATTTAATCTCACAGATTCAGGACCGGACACAGGCGGGTTGCGACTAATTCCATCCAGCCATAACAGCCACTTCAAACTTCCAGATGAAATTCGAAACGAGGAGATCGAAAATATTGCAATATGCCCCGATGCTCNCGCGGGAAGTTTGGTCTTATTTTCTGAAGCCACGACGCACGGAACCGCTTTCTGGAAGGCCGACCATGAGCGCCGTTCTCTACTTTACAAATATTGCGCATCGCAATTAAGCTGGTCGCGCACCCGCGTTACAGCTCCCGACCAGACAGATCTGACTCACAAACAGTCGTTACTTTTGCAAGAACCAGCTGGNGCCCACTGGTTCTTCCCTTCTTTGTTTGAAGAAGATGAGGCTGAGTTAGCCGCCGATTAACAACTTGTTGGAACGATCTAACTCTATTCCTTCAAGGAAAGAGCGATGATTTCAATCTGCGCTGCGGCACCATATAGCTGAGAAGCCACCGTATCCAACTGTTGATTGGCATCCGCCAAATCCGGCCACATCGGAGTCAAATCTTCGATGATTGATTGTATTTGAGCGGCTACAGCTACGGATCGATCGCCACCAGCAAAAAGACTGCTGCGAGACAGTACCTTCGCTACCTGGGTAAAACCCCAGGCATCCTGAAATTCGTGTAAGTTTTCTATACGGCCGGCCACGACACCAATCGCATATTCCTCCCCCGCCGTTCTTAATAAGCTCTCTATTACGGCAACGTTTTTTCTTGGGCTAGATGTAACCCTTGACTCACAATTAGCTATTTTATCAACGACGGATTCATACAATTTGTCCACTAGTTCCGTTGTATCACCNCCATTTACTGCGTTAGATAACGCTTCCAATTCGGGTGCGAAACCGCGACAGTCTCGTTTTCTAAAAGCTTCTACCAGAGATGAATAAAGTTCCATTTCCGGNTGTTTCATGTGCGTCGATGCTAGTTCGGGATGGCCATTTTCATAAAGAAACGAACCTACTTTTAAATGCCCTCGCATTAATCCAAGTTGGGAGAGGTAAGCAACATCATTAGTAGAATAATTTGTCCCCGATGACCCACCTTCTCCTTCTCCTTCTCCTTCTCCTTCNCCNNCNCCNTNNCCTTCNCCTTCNCCTTCACCACCGCCATGACCTTCGCCTTCTCCTTCGCCACCGCCATGACCTTCGCCTTCTCCTTCACCTTCCATGCCCACAGACGTACTATTACTTTCAGGTGCCGTGTTTTGAAGGTCTCCGTCGGTCGCTTCGCATCCGCCCAACCAGCTTGCAGCCCCTACAGCAGCCCAAAGTTTCCACCTGAATTTATTATCTGTTTGAGTTGGTACACTATCCGCCATGTTGATTTGCCTTGAAAATATTCTCGACCGCACGGAAGTCAAAGCCGTCGGAGAATTGTTGAAGAAAAAAGATTTGTTTGAATCTGGAGAAGTAACCGCGGGAAAGCGGGCTCGCCGCATGAAGTCTAACTTGCAAGGACGGACTTCTGCCGCTGAGATATCCGGAGTAACGGAAAAAATTCGTAGCGTATTGAACAAAAACAAACTTTTTAACAACATCGCTATACCCGCCAAAATAGGACGAATCCTTATCAGCCGTTACGAAGCTGGAATGAAGTACGACGTTCATTATGATGAACCATTTATCGATCGTCTCCGTACGGATCTTTCGTTTACCGTATTCCTTACTGATCCAGATACGTATGTTGGAGGGGAATTGGAAATCGATAGCCCTTCTGGGGCTCAAGCTATAAAGCTTCCCGCTGGTTGTGCCGTAATCTACCCCAGCGACCGTCTTCACGCAGTGCTACCCATAACAGATGGCACTCGTCTGACCGCTGTAGGATGGGTGCAGTCAAGGATACGATCGAGTGAACAGCGACAGCTATTGTTCGAACTTGCCGATACGACTACTCGACTAGAAACCAGTGGTGCACAAACTAGTGAAATCACGAGCCTTAAACATTTACGGAACAACCTTTTGAGAATGTGGTCCGAGGGTTGATTCGAATACCGCATAGTTAATTCCAACCCGCTCGATCAAAAGTTCGTGCCGCTTCTGCTTGGTTCTCTCCAAGTAGAGTCGCATTGATACTATCTTCTTTGAATCCCCCAAATGCCGATATAGGACCAGTCGCTTCTCCTACAATCGGATACTCGTTATTACCCTCTGCAAATAGTTTTTGGGCAAATTCACTGGTTAAGTACTCCAAAAACCTTTGTGCATTTTCAGCATTTGGCGCGTGTTTCGTAATGCCCGCTCCACTTATATTAACGTGGGTACCGCGATTGCTTTGATTAGGAAATAGCACGGACAGATTTGCTGCTATATTTCGCTGATCAGCATCGCTCGACGCCAACATACGGCCTAAATAATAAGTATTCGCCAAGGTTACAGCACATTCACCCGATGCTACGGCTTTGAGGTTACTCGTATCGTTCCCTTGCGGGGAGCGAAGAAAATTCGATACGACAGCTGCCCCCCATTGCGCTGCATATTTCTTACCACGTGCGTCTATGATCGAGGCCATCAAAGACAAATTATAGATATTTGATGAACTACGCATACACACCTTTCCACGAAGAACATCGTTCGTTAGATCTTCGTAATCCTCTATCTCCTCCGGTATTCCCCGCGATGAATTGAAAACCAACACTCTTGCTCTCTTCGATAATCCAAACCAATATCCGTCCCGATCCCGCAAATATGAGGGAACCCGCTGGCTGAGGGTTTCGGATTCTATCGGACGAAATATTCCTCGTTCTTTAGCTCGCCAAAGGCGACCAGCATCGACAGTGATTAATATATCCGCCGGCGAGTATTCTCCCTCTATCGCTATTCGTTCGATTAATGCGTCACTACCACCCTCTATCAGATTGATTCGGTGCCCAGTCTGAGAGGTAAATTCCTCATACATCAAAATATCAGTGTCGTAGTGACGAGCTGAATAGACATTGACCTCACCACCAAACGTGAACAGCGAAAACGAACAAAATGCATAAGCGATTAAATTCAAACAACGACGAGCGATAGTGATACTCCCAACTTGATTGCAAACGATAATCATTCTCGACTGTAAACTAGAACGCGTGAAGACTCAAAGGTTACTCCCACGGTGGAACCGATCTTGGCCACCGGTTTGGTTCGACTCAAACCATGCAAAGTGCTCGTACCTGACGTCAGTATCACTAAATAGGATTCCCCGGAATAACGAATATCCTGTACTTGCGCGATTCCAGGACCCTCCTTCAAGGAAACACTTTCTGGCCTGACAACTACATCCACCTTATCGCCGTTAACGGCTCCATCAGGGACGTTCACATCCTCTAGATCACCAAAGTCAGTAGCTATTTTTTCATCGCCAACGATCCCAATAAAGGACCTCGCCGCTCCAAATAGCTCAGCGATAAAGCGATCGGCGGGTTTCCTGCATAACTCTTCGGGTATGGCATTTTGAATAACCGAACCACCAACAATAACCGCGATACGGTCACCAAAAGCTAATGCCTCTTCTGGGTCATGTGTAACCATTAGTGTGGCAACACCTGCCGACTTTAAAGCTAAACGAGCATCTTCTCGCAGGCGTCGTTTAAGGGTCACGTCAACACTTGCGAAGGGCTCATCCATTAACATCACATCAGGCTCAGTAGCTAATGCTCGGGCCAGTGCAACTCGTTGTTGTTCACCGCCCGAAAGCGTATGTGGGAACCGGTCAGCAAACCCTGTTAGGCCTACCGACCCGAGTCTGTCTTCAACGGCTCCTCGACGATCTTCCTTAATCATTCGCGGCAGCCCGAAACTGATATTTTCTAAGACGCTCATATGAGGAAATAAAACGTGATCCTGAAATACAAGTCCTATGGATCTTTTTTCAGGGGGAGGATGCTGTCGTGAGCTAGCTAGTAATTCACCATGAAGCCATATTTCTCCATCTTGAAGCGTTTCTAATCCAGCAACCAAGCGTAATAAGGTCGTCTTACCACTACCTGATGGTCCAACGAGGCATACAATTTCCCCGGAATCGACCTCTAGGTCGATACTGCTCAGTAATGGTCTGGCCCCAAAATGGTGCTTAATACCTTTTAAATGGAGGCTTTTTTTCAATCGAATCTTGCCTCATTAGTGGATGTAAGGACGATAACCAACGCTACCGTCCTTACCAATTATCGCCTAAGAGTTGTATCCCATAATAGCTTTAACCTCGAGAAACTCTTCAAAGCCATATTCGCCCCATTCGCGACCATTACCAGATTGTTTGTACCCACCAAACGGCGCCTTCTGGTCTCCAGGAGCACCATTCAAGTGAACGTTTCCAGTCCGCATTCGACGAGCGATTTTTTTTGCCCTCTCCGGATCACCTGAGGATATATATCCCGAGAGACCATACAACGTATCATTAGCGATCCGGACGGCATCCTCGTCATCTTCGTAACCAATGAGTGCCAGCACGGGACCAAAAATCTCTTCCTGAGCGATGGTCATATCGTTAGTCACGTGGGAAAAAACAGTAGGTTTAACAAAATAACCCGCATTTAATCCATCCGGTCTGCCCGTACCGCCTGTTTCAAGGGTTGCGCCTTCATCAATACCTTTTTGTATTAGCTTTTGAATCTTGTCAAATTGAACCGCTGAAACAACTGGACCGATGGTGGTGTCATCGGCATTAGGATCGCCCACTTTAACTTTTTTCGCAGCTGCCGCAGCGATCGCTGCGGCCTCATTCATCCGAGCGTTCGGCACTAACATTCGGGTGGGAGCGTTACAGGATTGCCCCGAGTTAGTGCACATCTGAAAAAGGTCTCGCGATATTGAAGACTCAAAATCAGCATCATCAAGAATGATATTTGCTGACTTGCCCCCCAACTCCTGTGCAACACGCTTGACAGTTGCTGCAGCGTTACGCGCTACTTCGACGCCGGCTCGGGTTGAGCCAGTAAAGGAAACTAAGTCGACCAGTGGGTGCGAAGAAAGAGCTGCTCCCACCGTGGGGCCATCTCCATTCACTAAATTAAAAATACCCGGAGGGACGCCCGCCTCATCCATGATTTCGGCAAACAGTACCGCATTAAAAGGTGCGACTTCAGATGGCTTTAGTACCATGGTACAGCCCGCGGCCATAGCGGGTGCAACTTTGCAGGCGATTTGATTAATGGGCCAATTCCACGGGGTGATGAAAGCGCACACGCCTGCTGGCTCTCGAATCACCCTGGACTTGCCAAGATCTTGTTCGAATTCATAATCTTTGAGGACCGACAAGGTGGTCATAAAATGACCTAACCCGGCCGGAGCTTGTGCCGCTGCAGCCAATCCTTTGGGCGCTCCCATTTCCTCGCTGATCTGAGCAGCGACATCCGGAATACGAGATTTATATACCTCTATTATTTTGGAAAGCAGTTCAATCCGATCTTCCCGAGTCGTTTGGGAAAATGATTCGAACGCGTCATAGGCTGATTCGACAGCAGCATTGACGTCGGGCTCGCCGCCCATGGCAACCTGGTCGATCACCTCTTCCGTCGCAGGATTTATTACATCCAGCGTCGCATCAGTCGATGGCTGAACCCAGCTCCCATTAATGTAAAATTTTTTTCGATTACTCAACTTCTGTCCTCCATTTAGAATGAAGACTCTGCTCAAACGGTGAGGGAACTTACGTAAGTTTTGTAAAGTTATCAATCGTAATTTAAATAAGCGGTGTTGCGCTCGAACAGTGTTCCGTGCACTGTCAAACTCATGACGACGATATTAAAAAAATCGGGGTGGTCAGTAGTAACCCTGCTGATTGCCCTGCCAGTAGCGATACCGATTACCGCGGTGTTGGCAAATTTATTCACCCCGTCTTCGCCCGGATGGAACCACACCCTTGAAACCGTCTTGCCTTCCTATGTGTTCAACACTTTTGCTTTGCTGGTGCTCGTATCGCTCATAACTTTAACAATCGGCCTCTCAGCCGGATGGCTCATTGCCACAAAAGAATTTCCCGGACGCAAAATATTTTCCTGGCTACTTGTTTTACCTTTTGCTGCTCCAGCTTATGTGGTCGCATACGCATACGGAGATCTTCTAGATTATGCAGGTCCCATTCAAACATTCTTGCGCGACACAAATGCTTGGGAATCTTCCGACTATTGGTTTCCTTCCATACGCAGCTTTGGTGGAGCCGCTTTTGTGCTCGGTTTTGTTTTATACCCTTACGTGTATCTCTTTGCATTCCGAGCGTTTTCGAGGCAGACGGGAACGCTTACAGAAGCGGCTCGCAGCCTCGGCTCAAGTCCTATAAGGACTTTTTTTCGAGTGGAGTTACCTGCTGCACGGCCCGCTATTGCCGGAGGCTTAGCATTAGCCTTGATGGAAACTGCCGCAGATTATGGTGTCGTCGAATTCTTTGGGGTTCCAACATTCACGAGTGGGATTTTTAGGGCTTGGTACGCGCAAGGTGAATATGTAACAGCAATAAAGCTAGCCGCATGGCTTTTCGTTATAGCAGCTATGCTTATCGCATTTGAACAAGTTGCTCGCCGCGGTAGCTCAGCCAATCCAGTCAGCCGTGATGCTCCACAGTATAGAAGTAGATTAAAAGGTTCATCTGCTGTAGCGGCATTCCTAACATGTGCAATTCCAGTAATTTTCGGATTCTTTATTCCCATATCGAGACTACTTTTTCATGCTCTTAACGAAGGTGATCCCATGTTCGGACGAGCATTTTCCAGTTATGTGGAGAACAGTGTTACCGTCGGTCTAATTGGTTGCTTCGTTACAACCATAGCTGCGCTATGGTTGTCTTATTCAATGAGNCTCAATCCTAACATTTTCATTCGTTTCAGCGTACGCACGGCCATTCTGGGATATGCCTTGCCAGGATTAGTTCTAGCGATTGGACTAATGGGCCCACTTATGGAGGTCGACAAATGGATATCGCCAATTTTAGTTCGCTGGTTCGACATACCACCAAAACTCTGGATAACCGGAACAATTGCTTCTTTGATATTCGTGTATGCGGCAAGGTTTCTAACAATAGCGTTTAACAGTTGTGAGAGCGGCATGGCCCAAATCCATCCCCAACTGGATAATGCTGCACGATCCTTGGGGGCCTCCCCACTAAAAGTACTTCGAAAGGTACATGTACCACTTTTGCTGCCGGCAATTTTTACAGCATCGCTCCTCGTTTTCATTGATGTCATTAAGGAATTACCGGCCACGCTGGTTCTCAGGCCCTTTAATTTTGAAACCCTAGCTACTCGCGCATATCGCTTAGCTTCTGACGAACGCATAGGTCAAGCCTCAACGGCTGCCGTTACAATCGTCCTTCTTGGACTTATTCCGGCACTACTAGTTAGTTACCAAACGTTCCGAAAAAAAGCACCCGGGCAATCATTAAATTAGCGCTATCGATGCACTGATTTATTCGCGAGGAAATGGGGTAGGCTCACCTTCCGCAGTCTCTATGTCGAATGTATTCAAGGTCATGGATACAAACGTATAGAAACCCACCGTCATAATTAGTTCGATGAGACCCTGTTCACCAAATGTCGCAACGGCTTGATCATACAGCCCCTTCTCGACCTCGTGATTTCGATGAAGAGAGGTCGCTATATCGTAGATCAGAAGTTCTTTTTGGCTACCGGCTCTAGGGCGAGACTCGGCAAAAATATCAGCGATCACTTCATCAGAGATTCCGTACTCCTTCGCCATACGCTCGTGACTCACCCATTCCACATTGCTTCGCCAAAATCGGGCCGTCACCAATATACTCAATTCCACCAATCCTCGATCTAAAGTGGTACGTTGCCAAATAAAGTTCCCAAGACTGACTGCCCGGTGACAAAGTTCGGGACTGCGAATCCACACGTCAAACGGTCCCCCTATTTGACCATCCCTATCTGGGCTTCGCATTTTTTCAAGCCGATCAAATTGTTGTTGTTGTTCGGGAGAAAGTTCTGACCGCGTCTTTTTCGTTAACCGACTCATTACATTTCCTTAGTGTGAAGCTATCGTATTGTGCCCATTTAGTAGAAAAACTGGTTCAATCACGAGTTGAAAAACTCGTCATTTAGAACATATTGAGACATTTATGAACAATCACAACCTAGCAATACTGCGTAATGCGACAACTCACCGCGAGTCTTCATGGGATCAAACTGGACGAAACAATGATGCGTGGAACATCGCTCCTGGTGAAACAAAAGTATTAGCTGACTTAGAAGGGCCAGGATGTATAACACACCTGTGGCTAACACAACGCAATCACTATCGGGAATGTCTCTTAAGGTTCACATGGGATAATGCTAAACGCCCGAGTGTAGTATGTCCTTTAGGTGATTTTTTTGGGCTTGGTCATGGCATTGTAAATTCGTATCAGTCCCAACTTTTCACCGCTTCTACAAGGATGAACAATCGGTTTAATGAAGGGTGTGCTTTAAATTGTTACGTTGCAATGCCTTTTCGAGAAAGAGCTCGTATAGAACTTATTAATGAAAGTAAGGAAGAGCATCGCCAATATTTTTACGTGGATTACGAAAAACGTGCCGTATCTGAAAACGAAGCATACTTTCATGCCGAATTCCGAAGACAAAATCCATTTGGCGGGTGGGGTCACGAAATTACCGTAAACACACCGGAATCTAACGCTTCTAACAAGGAGCGACTGGCGTGGGAGAATAACTACGTTATTGCCTCAGCCGTCGGACGAGGACATTACATCGGTTGTAATCTCTCCGTTACTAACCTTCAGGGGACTTGGTGGGGTGAAGGAGACGATATGATCTGGGTAGATGGTTACAAGTGGCCGCCTGAATTGCACGGCACCGGATCCGAGGATTATCTCAATCAGGCCTGGGGCATGCAGGACAATGCCTTTATGAGAAACGGATCATCGATCTACGAACACAATACGCGCGGGTACCAAACGAGTTATGTGCATCATTTGGAAAATCCCATACATTTCCAACGTGAAATAAAAGCCACTATTGAACACGGCCATGCCAATCATCTTGCCAATGAAATGTCGAGCGTTGCCTACTGGTACGGAGACGTTCCTCGAGGAGTTAAGTCACCACCACCCGTAAAAAAAAGAATGCCTATAAGACGTGATATAGCATCGGGAGAGTGGCTTATCACAACTTCAGAGAAAAATAATTCACGTGCCGTTCGGCGCACGCGCGAAATGCTGTCGATGAAGACAGCTTGGAAAAATCGGAACAAACCATAGCCCATTAGGAGAGGAAAGCGCGTGAAAAAAATACTCGTCATTCAAGGCGCCGGATTAGACGAAAGAGGGAAGTCTCAAATAGAGATATTTGGCCCCGAGACTCTTGAAGAAATTAATGCTGCTATCTCATCGCTTAGTTCCGAATTGGACTTAGAAATCGATATTGTCCAATCGAACAACGAAGCCAAAGTCGCTAACATGATCGACCGTATTGACGATTCGTTTGATGCTATTCTCATTAACCCCGGTGGATTCACCTCGAGTAAGGGAGTTCTAACGGATGCCATAGCAAATTCGAGTACACCCACCTACGAGATTCACGCATCAAATCCGACTCAAAGAGGGGTGACATCGACTCTTCTTCCCCACTGTAAAGGAGGTGTTTGCGGTTTTGGATACGATGGCTACCGTATCGCTCTATCCGCAATATCGGCGCAATCATGAATTTTCTGGTAAGTTACGACATAGTCGTATTTAAATACATCGAATTATTGGTAAACCAACGTCGCACTTCGGGTGCGTCGCTGCAAGGGAGAGAGGGGGATGGCACACGATTTAGTGATTCGGAAAGGAACAATTGTTGACGGTACGGGTAACGATCCGTTCGAGGGTGACGTTGCGATAGATGGCAATGTCATTACTAAAATAGGGGAGGTTACCGATCAGGGAAAAGAAGAGATTAACGCCAGCGGAAATGCTGTTACGCCAGGGTTTGTAGACTTACATACGCACCTCGACGCTCAGATTGGCTGGGATCCGCAGATGACATCTGTGACCTGGCATGGAGTAACAACGGCACTTCTCGGTAACTGCGGAGTCACATTTGCCCCATGTCGCAAAGACGATCGAGATTTTCTCGCAGGAATGATGGAGACCGTGGAAGATATTCCAAAACACGCAATTTTGACCGGTCTACCCTGGGACTGGGAATCATACGGGGGTTACCTTGACTCCATAGAACGTCTTGGCCCGATGATCAATGTCGCGGGTTTAGTCGGACATAGTGCAACGCGCACATATGTCATGGGTGAACGAGCCATCGAAGAACAGGCAACACCTGAAGAGATACAGCAGATTGCTGCACTGGCTGGACAGTCAGTCAAAGAAGGGGCCTTGGGTTTTTCAATCAATCGACATCCAGGCCACGTTTTACCGGATGGGCGTCCGATTCCAGGAACTTTTGCTAGTCGAGAGGAATTAATCGCCATCTCTGAGGCTGTTGGTGAACACGGCGGTCTAATGCAGACCGTACCCAATTTCGGGGATGTTGACACTGAAATGGACATCATGGAAGAAGAAGGCAAATCCAGCCGATTGCTATTTAGTGCTATTTCAGAGCACTCGATTCATCTCAATGATCGAGTGAGTGCTATGCGTGAAAAAGGCGTTGATGTTACAGCGGTAACTGTGCCACGAAGTGGCGGTGGTATCGGCGGACTAGCCAACGACAATTTCTTTAATACCTGGCGCACTCAGTCATGGATAGAGCTAAAGAAACTCGACTTTGAAGGCCGCATTAACGCATTAAAAGACGGCGAACTCCGTAACCGCCTAGTGCAAGAAGTTAAAGACCGGAAAGACCACGACGCCGTTTTGAAAGCGACCAAACGTTACTACCCATTAGGGAATGATGATCGCCCAACCTATACCCAACCTCGTAACGAGAGTCTCTTCGATATAGCGGAAGCAGCGGGCGAGCACCCTGTTGAGTCTTTCCTCCGTATCATGCTGGAAACAGACGGTAAGGCGCTCTTCCACATGCGTGGATTCAATGTCAATCTCGACCAACTCGAAGAAATGATCACAACTGACTGGGCAATGCCAGGCCTCGGTGACGCTGGTGCTCACGTGAGCCAAATGATCGACTCGGGCTGGTCTACGTTTGTTCTTTCCCACTGGCACCGGGACGCTGGTGTATATTCGATCCAAGAGGCCGTGCGACGAATAGCCGCCGAGCCCGCACGAGTGCTCGGCCTACAAGACCGAGGTACCATTGCGATCGGGAAGCGCGCAGATCTGAACGTGATAGATATGAGCACTCTAGCGGAACGCCAACCCTACATCGCTCATGATTTCCCGGGAGGTGCGCCACGTTATCTACAGCGGGCCCGAGGCTATCAAGCCACGGTATGTAATGGACAAGTAATTCTTCGGGATGACGAGCATACTGGCGTTTGTTCCGGTGAGGTATTACGTAACGGTCGATAAAGTACTATCGAGTAGTTAGTTCAAATAAAAAGGCCGCGCCTGTGGGCGTCGGCCTTTTTGTTTCTAGTAACTGAAACTAACCTTTAACGCGAGCGAACTTCTGCAAAGACGCTACATCAAGCGGAACGAGCCCGAATCGGCCACCACCGTTGTATATCACTTCGGCGACATACAGATCGCCCTTTGAATCCGCCCATATACCGTGCGGGGCAAAAAAATTGCCAGGTACAACTGGATCCTTTTCGCCAAAACGTGTGTGAACGATTCCTTCCAAGGTCATGATACTAACGCGTGCGTGCGGAGTGTGCGGCAACACTTCGACATTGGGACCTTTGCCAGCGATTTCTCCTAACTCAGCAACGAATAGATTTTCGTCTCGATCAATGAATAAATCATCCGGTCGGATGCAATCTGTAAAGACAGACAAGTAATTCCCGTCGGTATCGAAAATCTGCACGCGAGAATTTTCTCGGTCCGCCACATACACTCTGTCGTGTCGATCAACCGCTATCGCATGAGGAAGATTAAATTCTCCAGGGCCATCTCCAGGTTCCCCCCAGGAATGGAGGTAATCCCCATCACTAGAAAATTTATGGACACGTGCATTTCCATACCCATCGGACACATACAGATCGCCCGCCACGGAAAGAGCAACATTAGTCACCATATTGAACGGCCCTGCTCCGCGCTGCACAGGCTTTTCTCCTTGAACAAAACCAGTATCGGATGGTTGATTTGGCGTCCCTAGAGTTCTGATAAGTGTTCCGTCCGGTTCAAATATCCGAACCGTGTGATCAAAATTATCGGCACAATAGACCCTATCGTCGGGCCCGATATAGATGCCATGGGGATTCGTAAAAACACCCTCACCCCAGGATTCAATGAATGTACCGTCCCCGTCAAAAATAATCATCGGGTGGTCTCCACGGTTGAAAGCGTACACACGATCTTGCGAATCGGTCGCTACTCCAGCCACTTCGACAAAGCTCCAGCCTTGGGGCAACTGCTCCCATCCCTCGATAACTTCGTATTCGATCTTATTTATTGCCATAAGTTTCCCCTTTATGTCCCTTCAACCCAGCTTCTCGATTAGAATCCCATTCCCCAATAGTTACACAAAACGGATTTCGTACGGGATATGCAAATTGATCTTCTATACGGAAAATCAGGAATTTCGGTAGATTTGCCCAACCAATGGGATATCACCGTGATCAATAAACCTGCGATGCCGTTAATCCAAGACGTCGAGTCGACTGTATCCGAGCTATTACACTTCAATGAATTGAAGAAAATTACAAACGGCTGTGCAAGTGCATGCATATTAGTTTGCGACATCACAAGGCCCGTTCCCAACCATACCTTTCTTCGACCTTTAATCGAGAATCTTATAAGAGTGGGCATTCGACGGGACCAAATTACCGTGCTAATCGCTACAGGTTTGCATAGACCCAATCAGGGAAANGAATTGGAATCTGTCATCNGGGATGAGTGGGTGTTGAACAATGTGCTGGTAACAAACCATTTCGCGTTAGACGATCATGCGCACGTTGACCTNGGATTGACGAGCCGTGGCACACCCATAAAACTCGACCGACGTTTTATCGAGGCGGATTTCAAAGTAGCCACGGGACTGGTCGAGCCGCACTTTATGGCCGGGTACTCGGGAGGTCGGAAAGTCGTTGCTCCCGGAATAGCACACGCGGATACCATTCGTACATTCCATAGCGCGAAATTCATGGAGGATCCCTTAGCAGTGCAATGCAACGTCGACGGTAATCCACTACACGAAGAACAACTCGAAATTATGGACCTTGTCCAAGAACACACGCGTTCAACTATCTATGCGATTAATACCGTCATCGATGACGAACGACAGTTGTCTTTTATCAACTTCGGTCCCATCGTGGACAGTCACAATGCGGCAATCGAACACGTGCACCAATATTGTACAGTCGCCGTGGAACGGCGTTTTAACACGATCATTTCCTCTGCTGCGGGTTTTCCACTCGATAAAACCTATTACCAAACCGTTAAGGGAATGGTTACGCCAATGGACCTATTTCACCAGAACGCAACACTGATTGTTGCTTCAGACTGCTCGGAAGGACTCGGTTCAGACGCCTATCGGCAATCCCAACGCAATTTGTTAAAAGAGGGTCCCGATAATTTTCTCAGTCGAATACTTACGAAAAAAATGGCCGACATCGATGAGTGGGAGACTGAGATGCAGCTCAAGTCACAGCGCATCGCAACTATTAAATTGTATTCGGAAGGACTCCAAGGACTGGATCGTGAGTTAACCGGGGTCGATCTGATCGACTCCATAGAAAAAGCTGCTCACGAAAGCGTTGTTCGATCCAAAAGCAATGCAGTGGCTGTGATTCCTGAAGGACCATATGTGGTGCCACAGTATTCACCCGCCTAGCCTCGGGAGGTCATCCGACGGGTGCGTCCTGTCTACAATAAANTGCGGAAAGGCGCTAAACACCAAGTAATATCGAGGGATTACCAGATAGTATTAANTTGCGGAAGGAGTAATTTATGACAACAGCGTTTGATGGCATCCGGGTAGTCGATCTTTCAGATCGCCTGTCCGCAGCATATACCGCCAGTCTTTTTGGTGGGTTTGGAGCAGAAGTAATACTCGTTGAAACGGAAATAGGGCATACGTTACGAAAAGAAGAGCCCTTTCTGAAGCAAATTTCGGGTCCCGAACAATCGCTGATACATGGTTACGTGAACCGCAATAAGCGATCCGTAAGGGCCGAGGAGACAGATCTGAGCGCCCTCATCGAGAGTGCCGACCTTGTCATTACTTCTAGTATCAATCTTCCCAAAGAACTCTCTTCGCTGGCTTCAGACGCGGTTCATCTATCGCTGACACCGCACGGACTCACTGGGCCTTTAGCATCATTCCCTGGCAACAATCTGACTGCCTGTGCCCGGGTAGGCTGGTCTGCTATAAATCGCCTCGTCGACTCACCTCCGCTACAGCTACCAAACTTCCAAACTGGCTATATCGCCGGTATTTCGGGATTCGTTGCTGCCGCTGCTGCNCTCTATCGATCCGCTCAAAAAGGGCACGGNGAACGNATCGATGCAAGTGAGATCGAAGCTCTAGCCAATACATGTGCCCCCTGGGCCGAGATGGGAAATTTCATTGGCGGAAATCGATTGGCCTACGGACCGAATGGCCCCCGGGAAAAAGGAGCCCCAGGACCNCTGTGGCAAACTATGAACGGACAAATTAATTACGGTTATGGAGACTGGGCCTATTGGCGTGATGCCATGAGCTTCCTTAAGCTGCCCGAATTGGCGACAAATGCTGATTACGAACCGCAGTGGGGACGAAATCAAAAACCCTCTGGTCCCATTCGGGACGGTTTAGCATCCGCGTCCGCAAAAAGAGACAAGTGGGAAATTTTCCATGGGCTACTGGAACGTCGATGTATTGCCGGCGTAGTTCAAAATGCGGAAGAGCTGCTGGAGAGTGAGCACCTAAACGCCCGCGGGTTTGTCGTCAAAACGCAAATAGACGGTCAAGAAGTGCGTACCGCCGGCGCTCCAGCAAAGTTATCCAAAACACCTTGGAACTTACACAGGTCAGCTCCAGTACTCGGAGAATACACNTCCGATATCAAAACAACACCACGTAAACCCAGGGTGCCCACAGGGNCCAATTCTCTGCCTCTCGATGGGGTACGTGTTATTTGCTTTACTCAAGCTTGGGCCGGAACTTACGGTACCGAATTGTTAGCTCTTCTGGGGGCCGATGTAGTTCAAATCGAGACCATCAAGCGTCCGGATGTGTGGCGAGGTGCTGGATCACCCGTTCCCCCTGGAATTCGAAACCCCGATATCAAACAAAACCCCTTGAACAATAATGGAATGTACAACACCGTTAATCTAAATAAACGGGCAATTACACTGGACATGGCAAATCCAAAGGGCAAAGAGATGTTCTGGGCCATGGTGCCCAATTTTGATGTTATAGCTGACAATTTTAGCCCACATGTCATGGCGAACTGGGGAGTTACCCTCGAAACGTTAAATCAAGCTAGGCCCGGCATGATAATGGCCTCCGTATCTGGTTATGGCCGAACCGGACCACTCGCTGAGTACGCTGCAAACGGGGCAACAACGGAGCCAATGGCTGGCTTATCCTCCATCCACGGATATTCCGGCGAGCAAGGACAAAATACCGGCGGTCTTATTCCAGACCCTATCTCAGGCTATTATCTTGCGGGCGCTATTATTGCCGCACTCAACCACCGAGAGCGGACTGGAGAAGGCCAACGGATTGATGCCGGTATGATCGAAGCGGTAGCTGTCGGGATCGGTGATGCCATGGCTGAATTTGATGCAAATGGTGATACGCGGGTTCCTCTAGGCAATCATCACCCAAGAATTGCCCCTCACAACGTCTACGAAGTTGCTGAAGGGGAATGGCTAGCTATAGCAGCAGAAACTGACGAGGCCTTCAAAGCCTTGGCACTTCATATTGGACTCGACCCCAGCCACTGGCCCACCATGGCAGACCGTAAAGCAGATGAAGTCGCCCTGGATCAAACCATCGCACAATGGGCCAAAACCAAAGATGCAGGCGAAACGGCGGATCAACTCAATACCGTTGGAGTCTGTGCGGCTAAAGTGGAACCATTTCAGGATACCTATCGAGATCCAAGCCAACATTTTATACAACGGGAATTTCTTGTACCCGTCACACACCCCGAGTCAGGCACACATTTTATGCCCACTGCACCATGGATTTTTCAGCATACCCCGCAAGGTGAGATTCGCCACGCACCATGCTTTGGTCAACATAGCCAAGAGGTCTTCAAAGAGGAACTAGGTGTTAGTGAAGAAGAGTACGGCAAGCTTGAAGCTGAGGGTATTACGGGGAAAGAACGTGTCTCCTCTTGATTTATTGCTGAGCTCGAAAATCTAAAATACGACATAGGGAACACACGATGTCAGAATTACCTATCGACAAACCAGGCAATGCCTTAAAAGCGTGGCTATCCCAAACTCCCGAAAAAGCACTCGAACCTGGACAACCCATCATAGATCCCCATCACCATCTTTGGGACCGGCGCCCCCGGCCAGAGCTTCCAGAAGGCAGCCGGCAGCACTTACGCTATTTGGCCGACGATTTGCTCGAAGACATACGCGACGGCGGGCATAACGTTTTCAACACTGTTTTTGTTGAATGCAGATCGATGTACCGAGCAAATAATGATGCTTTTGACCCCGTAGGAGAAACAGAATTTGTACAGGGTGTTGCCGCCATGGCATCTAGTAACCTTTACGGGGAAAGTATGCGATGTTGTGGTGCCATCGTGAGTTTTGCCGATTTGACTCAAGGGGCCGAAGTCGAGCCGCTATTACGCGCGCACATAGCGGCGAGCCCTAACTTCCGAGGCATTCGCCATGCACACACATGGCATGCATCGAAGGAGATTCCAAACTCTCACCACCCGACACACGAGATATCAAACCTTTTAAGTCGCAATGATTTTCGGGACGGATTTCGAGTCGTTGACCAGTTAGGGCTTACGTTCGATTGCTGGGGATATCATACCCAGCTGCACGAAGTCGAAGAACTCGCCCGAACATTCCCAAATACAACAATCATTGTCGACCACATTGGTGGACCCGTGGCTATGGGTCCTTTAGCGACACAACGCGATAGTGAGGTATTCAAAGATTGGGGGATAGCCCTCCAGTCTTTAGCCCATTGCCCAAATATATATATTAAGGTCGGCGGGTTTGGTATGCCTTCTTATGGATGGGGATACGCNGACGCAGCCTCGCCACCANACTCTCAAACCATGGCAAACGCCTGGCTACCATACGTAAAAACTCTTATAGAGGCCTTTGGGGTAGATAGGTTGATGTTNGAATCGAATTTCCCGGTCGATAAGGTGTCATGCTCTTACACCACCCTATGGAACGCTTTCAAACGTATAACGGCCGACTTGGGATTAAGTGACACAGAAAAAAATGAGATGTTTTATGGATCAGCAGCTCGGGCATATCGAATACCGATAGGCGATCAATTACAAAAAGCACTCACTAAAACGTCTCTACCAGTCACTTCTCGTTACAAGCATGCGTTGGATTTATTGGAGTGTTTTCAAGAAGCGCGCTACGAGGACATGTTAGGATTTTTTTCCCCAAACGCCATTACGATTCAACATCTCGGCCCCTATGCAGGTAAAGAAAATCTTGTCACCGAAAAAACTGTGGCGTTCATGAAAAAACACAATCCACCTTGCAGCTACACAAATCGTCGACAGATCTTTGCACACGATCGATTAGTCGAACAACATACGGTGACTTGGCCTTCCATCCCAGACCGCTCAGGCCAATCAATTGAAACCGTAATTATTTTCTATTTGGACAACCAAGGAAAAGTTAGGCGTCTTGAGGAGTATGGCGATCCGGCTACTCTTTAAAGCTATNTGTACACTTTCANAGATAGATGTTTTTCCGGCGTTTATCTGCCTGATAAATATCAACGATTAACAATACATGTCTATAAAAATTCGCATCTTCGACGACGATATTGATTCATATCGCGTCTTATTTGACGGAAGTGATATCCAAGTCGTATCCCATGAAGAACCAACTGAGGTGATTTTAGGACAGCCCGGACTGGTTGCGGCAGCTCTCCCAAGAGTACCCATTCCAACATGGGTTCAATCCACCTGGGCCGGTATCGACCCGTTGGTTCAAAGGGCTCGCCAACTTGGCATTACGGTAACGGGCCTACAGGGTGTGTTTGGACCCCTCATCGCAGAGTACGTTTTTGCCCGATTGCTGGCGGAAGTGCGGCACACCACACACTACGCTCAAGCACAGCGTAAACGAACCTGGAGTGCAGATTGGCCTGATACGCTACGTGGGCAAACGATTTGCATTTTCGGTACAGGGTCCATTGGCTCGGAGATCGCCCGCACAGCCAAACATTTTTTCATGCATACCCGAGGTATTTCGCTGCGAGGATGCCCTAACGAATGGTTTGACTCCATGTATCAGATTCCTGAGACACCCAGCGCTTTAAATGGAGCCCATTGGATCATTGCTGCCTTACCGTTCACGCCCGACACCAAAAATCTCATCGATTCAAAGTGCTTCGGCTTAATGGACCGCAATGCAACTTTTATCAATGTAGGGCGATCAGGAACAGTCGATAACGATGCATTGGTTCAATGCCTAGTGCACGGAAAGTTGAAACAAGCTCAGTTAGACGTCTTTGAAGAAGAACCGCTGCCGCCGCATAGTCACTGGTGGAACATACCCAACTTAACTATCACTCCCCATATTTCGGGAGTAAGTTACCCAGCTGACGTCGTTTCTGTCTTCAAAAAAAACCTTCGCAAATTCCAAGCTGGCGAAACATTACAGGGCCTAATCGACCTTGAACGCGGATATTAACGACCAGTTACTTTTTTAGTTGCTGACCGAAACCGAGCCACCTGCTCGTCGCTACCCCGGAGTGTCTTGTTAGCCTCTTCTTCTAATCTGTTGGCTTCAGATGACAATGTGGCCATATCAATCACCCGTTTCGATTCGCGAACCGCTGAAATTGAATTATTGGCAATCTCGTCCGCGAGCTGAAGGGCTTCCTTCAGTAACTCACTTTGAGAATACACCGCACTCAACATACCCCAACTCAGCGCATCACTCGCTGTGAATTTGCGCGCTGAAAATATCAATTCCTTGGCTTTAGAGGAACCNACTAATCGAGGCAGAGTGGCCGCACCGACAACCAATCCATACTCAGACCCAGGCAGCCGAAAAGTCGCGTTGTCCGAAGCGAAGAGAATATCGCATCCAATCGCTAAACGAGCGCCACCCCCGTAACAGTATCCATTAATCGCGGCAATGGTGGGGATAGGGGTCTGCGAAAAAGCACCGATCGAGTCAAACGCGCTGATGCGATCATCATCATCGGCCGGTTTTTCTACTCCACTTGCTTCAAGCATATCGGCGCCAGCACAAAATGCTTTATCGCCCGCCCCGGTAAGCACAATACAATTAATCCCGNCTTTTTCGGCAGTTACTACTGCATCAGCAAGTTGCCCAGATAACGCACGATTCAGTGCATGATGCCTTCGTAGGCGATTCATAGTTAACAAAAGCACATCGCCTTTGCGCTCCGTCAGCAAAACATCCTCGTCGGTCACAGTATATTCTCCGTCCAAAATCGCACTCCCGATNAAATAGAGCGGTTCATCATCGCTCTTCAAACCGAGATTTCCGGCGATCAGCTATAATTCAAATATGACGTCACCCTACACCACCATTATTCGCTTGTCTGTTTACGTTAATCCAGCTAAGGCCTAATTTGTCTAACAGTCTTGGGTCTACATCAGTCACCGGCAATATGCGCCGTTTAGCACTGCCAGTTTATTTGCCGACTCTCCTTTCGGCTATCGCACAAAACGCGGTACAGATTCTTTTACCACTATATGCCCTAAAGGTCGGTGGGGGACCAGCCATGGTTGCCGCATTAGTAGGTTTGCGCGGTGTCGGCACGATGCTGTCCGATTTACCAGCTGGATTAATGGTAGCGCATCTGGGAGAACGTACCGTTATGTCAATCGGCCTGGCTACGCTATTTCTCGCGTCGATTGGTTGTGCTCTAACAGATTCGGCAATAATTCTAGGATTCCTTGCTTTAGGGTTTGGGGCTGGTTTCGGTATCTGGCTCCTTTCTCGTCTATCGCTAATCACAGAAGATATACCACTCGAACAACGCGGGCGGATTATTTCAGTGATGGCCGGCTTGCAACGAGCTGGAGCTCTGATAGGGCCTCTTCTCGCCGGTTTCAGTGCCGAAACATTCGGTTATCCCCCAGTATTTGTTGCATCGGGATTGCTCTTCTTGCTTGCTCTTGGTCTTGTTTTTATTTTTGCGAAAAACTCAGATTCTCGAAACGAACAATCGCATTCCATCGAACTAACCGGAATTATTTCTCAACATCGGAAAATTTTCGCAACCGCCGGTGTGGTGATGATTTTCTTGTCTGCTCTTCGTCACGCTCGTTTGCTATTTATTCCCCTGGTGGGGGTTTCCATTGGTTTAGACGAGTCCGACATTGGGCTGGCCTTCAGTCTCTCTTCAGCTATAGATATGGCTATGTTCTACCCCGCCGGCCAAATGCTAGATCGTTTGGGTCGAAAATTTGCTCTCATCCCCGCAATTACGCTACTCGGCCTCTCTCTCATGCTCATTCCTTATTGTTCAACATTTCTGTCCTTTACTGCAGTCGCTATGCTTGCAGGTCTAGGGAACGGATTTGGTACTGGTATTTTCATGACCTTAGGCAGTGACTTTTCACCAAAAGTCGGAAGAGGACAGTTTCTCGGTGTTTGGCGCCTTGTGGGAGATATCGGAGGCGCGGCCGGACCATTTGTATTGGGATCAATTGCACAAGCAACCAGCCTGATCCTTGCCTGTAGCGTTGCAGGGGGTTTCGCCGGCATCGGTTTAATTATTCTCATACTATTTGTGCCTGAAACACTGAAAAAGCCTAAACCACGGGAGATATAACATGGCCATCTCTTTCGGACTTAATAGACTCAACACTCGCTCATCGAAACATTTTGCTGATGATGCCAAAAAACTGGAGAATCTCGGCTGGGACTACGGTTTTATTCCCTCGTCCCCGTTGCTCGTAGAAGATCCCTATGTCCTCCTCGCGACTGCACTGGAAGCGACATCCCGCATAAAACTAGGTCCACTGATCGAAAATCCGATCATGCGTCACCCCGCGGTTATCGCAGGTTCAATAGCAACAGTGGACAGGTTGGCCCCGGGGCGAGCCATTCTTGGCATGGGTGTCGGAGATACAGCGGTCCGTTTGATGGGCAAAAAGCCTGCTTCAGTCCAGGAACTAAAAAATTCCATCGAGACCATTCAAGGTCTATTGAACAATCGCCCAGTCGACGTAGATGCTCCCCAACCAGCCAAGCTGCGACATGCTTCTCCGGTACCGGTCTGGATTGCCGCTCAAGGACCAAAGACGTTGCGGATGGCTGGCCAGGTTTGTGACGGTGTTTTTATTCGGGTAGGCACCCATGAAGAGAACCTTCGGATAGCCGTAGAGGCCGTACATGAGGGAGCCAAAGAAGTGGGACGGGACGTCAAAGACATCACCATCGGTTGTGTTTTTCATACCGTNCTGGATGACGATTCGTCAAGGGCTGAACGGATAGGGCGGGCGATGGCTGCCGGGTATTATGAGTATTCACCACATCTTTTCAGAAATCTCGACCTCGATTGGAATGGACCAGATATCGANCTGCTTAAGGCCAAGGTTTGGCCCGACTTTCACCACGCCGCTGATCTTGAACTCGCGGGGAATGTCGTTAAATTTCTACCAGACGAGGCAGCACACGCTTTTTGTTTACACGGTGACTTCAAAGCGATTATCAACCAGATCGAAACCATCATGAATTACCAATTGCCCATAAGTGTGATTATTCCCCATCCCGTTCCAAATCCTTCCAAAGGCAGTCCGACATACAGCTACGCCGATCGATTCGCAAAAGAGGTTTTCCCCGCGTTTTAGGATACGATCACAGGCTGTTCAGAAAGGAGAAGCTGAATTGAGTGATCCCACAGGAGAATACCCGCAATCGGAATTACCCGAGACAGCTAGTGACATTGTTCCAATAAAAACGAAACTTTGGTTCGGATTTGGCTCGATGGGAGAATCAGCGACTAACTGGATATTTAATGCTCTCACTTTCCTCTATTACCAACAGATTCTCGGGTTATCCGGGACCCTTGCCGGCACGGCGGTATTAGTTGGTATTATCTCGGACGCCGTTACTGATCCTTTGATGGGCTCCATCTCCGACCGTTTCCACTCGCGCTTCGGACGCCGTCACCCATTCATGTTTGCCGCCCCAATACCACTCGCCGCAAGCGTGTATTTAATATTTAATCCACCAGAGGCCATCGTAGGAGAGCAACTCTATTTGTTCGTCTGGTTTATGGTCTTTACAGTTCTCATGCGGACATTCACCACGCTCTTTGCAGTGCCCCATCTTGCCATGGGCGCAGAGCTATCGGACGACTACATCCAACGCTCGAAAGTGATGAGTTACAACAATCTATTCGCTTTTTACGGCGGATTTCTGATGAACTGTTTCGTATGGTTTTACGTTTTTGATTACTTATTTGTCGAACAAGGGGGGCAACTATATCAACCAGCGTATCAGCCGATCGTTATGTTCTGCTGCGCAATTATTATTATCGCAATTCTCGGATGCGCCTGGTTCACACGCGACCAAATCCCCAAGCTCAAAGCGCCCCCTGACGGTGAAAAATTCTCAGCCTCACGGCTATTTCTAGATATTTGGGACGCTGTTGGAAACAGACATTATCGATTTCTATTGCTCGGCTTGTTTTTTCTTTCGATGACCATAGGCACCCACGAGACCCTTGCCATCTATATGGGCACGTTTTTTTGGGAGCTCAGTCCCTATCAGATCGGTTGGCTTATCGTGGGCAGTGTCATCGGCTTTCATCTGGGTTTCATACTAACATCTTGGACCCATGAGCGATTTGATAAACGATGGACCATTGTTACGACCGCTGCCGGCCTCAGTTTTTTTTGGTCTTTGGCAGTCACTCTCAGACTTTTTGGATTGGCTCCCGAAAACGGTACCTGGGAACTCGTTAGCTTTATTATCGGGATCAGTGTTTTTTCGAGCGGGCTTGGATCCATCTTAAACATCAGCGTTATGTCTGCCCTAGCCGATATTGCTGACGAACATGAGTTAAAAACCGGCCGGAGACAAGAAGGAATATTCTACTCAGCACGGACGTTTTTCGCCAAAGTGACCAACGGAATTGGACACCTCGTTGCTGGGATAGCACTGGATTATTATGTGTATCTTCCGGCCGGGGCCGTACCTGGGGAAGTTCCAGACGACACTCTATTTCGACTCGGCATCGTAGACGGACCGTTTGCTATGATCTTTGGTTTAATTGCAGCCGTCCTATACGCCGGCTACCGAATCGATAAAAACTACCACGCCAAAATTCAAATTCAATTAGCGGAACGTAAAGCTAAATCCATACAACCTTAATACATCATAATCGAAAGTAGGCATGAATAATTTACAACAAGAAATGCTCGACGACCTAGCCAAAGCCTATCGCATTTTTGCAGGTTTCGGATGGGGCGATCTAGGAGATGGCCACATCAGCGCACGCGATACAGAAAGGCCAGATTGTTTTTGGCTTTTGCGCTATGGAGTCCCTTTTAAAAATGCTACACCCGAGGATTTTGTACTTATTGGACCGGACGGCGAGTTAGTCGAGGGGAACGGCACCGTGAACCGACCAGGTTTCTATATTCACCAACCGATATTAGCCGCCCGATCCGACATCGTCAGCGCCGCTCATACGCATACGCAATGGGGCACACCCTTTTCAGCAGAAGCACGTATCGTAGAGCCCATTACGCAGGAAGCTTGTTTCTTTTTTGAGGACATTACACTTTTTGATGACGAGGAAGTCCAAGTGCAAAGCCTCGAAGCAGGCGCTCGAATAGCACAGTCTCTAGGCCGTAATCGTGCCATCGTGTTACGTAATCATGGAATGTTGACCGTCGGACACAGCATCGCTCAAGCCGTATCCGAATTCGTTATTTTGGAAAGGGTCGCCGAAGCCCATCTAAAAGCTCCACACGCGAAGCCTATCAGTCCTGATGCTGCACGCTTTGCAAAAGCCGACCTTATCCGGACAGGTCACGATCGCGCGTCATTTGATTTCTTGGCAGCACATCACACGTAGATAACGATCAAATGCAACATGTTATAACATCGGATCAACGTTCCTTTTATCAAGAGAATGGTTATCTACTGATTTCGAATTTTCTCGATGAGGCTGAAACAACTCATTGGCGCACAACGGTCGATTTTGCAGTACAGAAACAACGAGGCAAAGTGCTAACGGGGCAACCTGCTGGGGACAAGCCAAATCATTACGACAATGTCTTTCTGCAACAAATGCTTCTATCGCGTATTTCCGAGGAGATGCGCAACTTAATTCACGACGAAGCATTAGCAAAAATAGCCGCCGATATTGCAGCCATCCCCGGTATTCAGCTTTGGCACGATCAAGCTCTGATCAAAGAGCCCTTCGCCAACCCAACCGCGTTTCATCGCGACGTTCCGTTTTGGTCTTTTGATAGTAACGATGCGATTTCTTACTGGATCGCGCTAGATGATGCCACACCTAACAACGGGTGCTTGCACTTCCTTCCAGGGTCACATAAATCACAGGACTACACTCAAACAAATATCGGAGAAAATGTGGGGGAGATTTTTCATTTATTTCCTGAACTTACAACAATAAAACCTCAACCAGTCCCTGTTAAAGCCGGAGATTGCGTATTTTTTAACGGCATGGTTGTACATGGTGCGGGTGCAAATATGACGCCGGATTACCGCCGAGCAATGACCTGTGGATTGATGCCCAAGCACGCCAAGTTTAATGGGAAACGAAATATTCTCTCTGAAAATTATTTTCGTTCCTTAACCATAGGAGAACCTCTAGACAACTACGAAGAATTGCCTCTACTTTACCAAAGGCCCGGTGGCGAGTAGCTAACAAAATAGCTAATCCTTAAAGGTATACTGGGCTTCCAAATCACGGGTAATACGTTCATCACGAAGCTTTAAAAGTTCTCTATTCGACCAGTCTAGAATCTCTCGTAGTGGAAATTTTCTGCCGGGACACGATGTTTTTCGATCACGTTGTACCTGACGATGACCTCCAACAACCGCCGCTGGATATCGCATCTTTAGATCCAAGATTAGATTCTTCAAACGCGACAATTGGTTATTAGTTGGTGCCTGAGTCTCGAAATTACCTTCTACTTGTATCGAAATGGTCTGTGGGTGCTGTCCACGAAGTGATTCCGTCAATAGATTCTCCGTCGCGGTTGGTGTAATTCGGTAATGAAACCCCTCAGAGCGAGGACATTCCCCATGATGCAATAAAAAGTAACGCACCTCACCACGCTTTTTTTTGAGAGAATGATTTACCATGCGAAATNTCTACCAAACCACTTACAAAGAATAAACCTTTCTTTAGCGTTTTTATTACGCTGTTGGCTTAAGGAAAATATCGTGGCATCAATAAGTCGCTATAGCAAATACATGTTAGTAATCATTAGTTTCCTATCGNCCAATNCAGTCTTATCGGATGANGCACGTGCCNTTTTCGCGGGTGGCTGCTTTTGGTGCATGGAGCCCCCGTACGATGGTTTAAAAGGAGTGCTTAAAACAACTTCGGGATTTGCAGGCGGATTTACTGCAAACCCCACTTACGAGCAGGTGACCTTTGGGGACACCGGACACTACGAAGTCGTGGAAATCCTCTATGACGATACCATCATCAGCTACGAGGAACTGCTTGCTGTGTTTTGGCGAAATATTGACCCTCTGGACGCCGGCGGCCAATTTTGTGATCGGGGCAGTAGTTATCGGACGGCCATTTTCGTCGAGGGCGAAAAAGAAAAGGCTTTAGCTCAATCCAGCAAACAGACAATCCAGAACCAGTTGGATAGTTATGTCATGACGCTCATATTGCCGCTGTCCAAGTTTTACGAAGCCGAGAGTTACCATCAAGACTATTACGTCAAGAATCCAATTCGGTATAAGTATTACCGTTTTCGGTGTGGAAGAGATGATCGATTGGAAGAGCTTTGGGACGAAT
>PAMR01000006.1 GCA_002708205.1 Gammaproteobacteria bacterium
AGTAAGTTTCTTAACCAACCCTGATCATTACACGCTAAATACAGCATCTGGAGAGAACACGGAACTCACACTTGATACTGCTCTTTCCACTAATGAGGAACTATGGGTGATTTATGGAACTGAGCGCCAGTTCTATATGGGTGGAGAACGCGTCTACGAGAAATATGTTGTCGAAAACCAGTCAGGGGAACTGGAATGGCTGCAGCGCCAGGCAACCTACGACGGCACCGAATTAGCGTACGATTACTATACGGGCGACCAAATTCTCGGACCTCATGATGTTGCAGTTTACCGTGAAGCCGGCGAGCCACGACTAAGATACAATGGCGAACCCGTTGTTCACCTAGCCAACGATATCAAACGTTTCCTCGGTGGCCAAATGGACGAAACGCGTGTACCACGCGGCGAGCCAATGCAGGATGAATCTGGTAATCCAGTCCTCAATGGTGATGGTAGTCTGTTTGTAGCACAGGCTGGTCAGGCACGAATTCACAATCGCAAAGACGCCGATAACAATCGAATTCGGGCTCGAGAAACCGTGCTATATAACTTCCCGGAAAACAACGACGGTGCTACCACAATACAACCACACCAAGTCATCGGCTCTGATATTGAACGCATTAGACTTGACGAGTTAAGCGGCACTGTTTTCACCCTGCCACTTTCTGAATCAACAAGAGATGAAGGAATTGCAGGAGACGTGGTTGTCGAGTCGATTATTATCGTCAGCGATCGCGGGTTATTTGAATTGCCTAATAATTACTATGGCATCACAGAAAGCGTCGTCGATGGAGTTACGAACACATCGGTGTTATTGTCCTTTAATGGTATAGCCAGCGAGACGCCGACGCTAAATCTGCGAGATGGTGTAGGCCTGACTTCATCAGAAATTGGCGATGTACAGCTTCAGATTCACCTCAGTGCACCAGCTGTTTATTCAGAAGGTGATTGGGTTCGCTACTATGGCGATGAATCGGTAACGGAAGGTCAGCCAGTCGTCGACAGCAGCGGCAATCTGGAATTAACGACTCTTGAAGATGGAACAACCGTAGTTGTTACATACCGTACGGTGAGTGACAACGATACGGCAACATTACAGTTGGTCGCTGACGGTCTCTACAAACGTCTCACAGATTCAACCGTCCACGGTCGAAGTGAACCCGTATATTACAGCACCGCGAGTAATGTCTGGGGTGCTAATTTACCAGTCACGGATAACTATTACGATCCTGATTTTTGGGAGGTGACCGTTCATACAAATGGTGCTGCCAGAAATTACTACGGTAATGAACCGCAGCAATACTTCGGTGGTGAGGCAAAGTACTATCGTGCTGACAATTTTGTACAAGAATCAGTACCGGTTAATCGATTATCCGGTCTCGGAATGAGCGAATTCCTGATTTTCACTAACCTGAGTGACACACCGGGTGATGTTAATCTGACGATTGAGCTTGGTTCAGGTGATGACGTCTTTACGATTGCTGACACATCGCGGACTGATGATGGCAACACAGCAAACTCTGGTGTCGTAGCCATTGATCTCGGTGACGGTGACGACCGTGTTGGAATCCGAAACATCGACGACAATGTGGAAATCACCACCAGTACAGGTGCAGATACTGTTTATGTCGGGACAAAAGCCGGAGCTTGGAAAACAGCGGCAAGTACAGAAGCCGGTGTGTTTAACTTCACCAATATCGGTGGTAATGCAGAAGGTATAAACGCCGAGATTACTGTCAATGGTACCGATAATGCGACAGTGATCTCTGGAACGTCATTATTTGAGGCAAATGAAACCGATCGTGTCGATGTCGATGATACGACTGATAACTCTTCCGAACCTGACGCTCAACTATCGAGCACACTCTTGACAGGCATCTTTGGTGAAACAGGATCTTTGGTTTACGCGGATCTTGAACAGCTCGACATCCATTTGGACGAAGNGGTNGATNAATTCGAAGTGCTATCTACCCACGGTACCACTTCGCATCCAGCGATTACCACCATTGAAACAGGAGCACTTGCGGATATCGTTACCNTAAATAGCAGTGATGGCTTAACTTATATCGAGACTGGTGACGGCAGTGATGCCATCCGTATTGGTTCAGAGCTTTCCGCTGAGAATAACGGGGTGGAATCATTCACTTCCGATGTTAACAGTGACCCGGCAGATATCGGGGCAGCGATTAGAATCGCGGATGCGAATAATACACTCTCTGATATTCAAAATCATTTCCTACACATCGATGCTGGTTATGACTTGCCCGGAGAGGAATCTATCAATACCGACACACTCGTTGTATTCAACAGCGGTGGGTCAGANAGCCATGGTGAACTTTCCGATACGATGATCACCGGCATGGGCATGTCTGCCGGTATAAAGTACTCCAACGTTGAAGACCTGACCGTAACACTTGCTTCATCTGTCACAACTACCTTCCACATTGCTTCGACTGCGGAGATTACGAATACACGTCTGGTTGGTAATAGTGCTGAGGATACAGTGACGGTCTCCCAGATCAATAGTGAGACAACTATCTGGACCGGTGCAAATAACGATGAACTGCTAATTAACTTTGGAGCAGATAAGCAGCAAACCTATTTTAACGGCGTTGGTGACCTGTTAACTCTGCATGGAGAGCAAGGCAGCGACGAATACCAAATCGGGTTGGCTGGCACAGATAACGCAACGATCAACGTCGACGATCTAGGGGGCAGCAATGACCCTGGCGTAGACAATCTCATTGTCTACGGCACGAACAACGACNACTTCTTCCTGTTCCGAGCATATCTGAACGATCAGGGACAAATTGATGATGGAATGATCAGTGCATATGAAGTTGATGCTGATGGAATGTTAATCGAAGATGGTTACTTCGAGCGAATCAACTACGACCGCCAGATCAATGGAAACATCACCCTCTACGGACGCTCCGGTGATGATACTTTTGTATTTGATGACACGCTTTCGAGTATTACGGTTTATGGCGATGCCGGTGCAGATCGATTCCAAGTTGGTCAGGTATTTAAATCACCACGTGATGCTAACAATCCATTTAATGGACTCTCCGCAGATGAAACGTTCGAGACCACACAAACGACGCGAGGTTATTTGAGTAACGGTGTAAGCGAAAGCGCCACGATGTATGGTGGCTATGGCGATGACTCATTTACTGTATACCGAAACAAGAAAGAGATTTATCTCTACGGTGACCAGGATGACGATTCGTTCCTGATCAGGGCATTCGTAAAAGTAAACCCCGATGACCCTAAAGCACCATTTACCAACATTAACGGTGGTCAGGGTGCAGACTTCATCTCATACACAGTCAATGCCCCAGTAAACATTGATGGTGGTGACGGCTTTGACACCATCACTGTCGTGGGCACCGAATTCGGTGATGATTTTGTGGTTACAAGAGATGGTGTTTATGGTGCAGGTCTGTATATCACTTATGCACAAGTTGAAAGAATTGTCGTTGACGCTGCAGAAGGTAATGACACATTCTTCATCGCCAGCACCTTCGAAGGNATTTCACTAGAACTGGTGGGTGGTAGAGGTTCAGATACCTTTAATTCCGGTGGAAATGATGGCCAACCAATCTATGTCGTAAGCAATGATCTACAAGGGCACAGCGGCCTGATTGACCACGGTGTTAGCAGTTTGGACGAACGATTCAATCAAATCTATGTGCAGGACATCTCTGCCAAGGTCACGGATAACGATGAACCTGAGGTCGTCATCACTGTTCCGCAATCTGGATTAATGGTCTTTGAAGACAACCCTGCCTATGAGGGCATTCTTGCCTCGACATATGAAATCGTGCTGACACGGGCACCGATCAGAACGGTAACAGTTACCGCAACCCCGACGCGTGATAGAGAAAGTGATATTGCTGCCGGTGGTAAGTCAATTTCGATGGGCCGGGAAAGCAATTCGGCAAGTGCAAGCGGTGATGGGGTCACCGTACAGTTCAATCGAGCTAATTGGTTTGTTCCACAAACAGTCCATATCTTTGCACAAACGGATGAGTTGGCAGAAGGCCGAAAACGAATTATCATCCAGCACTCTGTCGCAGAAGGTGACAACCCGGACGATGGCGTGGGCTATGATCAGTTAGCTCTTGAAAGTATCGAGGTCGATATCATAGACAATGATGCTGCGGACGTGGTGATTGTTGAGCTTGAATCTCCATTGGTCGGCTCAAATGCTGACGGTCGCACTCAAGTTGCCGAATATAATCCAACAAATGGTGCTCCAATAGGTTTTGCTAGCGATCTGTATCAGGTTATCCTCAGCCGACCGCCACCTGAAGTTGTGGAGATTGCGATTACCTCAGACGATCAGATTGCAACCACCGGTTCGGGATGCTCCAACGCATTAGACATCATTACTCTTGGCGGCAACGGTTCTGACTACAAAGAAATATGCGTAACAGCTGAAAATGATACAGACAACGAACGGTCACACTACGGACGAATTACACACGTTATTGACGCTGATGATTTCAGTGACTATTTGGCTCTAGAAAAAGACGACATATTAAAAGCCTTAGCGGCTGAATTTAATCGAGATGTTTCCGGGCATTTAACCGCCGAAATTGTGGAAATTACTGAAAATGGTAACACCACGAAGATCATCCGCTTAGATTCAAAATTACCCTTCAATGTCACAGCAGAAAATGCCGCCGTTTCAGATTCAATCAAAGCGTATAGCGGCACAACCACAATCGCTCCAAACGATGGAAACAACATCATCGAAGGTGATCGCTGGACACTCGGTATTAACAGTCAGGAATATACCTATACAGCAGATGATCCGAACGATATCACATCAACTGCCGTCGTAGATGGTATTCTCAACGCCATAAGCTGTGGTAATCAAGATTGCTCAACTAACGTACTGGCAATTGCAGAAAATAACGGACAAATCGAACTAACCGTCGATACACTGGACAATGTCTCCTTCGAGAATGGTCAATCGCTTTATATCCATGGGCTCGTCAGCAATTCAACCCTTAACGATGACCTGAATGGCCAGGTGGTTGTCGCAACATCAGTAACAGATGTCACGACTACCACACAAGCGATAACCATAGACAGTCCATGGTCTGCCAGCTACTCATTAGGCTTCGCAATCACAAATGCTGAAGCACACGATTTCAACAACTATGTCAATAAGATCAAACTGACAGTTGATACCAGTAGCCAACTAACAGCAGGTGATCAGATCTACATCACCTCCATTAACGCGTTGGCAAATGAAGGTAGCGATGAAGAAGTACTTGCGGAAAAACTAAACAACAAACGATTCACTGTGCTGGATGTTGTTGCCGAGGATGATGGGGCTGGCAATATTGATCACTACATTGTCATCGATGCCGGCTGGGAAGGTGCTTATACACAACCGGTGGCATCTCAAAATAATGGAACAGTAGTGGCCGGAAGTGTCGCCTCCACCTGGGCTAATCGTGATGCCAATGGAAACCTTGAAATAACCCCCACAGTAGATCCATATGTACTAACGTGGGGGGTCACAGCAGCAGCTGATGCCGCGAATAATAGTAACGAGTCAGCTGCTACTGATCGTAAAGCTGAAGATGTGACTCCGTCTTTGTCAGTGGATCCATGGTACTCACAGCTAGACCTGGCAGTTACTGCCAATAGTGTTAATGAGGGTGATACCTGGCGAGTGGATGTAGACTATGGTCTGTTTGCTGATCCCATTTCATACGGGTACACGGCAGGCGCAGGACATGCGACGCGAAATCCACGTCATGTTGACGTTACGATTTACGATGATGACGCACCTGGTGTAATCGTTGAGCAAACGAATGGTGACACTCGGGTTACGGAACCGACAACTTCATCGATAGTTGGTGAAGGCAATGTAATTCAGGTTACTCCAGCAATATCCGTTTCTTCGGATAACAGCAGCAGATATGCAATCACTAATCTTGAGGTCTCGGTAAACGGACAGCTCGTAGATGCAAATACCGCTAACATTATTTGGCATTTTAACGATGACACTCATGAGACTCACGATTTTGGTGCAATCTCATTTGCATTGGTCGGACAGGTAAGTGAAGGCCAACACTGGGAGATTGCAATACAGTCGAATTCTGCTCATAGCACTGAGTTAGTAGCGGCGTATACTGTTGAACAAAATAAAACACTCATCAACGTTCGTGATGAGTTGCTGAATCAAATCAATAGCTGGAATAATGTTTCAGCTGCAAAGCCTGAGGATGGAGACGAGTGGCGATTTGTTGGAACATTCGGATCAGCAATCATCGGTGAAACAGATGACCTTCATGATCGTCATTCAACTGCTCAGGATCTGGATTTATCGGAATGGAACGATAATTACGACCGCAAAATCGCAAGCTCTGACACATTACCTCACATCACGATAAATGGAACCGGTGATGGAAATGTCGATCTCTACCAATTTGAGGTGAGTGAAGAATCGCTAGTGGCAAATAGCGGTAGCCTTCAGTTCGCCGCCGACATTGATGGTGGCTTTAACTATGGTGACAAAGTGTTATGGGCTAATCGGCTTTCACTTTACCAATTAGATGAAGAAGTCACTGCTGATCCGGATGACCCACGCATCCTCCGCATAGCGGGTGATGGAATCTCAGCGATTACAGAAGGGGCTTTAGGAAGTGAGACCTGGATCGACGATTTCATTTCTTATGAGATAACTGAAGCTGGTACATACTACGTTGAAGTCGATGCGTGGTATCCAACGTCAGGCGGAATCCCTGCGGGTGTAGATTATCAGTTGCATGTGTCACTCGAAGGTCATTCGACCGGTCGGTTTGTATTCGCTCCGGAACCAATTGCAAAAACAATGGAAGCATTGGTGGATACGGGGCAGGACATCGACAACAGTGATGATTTCTACACACTGTTTAATGCCGACATTGGCAACGGCCTGACAAATGCAAACGCCGTGGACAGCAATATTCCATATGTAATGGTTAAAGGTACTGGCAATGGCTTGTATGACTATTACGCATTCACCGTAACCGATGCACAGGCCGATCCCACGGAAGGTCTGGTGGATAACCCAACAACAGAGGTGGAAGCACCTCAATATTACGCGGTAGCCACGCTGGAACTGACTGGAGACGTCAACGAGGGTGATGAATGGAAAATCGGCCTGCGTGATCGCATCCATGTGCATACTGCAACTGCCAGCGACACACTCACAACCATTGCAGAAGCATTAGAAACAAAAATTCTGAATGATGGTTCGCACGCTGGGCGCTACACTGTTGATACCCTCGGTCCGGTCATCACGATCACCGGTATTCGTGATCCAAACGCTGACCAAAGTGACGAAGGACGCGACAAAGACTTTACGCTACGGCATGCCAATGATGCGGACGACCACATGGGTGTACGCCAAATAATTACAGATGCCGGCGCTGTCTCGAGAGTTCTTTCATCTATAACCACCGATGGTGCTGGCAATCACGCCCAATTTGGGGTCGCAGAAATAACCATCGTTAATGCAGGTTCAGTTGGTGATCAGTGGGCCGTCACTATAACACCGCAGTTGGGTCCTGCAGTTCAACAATCTTATGCCGTAACCGCCAACGATGATGAAGGTGACGTCGCTCAACAACTTGCCGGTGTACTGAATGGGCAGGCTGGAATTACAGCAACCAGTAATGGCGATGTCATTACGGTCCAAGATGACAATTCACCAATCAGTGTCGTGGTGAGTATTACTTCAGCCGCTCCAACAGGTACTGCTGAAATAACGGGTACGCCAGATGATCCAGGAACCGTGAAATGGGATGAAGTTACATTTTCTTTTGATGAAATACGAAACGGTGAAACCTGGACTATTACGCTCGACGGCGAAACACCGTTCATTTACAAGACGCTGTCTGCAACTGACGATGTCGCAGGTCAAATGCAGACTCTCATCAACAACGGCTCTGTTTACAACGCGACAGCAACGAATGATGATCGACTCACTGTAGTACGTGCGAACGACAACACACCATTCTTTGCAAGCGTCGACCTAACTCCGGCAGGTAATATTAGCGATGCCGTTGATCCCGCTGTCGCAAACAACACGTATGTAATTACTTTCGACGGAACAGGTGAGTCACTTACATCGGTCGGAATTGATCAAACATGGACTCTCGAACTAACAGCAAATGGCAATACTGTTTCCGCCAATGCCGTGGGCTCAAACAATTCCATTAACGGAATGGTTAATAAGCTGAGGATGCAGGTTGATGCACTTGCCGCATACAGCGCTGTCCGCTCGGACGATAACACTAACACTCTTGTGATTACACGTAATGATGCTAACGCTGTCACATTTAACTTATCTACGACTCAATCTAATTTCATCAACCAACTCTCACAGGCTGCTGTGATTGCGATTGGCAATTATGTAAAGACCGGGGATACCCATCAACTGATTTACAACAACAGTGTTGTTGCGGAATCTTCTGACACTAATTCGAGTGCTATAGCATCCGAGTTTAATGCTGATATTAGTTCACATCTTGATTATCAACCAATTGATCTTGATGGCAATGAACTTACAGTAATGACCAGTAACGTGGATGCTAACTTTGCCCCGATTGTTAGGACAGTTCGCTCACTTGACCGCCCAACGCCATCTAGCGTAGTAACAGCTAAAGCATTTGAGCTTACTGGTAACCCCGTTGAGAATGAAACGCTTACATTTACTATCGACGGCACCGATTTCGATCATCAAATTACAGGAAGTGACACCTTAAACAGTGTTGCGGAGGGAATTGCCTCGGAAATCCATCAAGATGCTGATTACGCTGCATACGGCTTGAATGGACATGTTGTGGTTGTCCCGATGACAGCTAATACGATACCTGTGGTATCTATGACAACTACAAATACAGGAATTACTGTTACTCCAGTTGGGGCTCTTGATGCTACTATCCTTACAATCGATGATTCCTTAGTCGATGATGACCGATGGTATATCGACGTAGCAAACAATGACGAATTGCATGATGGTACGACTTCGGGTTACGAAATTACCCAAGCCCAAGCCACTGGTAATGACACAGCAAGCGTCGCTGAAAATATGGCTGCTAGTTGGCTCGGGGTCGAAAACTGGGAACGCAACCAAATCAGTCAAGGTGCAAATCTAATCATCGTGCGTGCGTCAGGAACTAACTTAACTGACGCAAGAAACGTCGAGATTGATCGCTATTCATCTGTATCCTCCAAGGATGGAATTCAGGTGGATCTTTCAGGGGCAATTTCACTGCATGACTGGTGGTCACTGGATGTCACTGTTAATGGAACGAGCTCTGAAATCTCTAACCATCAAGTCGCGGCAGGAAATACAACGCTGTCGGACGTAACCTCAGCGATTTCCACAAGCATTGACAGTAATAACAACTATCACTCGTTGGCAGCTCCGAATGATGGCACTATCTGGTTCACAAGAGAAGGCCAGGAAGACATAACCAATGCAATCACGGCAGTAACAGAATTTGTGCCAACCATACCGGCACCAAGTATCAAGCATCTGACACTTACCGAGAACTCAAACAACGGCGACATCTGGAGTATTGCAGTTCCCAATACCGTCGCATCACCAATCACATATACCGCTACTGGAACATCGATTGAAACCATCGCTGATGAGTTAGCCAGCAGTATTGCTAACGATGGTAATAATCAATACGACGCAATAACGGTGACTAAATCCAGTGAAGAAGTTGATTTATATATCCTGCGAACTGACGGAACCAACTTCGGTGTTAACAGTTCAGTTTCACTGCCGGCCGGTCATCTGAGTTCTGCGGTCGTACTATCTGGTGAAGTGCAACGTTACTGGAAACATGAACTGTCAATCGAATCGTCCAGTCCTGCTGATTTGGCAGGGTCTCGAGAGACATGGAAGATCACGCTTGACGGCGAAGTAGTCTCAGCAGTGCCAACACAAGGTGATACTGAAGCGGACATCCTTGCCGAGATCAAAACATCCATCGATAGCAATCTAAATCTTGATTCAACTACAGTGGCTGGGAATCCGATTACGATTATCCATAACGATGGATCCCGCGTTGGGGCTGAAGTGATGTCGATTTCAGATATCGTTCAAGAACGTAACCAAGCGTATGTTTTAGATGACAACGCCAGCACTTCAATAACGGAAGAACATTACACCGCTTACGAAATCCCAATCGCTGGTAATATTATCGCCGGACAAATATGGACCATTGAAGTGGATGGTACACAATATTCGGCAACAGCTGGTAAGAACAAGCAGTGGTTCTCTGCCTCGTATCGCATCGGCTTAGATCTTCAAAGCGAGATCAACAACGACCCACTTTCAGTTGTCAGTGCTACGATTGATCTGACACAAGATAATACAAGTGGTAATTATTACACCATTTTGACACTGGCACCTAGAGACGACGGCGGACTACCAAATCCATTCTCCGTCGGTGTATCCACCGCCCCAGCAATCGATCAACTAGCAACCGTGCTGCTCGATATTGATGACACCCAACTGATCACAGGAATAATTCCGTATGGCTTCCGTACAATTGATATCGGATTAACCACGCTAACTTTACCGGATTATTTGGGATATACCATATATCCAACCTTGGAACTGGAATTAGTTGAAAACGATGGTAATGACAACCTAACGATCACTCCCGAGGTACCGCTTTACACAAATGAAGCAGCCGGCTGTGATGAAGTAGTCGAGACATGCCTAACGGACACAGATGACGGTAGCAATCACGCGTATGATCCGATGATGCAGTACGCCTTAGAAGCTAACGAGTCAAATGAGCATTACCGTGTGAAAGTTGGTAGCCGATTTGAATTCAATGATACGACGTTCTTTGGGAATACTCATGGCCTTGTGAATTGGGACTTTGGAGTCGCCAATGGTGCTTCTTATCAGCTCAACACATCTATCGAAAATCATGACTATAACGAGGATGCCATTGAACTCGTTGGTAAAAAAATCCATGGCATTAGTGATAGCTGGCTCGGAATCGAAGCTACCATTACAGACTATTTGCCGGAATACCATCAATATGTGGTGAATATCGACGGTGATAGTCCAAGTCGTTTCGATAACTTGGTCGAAGAACTTATCAATGAACCAGCAGCATTTGAGGTTGTCGAAACGTATAGCACATACGCAGATTGCGGCGTAGATCCAAGTAATCTGCCTTGTGACCCAACGAGCCATCCAATCGTCGACTCGTATACTGTCAAGCTCAGCGATAAACCAGATGATACTGTTATATTTGATGCCGAATCCATTGCGACTCGCACGTATGACTCCGATGAAGCATTTAACCCAGATGCGGGTTTCGGGGAAAACAACGATTTGCAAACCAGGACAGCAACCCAGCGTGTGATGGTTCATCTCGGAGGAACGCCTACAGTTGGAGAAACTCTACAACTCAAGCTCTTATCGATTGATAATCCAACAGATCTGACTCCATTTACGGAAACGGTATTTACACATGTCGTTTCCCCTGGATTAGACTTCCAAACATGGCAGACAGACGCTGTTGGCCATGGTTTTGTCGATCCTGTAGTTTACGAATCACAAACAATTGCTATCGAAATAGATGATTCAGATCCAAATCAGCCAATCAGCGGAGATATCATCCTAACGCTAACTGGTGGCGACGTTGTGACGCATGCTATAGCTGATGGTGAGACGAACGCTCAGATAGCTAATGCACTGGTAACACTGATCGATCAATTAGCTGGCTACACCGCAAGGATTGAGACCTCGAACGATAATCACATTGTTATTACACATGTGGGAACCTTCGATCTGGAATCCACTGAGCCCGACAATGTCGAGATAAATCAATTATCGACGGATTATTCCTTGCTTATCGAACATCCCTCCAAGGCCTTCTTCACTGAGTTCGTTGTTGAAACCCTTTCGGATCGTAATGATCCCAACTCTGAGTCTGTCTTGGCAAGCAGTTCACACGCAATTAAGTCACAAAGCATGGCTATTAAGCTAGCCGGCGGTACAAATAATCAAGTCAACGTGGTACTAACAGACTCGTCAACGAACCATGTAACAACGCTCGAGTATCCAGTTACGAGTGAACAGGATGATGCAGCGATTGCAAATGGTCTTGTTGAATTAATTGATGCATTGCCAAGTTACACAGCCGAACTTGATTCGACGATTGAAAATAAGATCATTGTTTCACACCTGGGTTCATTCAGTATTGATCTTGAAGTGGATGAGGTTCTGACAAGGCATCCTGCCACTGAAATTAACTTTGAATTCAGCGGTACACCAGGAATAGCAGAGCGTTGGGTCGCCAGCTTTGAATGGGTAGCGAATGATTCATCAATTAACACATATGAGGCTGAATACACTGTCCAATACCGAGATACGTTGGCAGATATTCTCGATGGCATTTACAGTTCAATCCTCGCCGAAGCCGAAAGCTCTCAGGAATTTGCAACGATATTCCAGAACATAGACATCTCAGCTGTTGGTCGGACATTAAGTATCACGAATAAAGATGAATACCATTTCGATGTGACGATTGAAGTCGACAACAGCTCCGATTCGGCTGCCAGAATCGTACCGCAACTAGTTTTTGATTCCAACAATGATGACTGGAAAAACGGACGACAAGTTTATGTCATTGCAATTGATGACGACGTAATAGATGGTGGTGATACACTAGCTTTCCCAGCAATGGAAGCTCGCGCCAACGCCATTCGCGGCCCATTAAGTCTGGAAGGGGGTCTTCGCGTTGGAGAAGAGCGGTTCCTGACAAATCCGGTTACATTACCCACAGAATACAACTATCCACTAGCAGACGGTTCATTCTCCAGCCTTGTCGAAGAATCCCCCTATGACTGGATTGTGGATGAGGATGCGAGAGTTGAATTCGGACTAGAAGCAACGCCAACTCAAGAGCAAACAGATGCGACGAAATGGCTTGTGTTGACGGATAATGCAGCTAATCACCGAAATGCCGATTACGGTGAACGCGATGGATTTGATCCGAGATTTAACGACTATCCGTACTTCTTCACATTATTGAACACCGTGGATCCGGCCCTTGATATCGACGTTGCAAAGATTTCAAGTAATATCTTGTCCTGGGATGACGCGACCGGCTACAAAATCGACTATCCACACACAGAGGTCGATGTACGCGGAACACCAGATCCAACACAAACCACGAATATTGGTGAGTTAAGTTGGGAAGAAGCAACAATCCAGATTGGTGGCACGCCACATGAACGAGAAGTCTGGCATATTAACCTTGCAAGAGAAGATGGCAATTATCTAACAACGGCTGATCTGGTAGCTGACTGCAACAGCAATATGGTTGACTGCTTCAGTTATACCGTCAGCGAAAATGATTCCACCATTGGCCAGGTTGCTATTGGACTTACAAACCTCATCAACGCTAACGGGCACTATGATGCCGAATACCGAATCAGCTTAACCGGCGATAGCCGAATCCTAATACGCAACACAAACAACACCTCATTCAACATTGACTATTTCGGAGTAACGCAAAGCCCTGACAATGCCGTCAATGCCACAAGTAGTGTTCGCGGTATTGGTGATTTCACTGACACTTCCGTGCAAGATGCAATATGGACAGACACCTCAATCATTTGGGATTGGGGTGTGGCAAACGGACCAGATAGTGAGTGGGAACTCGTATTCAATGCCAACGATAACATTTGGGGGTTAAGTGCAACCCAGAACCCTGCTTCCAGCAGTCATTCTGTGCTGGAGCAGTTANAGGATGACTTAACTTCTGAAGAACCTGAATACCAACCTGTAATCTCCGGTACAAGTGTACTATTCAAAGGAGAGATTCCCGAACCACTGGTTGAACCGTTCGATATGAACGCTAATCTTGCTGATCGGGATCCTATAGATTTGCCTGGTACCGCAAGCGTTACACACCACTTCTATTACTATGCCCCACTGAATCTAAATCTGCGTGTCGTAGAAGAAGATCAAGTTGATCGATTTAACTTCTATCACAATGACAGTCCATCTGATGACATCGGTATTCTCACAGAGAACCATCTAACCGGCTTAGGAATGGGATCCGATGTAAGCATTGGAGATAGAATCGTCGCCGGCGGAATTCAATACACCAACATGGAAGTTATTGATCTGAATTTAGGTACTGGCGATGACGATCTGACTGTTGAAACCACTCATAGCGGTTTAACACTGATCGATTCGAACGATGGTAATGACAACCTAACGATCAAGTCTATTTTGGGGCATACTGAGGTCGATGCATCCACAGGCACTGATGTTATTACAATCACGCATGATGACACCGTTGATCTAATAGCATCACTGCTAACAATCGATGATTCAGACGGTGACCTCACGATCAATATCGATGACAGCGAATCACAAGCACAAACAACCGATGAATTACTCAACCTCAGCGGCGACAGCATTTCCGGACTGCAAATGTCGACAGTTGCAGAAGTTCAGGAGATTAGCGTTCAGGCGATCGGCGGCACATATACGTTAACGCTTCCAGCGTTTGGCAATTATACAGGCGGCACTTCCGCAACCATCAATGTCGAGGACATGAGAGAGCCTGATGCCGCATCAACGATCCTCGCTGCCTTAATTCCACAGATCGGCATTTCGAGCCATGAAATCCATGTAGGCAATCCCGTGATCAAGGGGAACACTTACACTTATCGGGTAACTTTCCTTGGCGATCTCGCAGGCTTAAACATTCCACAAATTATCGGTACTCCGACCGTTGAGGAATTTGAAGCACAGACACAAAATGGTCCGACTTCGACGCTAGATGCAGATCTGAACTCGAGTGCTGGAGTTACTGTTTCAACAGTTCGCCATGGACACATCTCAACTAGACAAAATGAGATTCAAGAATTCACTGTTCCCAGCGAATCCATTGATTACTCAATCATTATGAGTCCTACTCATGGCCTTGACGGTGGAACAAGCCATCAGCTGAACTTCACAAGCACAGCAAGTGACTTGGCCAATGCCATATCAGAGGGTATTGGCCTTGAGGCTTCCACAATTTCGGTGGTTGAAACCGATACAAGTCTCAATTCAAAGACATTTAGAATCACGTTCACTGGAGATTTAGGTGGCATTGACCTTCCTCTGTTGAGTGCGTCGGTCAGTATGCCTGAGAATGTTTCAGACGAGAATCCATTAACGCTGATTCAAAACGGATCTATTGCCCGAACGAACAACATTGTTAATGCAATCACAGTTTCGGATGCAACAGCAGGATCATTCACCATTCGTTTAGCAAACCAAACGAGTGCCGCTCTGGATTATGACGCGAGCTCTGAGGATGTACACAACGCTCTAGACTTCATACTGAATCCAAATAACCGGGACGGATCAAAGCCGCATACTTCAAACTTCCTCGTAACCAAACATATAGACACCTTCCTAATACATATGTTGGGCGAATATCAGGATCTGGTCATCAGACCTGACAATGTGATTACCAGTGAAGACTTTAATGGTTCAATATCCGTCACACGTAAAGATCCGAGCATCGCGTATTTCAACACTAGCATGTTGAACATCAAGACTGGTGATGGAAATGAAACCGTCAATATCACTGGCACATCAGCAACAACCTCACTTGAGTTAAACGGCGGTGATGACGACATATTCATTTCATCAAATGCAGCGTTCGCTATTGGCGAAACGACTGACATGCTCACCGGTGAATTGGGCAATATTAATGGTGATTTGGATATCGATGCTGGTGATGGAACCCACTTATTGTTGATAAGTGATGAGGCTGCGGTTAACGCTGACTCTATTTCAATAGACGAGACAGCAGGGGGTGCAATCAGTGTAACCGGCATG
>PAMR01000007.1 GCA_002708205.1 Gammaproteobacteria bacterium
GGCATAACCGACCATAGCAGGGTTAAAAATATTTTTTCCCAGTCCGCCGAATGATTTCTTTCCCAAACCGATCGCACATACAGCCGCTAAGACAGATATATATATTGGCGTTGTAGGTGGAAGCGCTAAAGCGATCAATAACCCGGTTACCAGTGCGCTATAATCTTGCAAAATCCTAACAGATTGAAAAAAAACGGCTTCTGCAACAAGACATCCAATTATGGCAGTCAACAACCCTGTTAATACCCATGGGCCAAAAACTAAAACAGAAGCGGCTATGGCAGGCAAGAGAGCTAGTGCCACCTCGAGCATTATTCGATCAGTCTTTAATCCGCCATCTAATTCCACGGGCGCTTTTGCGATATTCGCTGTTCTCTCTGTTGTATCGAAGTATTTTTTCTCTGCTCTATCCGGGCATTATGTCGTTTCGAACGGTCATCAAATCGATTGGTCTGATCTCTCTTGCGGGCCTCAGTTTGCAAATTTCCCTTTGCCTTTCGAATGAAATCAAGCAGTCTAATGTTGGATGGACATACCGCCACGCATGCGCCGCATTCGTAGCAAGCTTGGGTATTCAGCTCTCTCATGCCACGGATATCATCCTTTTCAGAGTCTCGAAGGATTGAAACCACATCTAAATCTAGGGGACATTTTTCATTACACCACCCACAATTGATGCATGGCAGAGCATTAGTTTGTACTGAGGAGACTGCATCGTTGGTCAGGTTGATACGAGTGTCCGGACCAGGCGGCTTTCCGATAATTGCGCCGCCCAGCGTGAGGGATTGTCCTAGTGAATCAACGCGAGTGCCTGCTCTGACCCATTGGTCCCCGGACGGCGTAGAGATGATTCGATCCACCGGGGGGTATCCTTTAACAGCTTCTGTTATCGCGAACAATGTAGCGACATTCAAAACAACAATACCGGATTGTGATGGATAGGTTCCGGTGTCTACTTGTCTGCCCAAAACATTGAATATAACTATTCGTTCCTCTCCGGAAGGATATGGAGCCATAATCGTATGAACGGATATGTCATTTGTTTCTATGTTAATAGTCNTACTGGTAGCTAGGTATAGATTACGTGTATGTAGGATACGCCCGACTATTCGTAAGCCATCGATCACATCCGGCATGTAGTACTTTAGTAGTGTCGTGTCAGCGCTAACTCCTGGATTGCAATCGACAGCGTTTGCTATAACGAACTTCTGTTCGGAATAGAGTTTTGCCTGACGTATTTTTTTGGCAGTCGGAAACCCTCCACCACCCATACCAACGATATTGGTAGTCTCTATTCTGTTAACAAGTTCCTCGGGCGTCGTTCGCTGCCAATTTAAAGGTCTTAGGGGTGGNTTTCCTCTACGGTCTCTTACCGGTTTCATGCGCTAGANCGAGCGGATTTTGAAAGAGTTATGCAGTCGACGGGGCATGGTGGTAAGCATAAGCCACAACCAGTACAGTGTCGCTTGAGGACAGTGTGCATGAATTTGGGTGCTCCAGAAATTGCATCCACAGGGCAGGCGGGAAGACAAAGTCCACATCCGATGCACGTATCTTCTTTAATAACAGCAATCTCATCAACATGCTTGGGGATTGGTGTGTTTTCGAAATTTATACCCATTAAAGAGGCCAATTGCTCCGCTGTCTTCGATCCACCGGGTGGGCATAAATTAATGGCAGCACCTTCTGAGATTGCCTGGGCATAAGGTCGGCACCCAGGATAACCGCACTGTGCACACTGAGTCTGTGGCAGTTCCGCATTAATCGTATCGACCAAGTCGTTTCCAAAATCTCGCTGTTGGGCGAATCTGTTTGCGAGAAATAAAATCAGTGAAATAAGGAACCCAGTAATACCCAATACCGAACTGGCAAGCCAAAGTTCACTCATGGCAACACTCCCTTAAAGCCTGAGAATGCTAGTGCAAGAATTCCGATAGTAACCAATAAAATGGGTGAACCCCGGAATACTAGAGGAACTGAATTTTGGTCTAAATGCTGACGGATACTGGCGAAGAGAGTAAGGACGACGCCGAATCCCAATGCTGCTCCTATCCCCATAGCCACTGCTTGATGTAATGGAAGGTTGGATGCCATCAGAGCAACTCCCAATATTGCACAATTGCTCGTAATGAGTGGCAGATAGATGCCGAGCAATTGATGAAGTAATGGACTAACGTAACGAATGAAAATCTCAGTACCCTGCACGATCGATGCTATAACAACCACGAACAATAAAATTTTGAGATATGGAAGGGCTAAGGGAAGCAATACCCCGTTGTAGATTAAGTGTGTCAAGATCGTAGCGATTGTTATAACAAACATCGTGGCCATCGTCATAGGGAAAGCGGTTGAAAGACTTGCTGAGGAGCCCATCAGTGGACAGAGACCGAGAAACTGCACCAAAACAAAGTTATTGATCAGAGCTGCCGTGAGCAATATAGCTAGTAGTTCACCCACACGTATCCCCTAACTGGCACATTAATCAATCAACTAACAGACATCCCAGGTTTGGCTCCACTATCCGGGGAAATCAAGAAAATGTCAGACTCACCTGGTCCTGCTGCTAAGATCATCCCCTCAGAGATCCCGAAACGCATTTTCCGTGGTTTGAGATTGGCTAAGACAATTACAAGACGGCCAACAAGGTCCTGGGGTTTGTCGTAAGCTGGCTTGATTCCAGACAGAACTTGTCGACGATGATCGCCTACATTTAGTGTGAGTCGAAGTAATTTGTCGGCTCCCTCAACCGCTTCAGCCGCTTCTATTTCTGCTACTCGCAAGTCGATTTTGGCGAAGTCGTCAATACCTATTTCATTCGAGACTTCTACGTTGGAATTGGTAGGAGCCTGGGTATTGTTAGATTTTGATTCCTCAATCATCGCTTCGACATCTTTCGTATCTATCCTCGTAAATAGCGGGGTAAATTTTTCTATGGAATGGTTCGTGAGAACTTGATCCAGATCCTCCCATCCAAGTGGGCCGGTTTTTAGGAAGACTTCAGCTTTTTGTGTTGTCGCGGGTAAGACTGGTTTTAGGTAGATGACGAGCACTCGAAATAGATTTAAAGCAAGAGAGCAAACTTCGTGAGCCTCGTTATGCGTATCATTTTGTTTTATCAGCTGCCAAGGAGCTTTTCCAGCAATGTATTGATTAGCTAGATCAGCGAGCGATGCGATCTGTCGAACGGCTTTACTCACGTCACCTTTTTCATAGTGGTCGGCAATTTCCTCGCCAGCTTGAATAAATATATTAAGTAGCTCTGGGTTGTCGACTTGCTCAGACAGTTGAGAGTTAAAAGATCGATTAATAAATCCGGCACACCGCGAGGCGATATTAACGATTTTTCCGACTAGATCAGAATTAATCCTCAGAACGAAGTCATCGAGGTTGATATCAATGTCGTCGGTGTTTGCCGCTAATTTTGTAGCGTAATAGTAACGCAGGAATTCTGGATTCAGATGGTTCAGGTATGTTTGGGCATTGATGAAGGTACCGCGTGATTTAGACATTTTGGTGCCGTTGACGGTTACAAAGCCATGCGTGTGTATGCGCGTTGGTGTCCGGTAACCGGATCCATTCAATACTGCCGGCCAAAAAAGAGCATGGAAGTTGACAATGTCCTTCCCTATAAAGTGGTGTAGTTCTGTTTCGCTTTCGGGCTTCCAATATTCGTTAAAGTCTATTGATTGTTTCTCACAGTAGTTTTTAAAACTCGCCATATAGCCGATGGGTGCATCCATCCACACATAAAAATATTTATCATTAGTACCGGGAATTAGAAATCCGAAATAAGGAGCATCCCGGCTGATATCCCAGGGCTTAAGTCCAGCATCAAGCCATTCTCGGAGTTTATTAGCGACTTCAGGTTGAACACTGCCGTCTCTGATCCAATTCTTCAGGAATTCTGTGAACTTTCCTAAATCAAAGAAATAGTGNTGTGAGGTTTTAAGCTGAGGAGTCTTTCCCGATAGCAGTGATTTCGGGTTTTTAAGATCGATAGCGTCATAAGTTGCTCCACACGATTCACAATTATCCCCATATTGATCGTTACTACCGCAACGTGGGCAGCCCCCCTTTACGTATCGATCGGCGAGAAATATTTCTCGTTCCGCATCGTAGAGTTGTTCGACGCTCTTGGTAAAAACAAAATCATTTGTTAAGAGGGTCTTGTATATCGACTGNGAAAAATATTCGTTTTCTTCAGAATGCGTTGAGTAGTAATTGTCGTGACTAATATAAAATTTTTGAAAATCTGAATCGTGTTCATCGCGAATATGGTTGATCAGTACGGATGGTTCTATTTGTTCTTCCTCTGCTTTCAACATGGTTGCAGTCCCGTGCGTGTCGTCTGCACAGACGTAGATGCATTGATGACCTCGAAGCTTTTGGAAACGAACCCATATATCCGTTTGGATGTGTTCCAGCAGATGTCCAATATGTATCGAACCATTCGCATTGGGTAAGGCACTGGTTACAAGGATACGGCGTTTTTTTTTATTCATAATTCGATGTATTGCTGGTTGTTGCCAGTCTTTTCACCATAGTGACTATATAATGTGGGACTCTACAGAGCGAGTCCGATACGGAAGCAAGTAATGGCACAACCGCTAGAAAAATTNGTCGATCCAATTATGGGCCATACATGGCAAGAAATGGGAAATATTCGTCGTGCTGCAAAATTAGATAATAAGTGGCATGCAGTTATTGAATTGAGTTATCCGTGTGACGGGCTATCAGAGTTATACCAGTCATTGGTGTCTCAGTGGATTGGAGAAGAGATAGTACTTGAACTTAGTTTTCGTTTGGATACAAAACAAGTTCTACCTGGCGTCAAGCATGTGATAGCGATAGCGTCTGGTAAAGGAGGTGTGGGNAAGTCAACCACGGCCGCGAATATAGCNATAGCCCTTGATAGGGCGGGTGCGAAAACAGGACTTTTGGATGCGGATATATATGGTCCGAGCCAGGGGATTATGATGGGTGTGCCAGAGGGAAGGCGGCCGGAAGTCAGNGACGAAAAATATTTTGTGCCGATCAAATGCCATGGTGTGGAAACGATATCCATGAGTATGATGATCACAGAGAAAACCCCCATGGTTTGGCGAGGGCCTATGGCATCAGGGGCGTTACAGCAGCTGTTGAATCAAACTATATGGGGCGACTTGGACTATCTTATAGTCGATATGCCACCAGGTACTGGCGATATCCAATTAACATTGTCACAACAGGTATCNGTTGGAGGGGCGGTCATAGTAACCACACCTCAGGACATCGCTCTAACCGATGCTCGAAAAGGTATTGAGATGTTTGAAAAAGTATCTGTNCCAGTTTTAGGGATCATCGAAAATATGAGTTATTTTGTTTGCGATGGATGTGGCGCGAGTCATTCTCTCTTTGGAGTCGGAGGTGGAGAACGAGTTGCCAATGAATACAATACAACCGTGTTAGGACAGTTTCCACTCGATCAATCGATTCGTGAGCAAACGGACGTTGGGTTACCAACTGTAGCGAAAGACCCTACGTCGGAAATAAGCGTACTTTATGTCGAGACAGCCAGGAGAATTGCCGGGACTCTATTTCAATCGATCAATCAACGCGCAGCGGGGCCGTCGATTACTATGGATGATCAATGAGTATCAAGTCAGATAAATGGATTCGCCAGAAAGCAATGTCTACCGGCATGATCGATCCGTTTGAACCTTCTCAAGTTAGACGGATAAACGATAAAGCGGTCATATCGTATGGAACCTCTAGTTATGGGTATGACGTCCGTTGCGCATCAGATTTTAAGGTCTTTACTAATATCTACTCGGCAACCGTTGATCCTAAGGCGTTTGATGAAAGAAGTTTTGTCAGCGTGTCGGGTGATGAGTGTATTATTCCACCCAATTCGTTCGCTCTAGCAAGTACGGTGGAATACTTCCGTATACCTAGCAATGTATTGACGATATGTCTGGGAAAATCGACTTATGCGAGGTGTGGAATCATCGTCAATGTCACCCCGTTGGAGCCTGAATGGGAGGGGCATGTCACCCTAGAATTCTCTAATACGACAAGTTTGCCGGCAAAAATATATGCGAATGAAGGAGTAGCTCAGCTGTTATTTTTTGAGTCAGACGAGCAGTGTGAGGTTACTTACAAAAGCAGAGATGGAAAATATCAAGGTCAGCGCGGGGTAACTTTACCTAAGACGTAGTCCTATGTGGACAGATGGCGGAAAGGATTAATAGGGACGAAACTCCTGACTACGATAACTAGTCATTCAATATGAAGCCCTCGCTCTCAACCACTAGGTGTCTGGACTCGGGCTTGGCTCCAGCTGTTGATACAGTCCCAATTACCTGAGCGTTGTCACCTGTGTTGTTTAGGCTAGAAAGAATTTTGTCCGTGTGTTGAGGCTTGCATGCAATGACAAAGCCGATTCCGCAGTTGAAGGTGCGTAGCATCTCTAAATTNTCGATATTCCCTGTTTCCTGAATCCATTGAAAGATCTTTGGTGGCACCCAGGAATTCAANTCAATATCCGCAGCCAGAGAACTCGAAAACATGCGAGGAATATTGTCGATAAAACCACCCCCTGTAATATGCGCNAATCCATTTACGCGNCTTAAAAGTGGTGAGATGGCATTTACGTATATTTTGGTCGGAGCGATCAGCTCGTCTATTAAGGGGTCGTGCGATTGTAATGGATGTTTTTTAAGTATTTCCCGTACGAGCGAGTAGCCGTTTGAATGCGGTCCAGAAGAAGTCAGTCCGATCAAATCATCGCCAACCTCGACATCAGAGCCGCTTACTATTTCTGCCTTCTCAACAAGACCGATACAAAAACCAGCCAGGTCGAATTCGCCTCCTCTATAGAAGCCAGGCATTTCAGCAGTCTCACCTCCAGCTAGGGCACAGCCAGCGATTTCGCAACCTTTGGCGATTCCGGTAATGACTTTTTCAGCCACCTCTACATCCAATTTCCCGGTCGCGAAATAGTCGAGGAATAGAAATGGCTCAGCGCCGGATACGAGAACATCGTTGACAGACATGGCGACTAAGTCTTGCCCTATTGTTTCCAGACGGTTGTGAGTGATCGCTAAGGCCAGTTTAGTTCCGACTCCATCTGTACCTGTTACCAAGATTGGCTCATTGTATTTCTTAGGGATGGATGCGAGGGCTGCGAAACCACCAAGGTTATTCAATAATTCTGGTCTATGTGTTTTAGCGGCAACAGCCTTTATACGTTTTACGAGGGTATTTCCTGCATCTATATTGACGCCAGATTCTTGATAGGTCAGGCCCAAGTTATTCCCTCCGAATTATCACTAACGAAATAATATTCGGTATCTTAACAGAATCCGACTTTCCTGAGCTTTGTGGAAGAGCCTATATAAAATGGCCATGTGATTTGTGACAAATTCGCTAAAATTGGCATCGAGGATAAAAATTCACTGGAAGTTCCTAGATTCTAATGAAGATAGCTCTAATTATTTTGATTTTCACAGTATGCAATTTCTCGGGTGCTACCTCGCTGTACGAGGTGGAAGTTGCTGTGGAATCTCAAAATAGTGTGGATCGAGAACGTGGTGTAGAGGAAGCTCTGCGGTTGTTGCTAGTGCGTGTAACGGGTTTAAAGAGCGTTCCGCAGAATGAATTGGTTGCTCAAGCTTATTTAGATCCCGGCAACTGGCAGACTAGCTACGGATATATTATCCGGGAAGAATTGGATCCTAAGGGCATGGTCTATTCTCAAACGTACCTAGTTGTGAACTTTGAGAGGGAGCTAATTCTCCGTTTAGTTCGTGAGGCCGGCTTGCCGGTGTGGCTATCGGATCGGCCTAGGCTGTTGGCATGGATAGTAAACGCCGAACACGATGGCGAACGGACTATTCTCTCCGATGCTTCGAATATAGCGTTGACTCAATTTATACAGAAACGGAGTCGTGTTCGGGGTATCACTATCGAATTACCATTGTTTGACTTAGAAGAACGTAATCAACTAAGTCCGTCTATGATCACCGGTGGATTTGACGAGTTGATTGTTCAGTTGTCGAAACGCTATTCGCCTGACCATGTGATATTGGGCTATGTCTTTGAGTCACCCGAAGGAAATCTTAAGGTGTTATGGAGGTCACCTGCAAAAGACGATACGCAACTGTATGGAGTAGAGGCCAAAACCCTTGATTTGGCGGCCACAAAACTGGTAGATCACATGGCGGATGAGACAATGCAGAGAAGTGTTTTATTTCATCGAGAATTTCACACAATAAGTATTTCTGTGACAGGTATAAAAGGAGTGGAATCGTATATGCGAGTACTATCCTATTTGGAAAGTATGGAATTTGTAGATGAAGTGTTAATTACTCGAGTAGCTTCTAATCAAATTGACTTTCGCGTGAAGTCGCCTTATTCGAAAGAGCGTTTTAACTCCCTTACTGGCCGTGAGGGACAGCTTGTTTTAAAAAAGCCATCCGTTAATGCGTCCGATAAACAAGTGTTTGTATGGCGAGGAAAGCATTGAAACGGCACATCCCGAATGTTCTAACCTCGGTACGGATACTTCTGGTTATCCCTGTTGCCTACTATCTGTTTGAAAGTAATTATTTATATAGTCTTGCACTCTTTTTATTCGCCGGGATATCTGACGCCGTTGACGGTTATTTGGCACGACGATTTTTGTGGACCAGTAATTTTGGGGCATGGGCAGATCCGCTCGCGGATAAGCTAATAGTTGGTGTTGTTTTTGTTGTTCTTGCAATCCAAGGGCTGGTGCCCGCATGGCTGGTATTTGTGACTATAGGCCGTGATCTCATAATTCTATGTGGAGCAGCTACTTATAGGAAACTATTTGGAAAAATCGATATCGCGCCAACAATTTTGAGCAAAGTCAATACGGTTGTCCAAATACTAGCGCTGCTATTGGTGATGGTCACATTGTTAGATATTCCTCAGCTAATGAAGACTGATTATATGTTGGATGTGGTTTTTATTATTGTAGGCATTTTTTCGATACTGTCGGGCATTGATTATGTGATTAGCTGGATCAGGCGAGCCCGATCTTCTTGGCGAACACGACAGGAATAAGCTACGTGACGCAGTTACCTCTTAGATTCCCACTAAAACAACAATTTACGATGTCACGATTTTATGTTGGAAAGAATGCAGAACTCATCGGGCATTTGCGTGAGCGAGGCAACATTTGGATGTATTCTGAAGACGCAACCGGAAAAACACATTTACTGCAGGCATTCTGCCAGGAAACGAATGCAGTATATCTTCCTGCAGACCGGATGTCTGATTCCCGTTTAGACTTGACCGGTTACGAAATGTTTCCATTATTGTTGATAGACGATGTTGACCGATGGCTAGGCCGGGTTGATTTGGAGGAAAAATTTCTTGCGCTTTTTGAGGCAGTTCAGCAGCAGTCTGGGCGTATTATTGTGGCCACATCAAAAGGTTCGCCGGTGAGGCAACGGTTCTTATTGAGGGACTTGGCCTCGCGTCTTAGAAGTTTCCACTGCTTCGAAGTTATGCCGCTGTCGGGGGTGGAGTATCGCAGCTTATTGCTCGAAAAGGCTCGTGGCCGTGGCCTGCTAATTGATGTCGATGTAGTTGATTATCTGTTATCGAGGATGAACCGATCGCATCGTACGCTAATTGACGTGTTAGAAAAGATTGACAGAGAGTCGTTGGCTCAGCATCGAGAAGTAACTATTCCATTTGTTCGACAGGTGTTGGAGCTGGGAAACGAGTGAGTATGGACCGTATTGTCGTAACAGGTGGTGGGTCAGCTGGTCATGTATTGCCCATAATACCGTTAATTGAGAAGTTAATTGGAAAGGGTATCACTGTCCATTATGTGGGATCGCATGCTGGTATCGAAAGAGAGCTGATCAGTCCTTTAAATATAGAATATCGAGCAATTCGGGCAGGAAAGTTACGCAGGTACTTTTCGTATAGAAATTTAATCGATTTTTTTGGAATTCCTGTTAGTGTTCTTCAAGCTTATTTGGTTTTACGAGAGTGTTCCCCTAATGTCGTTTTTTCTAAGGGCGGCTATGTGGCTTTTCCTGTAGTCGTTGCAGCCTGGATCCTTAGAATTCCTGTGGTGGCCCACGAGTCTGATTTGACACCTGGATTAGCTAATCGTTTATGTTTGAAATTTATAGAGACTCTTTGCGTAAATTTTCCGGAAACTAAGGCCCAGGCAAAGCGAAAGGTTGTGACTGGAATTCCTCTGCGTCGCGAATTAGTGGAAGGTGATAGGACTAGAGGCCGAGATTATTTGGGGCTAGCTGATGTCGAACGACCGCTACTCTTGGTATTTGGGGGGAGCTTGGGAGCCCACGGCCTTAATCTTTTATTGCGAGCCAGTTTGCCACTTCTTTTACCCTTCTTAGACGTAGTGCACATTTGCGGAAGAGGTAAAGCGGATCCAACCATGAATGGGCAGCAAGGATATGTCCAAAAAGAATTTGTTTCGAAAGAGTGGGGTGATGTTTTGGCTGCAGCTGATGTTGTAGTCTCCCGGGCGGGTGCAAATTCGATATATGAGCTTATTGCTCTTGGTATACCGCATTTGTTAGTACCCCTGCCACTTGCTGTAAGCCGTGGAGATCAGTTGGAGAACGCCGCTTTGATGCAGCATAAGGGGGTCAGCATGGTTCGACAGGAGGAGGGTTTGACTCCGAGTGAATTTTCTAAGTGTGTAAAAGAGCTATTGAAGGACAAAATAATAAACCGCGACCNATTGGGTGAGTTTTCTACTTCTAATTCGACAGACAAAATATTTGGAGAGTTAGTTAGAGCAAGTCAGAAATATAAAAATGAACTTCATTGACCTTTTAATCATGAGAATACGATGTATCGAGTAAGAATTTATAATCAGATTGCGAAGAAAGGATTAGATACCTTTGATTCAAAAGACGTAGTCGTAGCAAAAGCTCTGGATCATCCACAGGCAATCCTGTTACGGAGTCACAAACTGCAAACAGAGGAAATTGAACCGAGTGTTCTTGCGATTGCTAGAGCAGGAGCTGGTATCAATAATATTCCGTTATCGTATTGCACGGAACAAGGGATAGTCGTTTTCAATACACCAGGGGCGAATGCGAACAGTGTTAAAGAACTAGTTTTGGCAGCATTATTGTTATCTTCTCGAGATGTTATTGGTGGCGTAAATTTCGTTTCGAATCTAAATGAAAATGATGCCGAACAATTTGACTATGTNGTTGAATCAAACAAAAAACAATTCAAGGGTAAAGAATTATCGAAACGGACTCTCGGGATTATTGGTCTTGGGTCGATCGGTTCGGCGGTTGCTAAAGCGGCTCTTGACCTTGGTATGAAAGTCGTTGGTTACGACCCTGCACTTTCTATTGAGGCGGCATGGAGTTTGCCGAGTCAAGTAAANCGAATGGACCAATTAGATTCCTTGTATGAGGTATCCGATTATGTGACTTTGCATGTGCCCGTTTTGCCGCAGACACGGAATTTAATAAATACGGAAAGCTTTAAGCACTTTCAGCGCGGAACTGCACTACTAAACTTCTCGCGTGGTGAAATAGTGAACGATGCATCGGTTCTAGAGGCTTTGAGCAGCGAGCTACTGTCTTATTACTTTACGGATTTTCCTGATCGGATTTTCATGGGGAATAGTCGTGTTTATGCGACCCCTCATCTCGGCGCTTCGACGATGGAAGCTGAAGAGAATTGTGCCATTATGGCTGCCGAGCAGTTAGATGAATTTATTCGGTTTGGTAATATCAAGAATTCGGTGAATTTCCCTGATGTCCGTTTAGATTCGAACGCTCAATATAGGATTGCCGTTGCAAACAGAAATGTTCCTGGTTTGTTAGGTGAATTAATGTCGGTATTAGCAGATAAGAATATTAATGTGATTGATATGATTAATAAGAGTCGTGGGGATGTGGCCTATAATCTGATAGATATCGATGCCAAGCCGACTATTGGTCTGATAGAAACTATCAACAGTATTAAAGATATTTTGAGTCTTAGAGGCTTGAATCTTAAATTTTAGGCTGGGAAAACTGTAAGGGATTAGGACGTCTTAGCTGTCGCCGTTCGAAACGAGAGGGGTCGACTACGGATTGGAGATTTTTGCAAAAAGGCGACAGTTCACCGCAAATTTCACTTGCGATGTGTTCCGCTCCAAAAATACCGGTAATAGTTCCAGAGCTCCCATGNGCTATNTTCAGCCAAATATTTGGTGAAATTTTGCCTATTATGGGGAAACGATCCGAGGTTACTGTACGTGTGGCTCTGAAACGTGAATGCCATCGATAGTTACTGTGGCCGAATATCGGGTTCAATCTGNTGCNATTAGCTAGACTACTAAAAGGCACCGATTGTGGTAGGCGTTCGTACGTTGAACCAGCAGCAATTTGTCTTCCATTTTGATGAGGGGCTATATATCCGTTGTGAACGATGGTGGTCTTTAATATTTTCCGGGCCGGCAGTTTAAAAAAATCTACCTGGCCATCTATCAGCGAGGTTTCGAGGGGAGGGCTTTGCAAATATGAAGGCGGTCTGGAAGTAGCTATTACTAGTGGTAGTTCAGGATTCGCGGGTAAACTTGCTTGTTGTGAAACTTTAATATNATATTTTCTAAGAAGCTCATTACAGAGCTCGGCCACATCAATAATTAAAGAACGCTTGAAAAAAATAGCGAAATCGAAACCTTTTATTCCGAATTCAATAAGATCGCGTTGATCGAATGGCTCAGCCCAGTCTCGGCCAAGCTTTTCGTAAATTGAAATTAAGCGAGTCTTTCCAAACGTTTTGTATGGCAATTGGATAGCGCCTGTTCTTCGAGCCGATTGCATGCTNTNAACAGCATTCTGCGCATATGTNTATGCATTAGTTCGGAAGTCACTTTCTTTAGATTCGCCGGAGAAAAGTCTGGGGTGAAGGATAGCCGTAGGTATTGAGGATGTTTTTGTGGCGATCCCACTGGGGTCGACTAGTTCAACTTCCAAGCCTTTTCTTGCTAGAGCAAATGCTGTTGAGCAGCCTGCAATNCCTGCCCCAAGCACTCGAACAGAACNTTGTTTTGGANGCTCTGTCAAAGGCTTTCGGGCCAAAGTAGCAAGAAGAGTATGTCTTTTATAGGGTCGTCCATCTACACGTTCGACGTGAAAATGCAGACTCAATACTCGTCGTACCTCACCNGCGGCGCTAAAGGAGGTAATGGTCCCNTTTTTTCGAGTTACTGGAGCGATTTGCTGCAGTAATGTTGGAGACCACATTGCTGGGTTCTTGGCAGGCGAAAACCCGTCAAGGAACCAGGCATCTATTCCCAAGTGTTCCTGATGTAATAAATCTTTAATACCGACTTCTACATCGCCTACATATACTGATAGCTCGATTTTTCCGTCTAGAAAGAAACGGCGGTGCCAACCACGTGTTCTTGATGGCAGGGCGTCGGCAAATTCCCCTAATGTCAGTGATGAAAAAGTGAAGGATGACAAGGCGGTTAAAACATCCTCTTTTGAAAGGGGATGTTTTTCGAAGNTAATAAAGCGCAATCGACCCGTTTCTGGTGCTGATTTAACAAAGATATTAGCTGTTGTTAGAAAATTAAGTCCCGATCCAAATCCTAATTCTCCAACTGAAAATACGGTTGCATATTTCATGCGCTCTTTTATTTTGGCTGGTTCCAAAAATACCCTATTTACTTCTCGTTCGGCATCGTCAGAAAAGTAAATATCGTNATAATCCAGAGACCGAATGGATCCTGGCGAAACGATAACGTTGGGGGACTGAATGGACACTAGTATTACTCTGTAGCGATTGGCCGTTGCTCGTCTTCTATCCATTCGCTCCAAGAACCCGGGTAAAGGGCTGGTTCGCTTCGGCCGGCTAACACAAGGGCAAACAGGTTTTGNGNTGCGGTCACTCCTGATCCGCAATAACACACAATATNAGCACTGGAAGGAATGTGTTTGAGATGATGGAAATCTCGCTTAAACAGACCATCTTCGGCAATGTTGTTTGTAAAAGGCATACAGATAGCTCCTGGAATGTGACCAGCTTTACGATCAATGGGTTCTGATCGCCCCAAAAATCTTTCTTCTGCACGGGCATCTAATAAAAAATATTCATGTTTAGTTATTTCTTCCGCACTGACAGTGCGAGTGAGCGGCATATTTACCGGAAAATATTTTTCTTTAGTTGTCGGTATTTGTCTGGTAGTTACGCCNCCAACTTTCACCCACTCAGGTAATCCGCCGTCGAGCACAGCGACATTAGCGTGTCCGAGCCATCGAAATAACCACCATAATCGGCAGGCATAAGCACAGCTCCCATCGTCATAGGCGATTACATTGGTGTTGGCATCTATACCCCACAGTCCAAACGTATTGGCAAGCGATTGGCGGTCAGGTAGCGGATGCCTACCGTTGGATCCAGGTGATCCNGAAAGATCTCTGTCTAGAGAAGCATATCTTGCGTCAGGGATATGGCCATGTTTGTATTGTTGGTATCCCCAATCTGCATTTCCCAGTGATGATCGGCAGTCNAAAAAAACTATATTGTCTAAATCGCTGGTGTTTCGCATATCGATAGCGTTAACCAATAAGTCGTTGTTCTTGTCAGTATCCACAATATCGAAGTTCGTCTTTGTTTCCTGTCAGAAATTTTNTGTTTCTGGCTATTTAAATACCAAAAACTAAGTAGTAATTAAGACTACATCTTGTCACAATTTGCGTACCAGCGTTTCATAAAGGATGAAGCTAACTTGGATATCTCCAGTTGGTGGTACGGTGTTGTAGGACTATCTATTACTACTTCCACTATTTATGTATTGGTAGTCACCCATATAACAATTGTTTCGGTAACAGTTTTTTTGCATCGTCATTCGGCCCATCGTTCAGTAGATCTCGCAGGGCCGCTCAAGCATTTTTTTCGGCTTTGGTTATGGCTTACAACCGGAATGACAACGAAACAGTGGACATCCATTCATCGGAAGCATCACGCTGTTTGTGAAACTAATGATGATCCGCATAGCCCTCAGATACATGGATTGCCGGCAATTTTGTTCAATGGGGCGCAGTTCTATAAAGACGCTAATACAAAAGAAACTTTGGAGCGTTTCGGGAAAGGTACGCCGGATGATTGGCTTGAACGTAACGTTTACGAATCACACGAAGTTCTTGGCATAGCAATTATGGCACTGATTGACTTGTTCCTTTTCGGCTCAGTAGGCATTGTCATATGGGCTATCCAAATGATGTGGATACCGTTTTTTGCAGCTGGCGTCATAAATGGCGTGGGCCATTTTTGGGGATATCGGAACTTTGAATGCGCAGACGCAGCGACAAATATTGTTCCTTGGGGAATTCTCATAGGTGGAGAGGAGCTGCACAATAACCATCATACGTATCCGAATTCAGCTAAACTTTCAGTGAAACCTTGGGAAATTGACGTCGGTTGGTATTGGATTTGCTTGTTTCGAACTTTTGGACTTGCGAAAGTGAAATACACGGGTCCGGTCGTAGATCGTATTATAGGTAAGAATTCTATCGATATGGATACAACCTGGGCGGTTTTAAATGATAGGTTCCGGGTTATGGCTAGATATGCCGACGAAGTCGTGGCACCCGCAGTGGAGCAAGAGTATGACCGCATAGGAGGTGCTTCAAAGAAATTAGTACGTAGGGCAAAGATGATNCTNTGTCGGGAGGAGACGCTGGTCCGGGAAGACGACCGTCATAGGATTAGCGAAATTTTAGAGGCGAGCCCAATCTTGGAGACGCTTTATAGGAAACGGATTGAACTGCAAGAAGTATGGTCGAAGCGTGGCGGTAGTTCCGAAGAATTGTTGTCCGCTTTTAAGTCTTGGTGTATCGAGGCTGAGAACTCAGGTATTGAAGTCCTGTTAGAGTTCGTTAGAGATCTGAAATCGTATTCCGTTCCGAAACTGGAAGCTGTATAAAAGTCTCTTAANATATTAATTGCCATAATCACATTTGCGAAACGGTTGAAATACCAAGGAGATTGAGTCCATGTTTCAAGGTTGCAGCTGTTTTACTACAAAGAGTCAATCTACTTTCACGTATTGCGGTTGGTTCCTCAAGAACGGGACATTTCTCATAAAAGCGCATAAAAAGGGTTGTAAGCTCGTATAGATATCCACACAAATAATGAGGCATTGCCTCTGTGGCAACTTGTTCGAGCGTCTCTTGGTAACGAACCAGTTGTACTGCTAGCGCGTGTTCAATGTCGTTCCTGATTGTTATTGNAGCTCGGTGGTCAGCGCGCGCATTGCCTTTAGAAAAAAGGCTCATTATTCGAGCAAAACCGTATTGAATATAGGGCGAAGTATTGCCTTCGAACGACAGCATATTATCCCAATCGAATACGTAGTCGTTTGTTCGGTTTTTTGAAAGGTCTGCATACTTTATGGCTCCCACCGCCACAGCAGAGACTACTTCGTCAATCTTATCTATGGTCAACCCTCTGTTGCGCATCAGCACTGTGGCTCTTGCTCGTACTAGAGCTTCATCTATAAGTTTCATTAGAGGTATGGTCCCTCCATCCCTCGTACTGAAGGGTTTGCCATCACCATCAACGATTTTACCGAAGGGGTGATGTTCAAGAGCGGTGTCTTCTTCAACAAACTGGGCAGCTCGTGCAACTGCAAAAAGCATTTTGAAGTGTAGATTTTGGCGNGCGTCGGTGAAATAAAGGATTCGGTCGGCATTTAGTATTCCNCTTCTATACTTAACNGCAGCCAAATCGGTGGTGTGATAGAGNAAGCCGCCATCAGATTTTTGTACTAAAACAGGTAGCGGTTTATTGTCTTTGCCTTTGAATTCGTCTAAGAACACACACTTTGCCCCGTCGGAAGTAGTTAGCAGCCCTTCCGCGTTAAGATCTTCTAGAATGCCGGGTAGGTCTTCGTTGTAAGAACTTTCTCCTCGGATATGGTTGGGTTCTAAACTGATACCGATTCGCTCATAAACCTTTTGCATATGATTTACTGAAGCACCAATGAACTTTTTCCACGTAGTTATCGTCTCAGGATCGCCAGTATGTAAGTTCACTACTGCTTTCCGAGATGCTTCAGCGAAATTATCGTCGGTATTGAACTTATGGTTAGCTTCAATATAGAACTTTTCAAGATCTGCTAGACCGTTGTAGTCAGCACCGCTTTGGTCAAAGTATGCAATTAACTTACCGAAGGGTGTTCCCCAATCGCCAGTATGATTCTGCCGCACCACCTCATGACCAAGAGATTCCAGAGTTCTTACTACAGCATCACCTATTATTGCACTTCGTAGATGGCCGACATGCATTTCCTTCGCGAGGTTGGGACTTGAATAATCTACTACGATTTTTTGTGTACGGTTGAGTGGAGTAACTAGTGTGGCACTTGATAGACATTCACTCAAAAAATTGCGGTTCAGGAAAAGGTTAATAAAACCCGGTCCAGCTACTTCAGCTTTTTCTACGATGCCGTTTAATTCCGCCTTTTCAATTACTAAAGAGGCGATGTCGCGGGGTTTTTTATTGAGTTTCTTGGCAGCAGCCATAATACCGTTGGCTTGATAGTCACCAAATTCTGGCCGACTAGCAGGTACAACCANGGCGGGACTGTATTCACTAGTAATCTCGGTTATTGCTTTTTCTAGCTGATTGCCTACTAATTTTCTTACATTCATAGACTATCTTTTGGCTAACGTAAGTTAGTTACTAACAACGTCTTCTGCTTGNAACCCTTTTTCCCGTCTCACTACTGAAAACGATACAGATTGACCATCACGGAGATTTACCCTTCGCCCTTCTACCGATCTAATAGAACGATGATGGACGAAAATTTCTTCACCGTTATCTCGTACTATAAAGCCGAAACCCTTAGATCTATTAAACCATTTAACAACCCCATCCTCACGCACCTCGGAACCAGTCGTTTCCCTGGTTTTCTCGGGTTGCCCTTTCTTTGGTTTAGGTGGACGAGCTTCACGAGACGGGCGTTCTGCTACGCGTAAGGTCGTTAGGCAAGCGCCTAAAGTAGTCAAAAAAGAGATAATCAAAAATGCTATCTGGTTATCTCCAAATGCTCTGACAACAACTTGCATTGTTANCGCAGCGGCAAAAAGACTGACGGCTGATATTACTATTAAAACCTTCATGGGCCACAAAGTTAGGAAAGAGAGAAATTATACCCTATATATTACTTGACGATGCACCTTTCGATTCGTCCTACTGGTGCATATAGGCCTTTATGATCTGAATAGGAACCACAGGAACGCCTACCATTCCTTGTGTCAATTGTGTATCTGAAAGTTCGATTTGTTCTGCGATTTCGTACCCATTGATTACCTTGCCGAAAACAGTGTATCCGGGTACTCCGGGTTGTGCATCGAGATGCATATTTGAATTCATATTGATGAAAAATTGGGCCATGGCTGAGTCCGGATTCGTTTCTCGAGCCATCGCCAGTGATCCCGGCTCATTGAGAAGTCCATTGAANGATTCATTTGGTANAGANCTNTCACTANTTTTNGGNTTGAANTNGGTATCGAAGCCTCCAGTTTGGATNACGAAACCTACCAGAACCCTATGAAAAATTAAGCCGTTGTAGAACTCGTCATTGACGAGTTGGATAAAGTTTTGGGTGGTCTTAGGAGCGCGTTTAGGGAANAGTTCCGCGGTTATTAATCCTTTGGTTGTTTCNAAGACAACTATGGGATTGTCTGTAGTACCAGTGTTGGCGGAAATGTTGGGNGCTCTTAATTCGACAANGCATAACATGNTGGCAAAAAGAGCAAGTTTTATTCGCGAACATTTGGAAAATTCTAATTTGGGCATATAGCTATATAGTTTCGAATACTTATTGAATTATAGAGTCGTATCATCAGGCTATTGTGGTCGTGGTTTATGGTGTATTGGTGGTCGAACCACGGTTATTTACTGATGTGATTTATAGCTTTTAGATACCGATATACGGTTTGCTCAAGACCATAACGAAGGGCATCAGAAATCAAGGCGTGACCGATAGATACCTCAGCAAGTTCGCCTATGGAATTAAAAAGAGGCAGATTATCGAGATTGAGATCGTGTCCAGCATTCACTTTCAGGCCGAGGGCGACAGCTGTTTGCGTGCATTTTTGGTAATTTATCCAACATTCTTTGGTTCTTGGATGATGTGTACCGTATGCGAGAACACACTCTGCGTAAGGCCCTGTGTATAGTTCTATTCTGTCGGCTCCTGTTTCGGGAACGCAGTCAATTTGTGTGATTACCGGATCTACGAATAGACTGACTCTCGCACCAATTTGATGACATGTATCGACATAGTCAGTCAATGTTTTTCGGCTCTCTGCCTCCGATAAATCCCAACCATGGTCGGAGGTAAGTTGGCCCTCGCTATCTGGAACGAGAGTCACCTGGTTCGGTCGGTTGTCTTCTACTAACTTTAGGAATCCGGGATATCCGTTGTCGGTCGGACCAGTATCTGGATTACCTTCTATATTCAGCTCGGCGGATGGATAAGACTTAACTGTGACAGCAAGAATACCGACGTCCGACGGCCGTATATGTCGCATATCAGGACGTGGATGGACAGTGATCCCGTGAGCACCAGCAGACAGAATCCACTCCGCACACATTTTGATATTTGGTATATCGCCGGTTCGGGCATTGCGTAACCAAGCTATCTTGTTTACGTTGACTGAAAGTTTAGTCAAGACCAACCGCTCCGGCGCGGTCTAGACTTAATAACAACACCCAAAAGGATCCCTGATAGCAACAGGCTCCCACCAATGAGCATAGAATAGGTCGTTTGATTTGATTCTGTCTTTTGGTACTGAGACAGCAAGGTATCTACCTCCTGCCTTAGACGACCGTTTAACTCATTTAACCGTATGTTGGCCGAGTGTTCTTCAATTGCTTCTGCAGATATGCTTTTGACGTCATTTAGTTCTTTTTGTGTGTTGTTTAGTTGACTATGTAATTTTTCATTTTCTCTCTGTGTTTCTGCTAACTGAGCTCCAAGGGCTTCAAGGTCTAAGTCCCTTGAGATTGATTCTTGTCCTCTTTGTTCTGCTATTGTTTCTAATGATGAAAGTAAATCACGAGCGATGGGTCCCACCTTTAGATATTCACTTCGTATCCAACCCTCTGTTCCGCGCCTTGTTTTGACTTGAGTAAATTCGGCCTCCTTATTTATAGACATAATTTCGAGTTCTGTCCCCGCAGGAAGATTTGCATAGATGATTCTATGTTGAACGGAGGGACCGCTGCGAAGAGGCACCGTTAATTCGTCGGTCACGTATTTTTTTTCTGATGCCCCGATCACACAGGTTATCGAAGCTAATAGAATATAAATTAGCCTTGTCATGGCAAATATTTTTGTCCCCTCGTTTAAGATGAAGAATCATCCTGTTGGTCGTATTTTTCAGGTTTGTGATCCATTTCTGGAAGTTGATTTGTAAAACGTAAGTAGATAACGCTACCNGCTGTTAGTATTACAGGAAGTATTAACGATGAAATGAGTTTGTAAGTTACCCAGGCGGACTCTTGGAAATTATATGCGACGTAAAGATTCACAAATCCGGCAATGATGATGACTGCTGACCAACCGAAAGTTAGTNTTCGCCAAGCGNGATCAGTAAGTTNAAGTACTTTCCCAAAACTACGTTGTATAGCAGTGCCATCCCCGACTAGACGGCTACCTATTAGTCCTATGCCCATCAGCCAATAAACGATGGTTGGCTTCCATTGTATGAAGAGCTTATTTTGAAATATTAATGTCAATGAACCGGAGATGAGTGCTACTGCAAATACAATCCAGAGCTGTCTGCTGATTTCCCAACCGTTGAATTTAAAAACAATTATTTGGAGTATAGCCGTGACCATCAGTCCGGCTGTGGCTGCATATATGTCTCCGAGGACGTAGATTGCGACAAAAACCAGAATAGGTAGTAGATCGATTAGTTGCTTCATAAGTATTTGTAGCTAGTCCAGCAAATTTAGTTGTTGCATTTTTATAAGCAAACAGTGGCATAAAAGCCACAGTGGTACTCACATACATATTGCCTGAACTAGAAATATAAAGTTACCTTGACCTGATAGCGCTTGAACCATCAAAATATCACCTTCCTNTTACGTTTAGGTTTGTATTTGAGCAGCAACGACTCGGNCAAGAGAGTGGTTTCGGGTATGCGGCCAACTGGTCGACTGCACATTGCACACTATCACGGAGCGATTCAGAATTGGGTTGTCCTCCAGCATCAATATGAGTGCTTCTTCTTCGTCGCTGATTGGCATGCTTTAACTACGCATTATCAAGATGCAGGCGACATAGAACAATATACTNTAGACACAGTCATCGATTGGCTAGCCGCGGGGATTAAACCTGGATCCGCTACTATTTTTGTGCAAAGCAAAGTGCCGGAGCATGCCGAGCTTCACCTTCTTCTTTCGATGATTACACCAACCTCATGGCTAGAAAGGGTTCCCAGTTATAAAGACCAGATTGCCCGTCTAAACGATCGAGATATAGACACTTATGGCTTTCTAGGATATCCGCTACTGCAAAGTGCTGACATATTAATGTACCGGGCCGGAAAAGTTCCTGTCGGAGCNGATCAGGTGGCACACATCGAGTTAACACGTGAAGTTGCTCGGAGGTTTAACCATATTTATGGCAGGGAGCCACAATTTGAGGAACTGGCTGAAGCGGCGATAAAAAAAATGGGGAAAAAGGATGCTCGATTGTATCGGCANGCCAGAAAAATTTTTTTAGAAAAAGGGGATGTGGAAGTACTCAAGCGTGCGCGTGCGCTTTTGGCGGAGCAACAAAACCTTTCTATTGGGGATAGAGAACGCTTATTTGGATATTTGGAAGGTAGTGGACGAATTGTTTTGCCAGAACCTGAGTCATTGTTGACCAATTCGCCAAAGGTACCGGGGACAGATGGTGAGAAGATGTCTAAGTCCTATAACAACACAATCAGGATGCGTGAAGACCCGAATATAGTTCACGAAAAAATAAGAACTATGCAGACTGATCCAGCTCGAGTTCGGCTCAGTGATCCCGGTGATCCGAGTAAGTGTCCCGTGTTTAGTTTGCACGAAATATACAGTGATGCGGACCTACGTGATTGGGCCTCGAGTGGNTGCAAGAAAGGAAATATTGGCTGTATCGACTGTAAGAAGCCCCTAATTGACTCAATAAATAAGGAACAGTCTAGTTTTATTGAGAGAGCAGAACAGTTTGAGAATAATCCTGATCTCGTCCGCTCGATCATCATGGAGGGATCGGAAACAGCCCGAGAGATAGCCAAAGAGACGTTAGAAGATGTACGGTCGGCTATAGGAATATCGTATAGGTGATTTTTGTTAGCAACTGACAGAGCTTATGGAAGAAACTGATTTTCGAAAGAGGCACCAATCTTCGGATGATCGTTCCCGAGAGAACGTCGTCGCGATAGTACGTGGCCGTGTTTTAGACCAATTACCGTCGGATCTTTATATTCCTCCAGAGGCCCTAGAAGTTTTCCTAGATGCTTTTGAAGGCCCGCTGGATTTATTGCTCTATTTAATTCGGCGCCAAAATCTCGACATCTTGGAGATAAGGGTTTCTGAGATTACTGAGCAGTATATGTCCTACATCGAAATGATGACGGATATGGAATTGGAGCTGGCGGGGGAATACCTCGTAATGGCAGCCATGCTTGCTGAGATAAAATCCCGACTTTTGCTTCCAAAACCTGCATCTGATTTGGAAGATTCGGAAGATCCGCGAGCAGATTTAATCAGGCGGCTTCAAGAATATGAAAGACTGAAAGAAGCTGCGATAAAAATGGATGGCCTACCTCGACTTGAAAGAGACATCCATGTAGCTAATGCAATGAGGCCAGAACTTGTTCGTAAGGATTATGAACCAGAGGTCGAGCTAAAAGAGCTTTTATTGGCTCTCTCGGAAACGCTGCGGCGAGCTGAATTATACGAACGTCACGCGATTCGTCTCGAACCTTTGAGCGTTCGAGAGCGAATGTCTCACGTGTTATCCGTCATTACGGACTCGTCAACATTTGTTGACTTTCTTACTTTATTTGACATTCGTGAAGGAAAACGCGGTGTGATAGTCACGTTTCTTGCGCTGATGGAACTTTTACGAGAGGGCCTTGTAGACATATCACAACATCGAGCATTTGCTCCTATATATGTGCGATCTGCTTCTTCAACAGAATATGCTAATCGGAAGGAGTAGTTCATGTTAACGATGGAAAAGATTAAACATATTGTCGAAGCCGCGTTGTTAGCATCCGATGAGCCTCTTTCGGTTGATCAAGTTTGCAAGCTTTTTAGGTCGGATGAAATAGAAGAAGAAAATGCTCGCAGTATTATTCGAGAAGTACTTCAGACGATTGAAAAGGAATGTGAAGACCGAGGATATGAATTAGTACGTGTTTCTTCTGGTTATAGATTTCAAATTCCGCAAGACTTGTCGGTTTGGATTAGTCGTTTATGGGAACAAAAGCCTCCTCGATACACACGAGCACTCCTTGAAACGTTGTCACTTATAGCCTATCAGCAACCAGTTACACGCGGTGATATTGAGCAAGTAAGAGGAGTCAGTGTCAGTACCAATATAGTACGCACACTTATAGAGCGTGGTTGGATTCGGGAGGTAGGACATCGAGAAGTCCCTGGGAGACCCGTCCTTTATGCAACTACAAAATCTTTTCTCGACTATTTTAATTTGAAATCGCTTAGCGAATTACCACCATTATCTGAAATACGAGANCTAGTTGAGGCTGGTGAAGATCGGACCGATTCNGAGGACCAGCAAATGGACGAAGGGTCGGAAGAAGCCGCAGAAATAATAGATGGGAGTAGAAGTAATTTATCTACTTTAGAAAGTTCTACGGAAATTGGGAATAACGGTCGAGATGGTGCTCAAATAGTTCATTTAACGCTTGCGGACAAGTGAGATCGTGCCTGTATGTCTTCGATAGTAACGGACAAGTTGCACAAATTCCTTGCATCCCGTGGTTTTGGTTCAAGGCGTGAGATGGAGCGTTGGATAGAGCAGGGACGAGTTGTTGTAGATGGCTCCGTAGCAAAGCTAGGACTCCGAGTTACGGGAAACGAAATTATCGAAGTGAATGGAAAACGCATATCGAAGCAGGACTCTACGTACTCCCGTATTTTGGTTCTTAACAAGAAAGCGGGACTAATTGTCTCTCGAAAAGATAAAGAGCGGCAAACTGTTTTCGATCAGCTTCCTCCTTTACGATCTGGACGTTGGATTGCAATTGGTCGGCTGGATATAGCGACGACAGGGCTATTACTTTTTACAAACGATGGGGACTTTGCACATCGGCTTATGCATCCGAGTGCTGGAATCGATAGAGAATATGCCGTCCGCGTAGATGGTTTGTTGGATGAAAAGCAGCTTGAAAATCTCCGCAGCGGAGTAGGTATGGANCAGCCTTTTGAAAGTTTTTCCGATATTCAGTATTACAACGGAACTGGNCGCAATCATTGGTATCATGTCTGTCTGATGGAGGGGCGTAATCGCGAAGTACGGAGACTTTTTGCAAGCGAACACGTGACCGTCAATCGCCTGAAGCGAGTTCGTTATGGTCCGATAGTGATGCCATCTTGGCTACGACGTGGTCAGGTTGCGGAAATGAGCGCCCAAGATGTATTTAACCTTTATCGTTGGGTGGGACTAGATTATTTACCCCCTGATTTCAACGAGCCACCTGCGGGAATCAGAAAAAAAACGGAAAAATCCTTTTTGATTCCTTATCCGGGCTTACAGGTAGATAGCAATAATTAAAAACCTTCCCAGGTTTTTGCATCGAACTTTTCGCCGGTAATGCCCTTCGAGTCAGGTCCTATCAGGTAAAGATAAAGAGCCATATGTTGCAGGGCCATTGGTAATGTTCCAGGGTCTTCCGCGGGATAAGCCTGAGCTCTCATTTTTGTTCTTGTTCCACCGGGATTTAGAGAATTTACTCGAATGTTAGAGGTATTTTCTAGCTCTTGGGCCAAGACCTCAGCGAGCCCTTCGATCGCAAATTTAGAGACCGCATAAGCTCCCCAGAATGCCCGGCCCTTTCGGCCAACTCCTGACGAAGTAAATATGATTGAGGCGTCTCTAGATTTTCGCATAACAGGTAAGAGTTCACGTGTGAGGATAAAGGCTGCGTTTAAATTAACATCTAGGACATTTTTCCATCTGGTAGTGTCGTACGATTCGATAGGAACTTTAGATCCTAAAATTGAAGCATTGTGCAGTAACCCGTCAAGTCGGCCAAATTCCCTCTCTATCGCAACGGTCAACTGTTTAAATTGTTCTTCTCGAGCATTTGCAAGGTCTATTTGCACGATTATAGGGTTCGTGTTTGTTTCGCTAGATATCGTGTCGAAGACAGATTCGAGTTTTGTGCGTGTTTTCCCAAGAAGAATGACATTTGCCCCATGCTTTGCAAATGACTGAGCTGCTATTTTACCAATCCCATCTCCTGCTCCTGTGACAAGAACTGTTCGATTTTTTAAGAGTTCTGGATCGGCCTTGTAATTCATTAATTCGGTTTTTCGGCGAATATTAAATAGTTCACATCCACGCTTTCTGATAAACCGCTTCTACCGGTTAGAGGATTGTAAGAAAATCCGACAAGCTCTTTCATTATCAAACCGGCCTCTCGGATCGCTTTAGATAGTTCAGAAGGTTTTATAAATTTCTGAAATTCGTGCGTTCCACGGGGCAATATATTCATCAAGTATTCGGCACCAAGAATCGCTAAGAGGTAAGCCTTTGGGTGCCTATTGATCGTCGAAAAGAATATCTTTCCGCCAGGTTTCACTATATGTGCGATAGTTTTAACTAGTTGGGCATAATCTGGCACGTGTTCGAGAATCTCTAGGGCCGTAACGATGTCGAATTTTTCCGATTGGTTCTTTGCGAATTCATCCGGGTCATCCTGTATGTAACGAACGTGTTTATCCATACCGGTTTCAAGCGCGTGGAGTTTGGCGACTGTAATCGATGCCTTTGCGGGATCCAAACCGGTAGCTTTTGCTCCCAACTCAGCCATGCTTTGTGTGAGGATTCCACCTCCGCAACCAATATCGATCACCGTCTTATTCTTCAAGTTCGCTTTGTCATTAATATAATTCAACCGAGTGGGGTTAATGTGGTGAAGGGTTCTGAATTCGCTGTTGGGATCCCACCACCTTTGGGCAAGTGATTCGAATTTTTCTATTTCTTTTGGATCGATGTTCACTGAGATAGTTTCCTTTGCCATGCGATGGCTTCTTCTATTGTCCGATCGATATCGATTGTTAGATATTGTTTTTCTGCGTAGATGGGTTTCCCTGCAATCCAAACGTGAGTAACGTGATGTGCTGCCTGTGTGTCTATGAGTTGTGACTGGAGATCATGAATAGGCTGAAGACTTGGTGTATGAGTATCAATGGCAATGACATCGGCATACTTGCCGGCCTCAATAGAACCTATTTGATCCTCTATACCCAGAGCCTCAGCTCCACCAATGGTGGCCATTTCGAGTAAATCGTGGGCGGGTAATACACTAGCGCTTTCTGCGGTATCTTTGGCGAGTAGTCCGGCCAGCCGAGATTCGCCTAAAATATCTAAATCATTATTTGATGCGGCGCCGTCGGTACCGATACCAACTCGAATACCACGTTCCCTTAGTCTTAGTACGGGACAACGTCCACTCGCTAATTTCATGTTTGAACGTGGACAGTGGATTACAGAAATACCCCGTTCTCCGATTAATTCAACCTCACTCGGACTAAGGGCAGTCATGTGCACAGCTTGTAGTTCAGGGATAAGTAGCCCTTGATTGTCGAAATGTTCAATCCAGCTTTTCCCTAGCTTCTCTTTAGCATCCAGAACTTCTTTTTTCGTTTCATGTAGGTGTGTCTGAATGGGAAGATTCATTTCACTTGAAAGCGTAAGTATTTTCTCGAAAGTTTGGGCTGACACTGTGTAGGGAGAGTGTGGACCAAATGCCATGTGTATTGTCGACACTGACCTGAACTGATCGCAAAGTTCGAGGCCTTTATGGATACAGTCAGCAGCGCCCTGAGCGTAGCTTGTGGTTCTTTCAAAGATGGGGAATGCAACTTGCAATCGAAAACCTGCAGTGACTGACTGGTGAGCGGTATATTGCGGATGAAAATACATGTCGCTTGCGGTTGTTATTCCATTAGCGATCATTTCTGCAATTGCTAGATCGCTTCCGTTAGAAACAAAATTGGGTGCTGCAAATTTAGTTTCTAAAGGCCATATGACTTCGCTTAACCATCTGTCTAGCGGGAGTGAATTGCCGATTCCTCTAAGTAAAGACATTGCCAAATGACTATGTGCATTGACCAGACCTGGCATAAGCACGTGATCNGAAAGAGAAACGACGGNGGCTGTTGGATATTTTTTAATGAGTTTCGAGTGGCTGTCGACCTCGATTATTTTTTCTTCTTCTACGGCAATACCAAAATTTTCTAAGACGGNGTTATCCGGAGCTACTGGTAGGAGATACTTCGGTAATAGGAGTGTTTTGCTAGATGTGTTTGGCATAGAGCCTAGATTACACAGGCTTATTTCAATAACAATGTATTCGATCAGGATTTGCTGAGAAATGGGCGTATAACTAGGCNATCAAATCAAAAATTAGCGNTGTTTTCGGNCGTTATTCGGCTACTTTTAAGGTAAAATAAAAATAACGCTGCGGTTAGCGAAAACAATAACTGATTAGTTCAGCGTTGAATGTTCTTCTCAACACCTTAGATGTTTAATTATGTCGAACGATGAAAGTCAGACTAGTGAGAATAAACCGGAACCATCTTCAGGTAATGGGGGAGGAAGTGGTGAAGGGCCAAGAGATCCCGATGACGATAGCCGGGAGATAATTCCGGTAAGAATCGAGGACGAGCTACAACAGTCATTCNTGGGTTATGCGATGTATGTCATTGTGTCGCGTGCTTTACCCGATGTGCGTGATGGTCTAAAGCCAGTGCATCGCCGGGTGTTGTTTGCTATGAGTGAATTGAACAATACCTATAACAGGCCATATATGAAATCCGCGCGNGTTAGTGGGGAGGTGATGGGGAAGTATCATCCTCATGGTGATGCGGCTATATACGACACGATCGTGCGATTGGCGCAAGATTGGAATATGCGTTACCCACTTGTCATTGGTCAGGGAAATTTCGGTTCTATTGATGGTGATCCGCCNGCAGCACNTCGATATACCGAAGTACGAATGGAAAAGATTGCAGGTGCTATCTTGTCCGATCTGGACATGGAAACCGTTGATTTTGTTGCGAATTACGACGACACGTTAGAAATTCCCTCTGTTCTACCTACGCGCATTCCGAATTTGCTTGTCAACGGATCGGTAGGTATAGCCGTAGGTATGGCGACTAACATACCNCCTCATAATTTGACNGAGGTTATGAACGCGTGCCTTGCTNTGATAGACGAGCCTGCCTTAGAAGTCGACGGTTTGATGGAATATATAAAAGGTCCGGATTTTCCCACAGCCGGAATAATTAATGGCAGGGCCGGGATTGTTTCAGCCTATCGTACCGGGCGTGGCCGTATCTATGTTCGGGCACGTGCTCATGTCGAGGGACAGGATAGTGGGAAGGAAACGATTGTAATAACCGAAATTCCGTATCACCTTAATAAGTCAAAACTAATTGAGAAAATAGCGGAGTTAGTGAAAGAGAAGAAGATAGAGGGAATAACAGAGCTTAGAGATGAGTCAGACAAAGATGGACTTCGAATTGTTATNGAATTAAGGAGGGGAGAGCCCGGTGAGGTTTTGTTGAATAAGCTNTATTCGCAAACTCAATTACAGCAAGTTTTTGGTATTAATTGTTTCGCTTTGGTGGATGACCAACCAAAAATAGTAAATTTAAAGGAAATGCTCGATGCATTCTTATTACACCGTCGCGAAGTCNTTACCAGAAGAACTATTTATTTATTGCGTCGAGCACGCCACAGAGGACACCTGCTAGAGGCTCAATCGGTAGCTATAGAAAACATCGACGAAATTGTAGCTTTGATTAAGGGCTCTGCAGGTCCAGCCGAAGCACGGGAAGGGCTAATGGCGATTGGGTGGCGATCTGAGGTGGTCATACAACTTTTNGCAGCCTCGGGCCGAGATACTTGTCGNCCAGATGGGTTNGACGAAAGTTTCGGATTTCGTGAAACAGAAGCCGGGGAAGTTTATTTTCTATCAGAAGAGCAAGCCCAATCTATTCTACAGATGCAACTATCGCGCCTAACCGCTTTAGAAAAAGACCGTTTAATTGACGAGTATCAAACCGTTGTTGGTGAGATCGAAAGTTTATTGGAAATTCTTCAATCTGAAGAACGCTTAAAACAAGTTATGCGTGAGGAATTCATAGAGATTCGAGACGAATACGGCGATGAGCGGAAAACCGAAATTATCGCCTCACAAATGGATCTGACTGCGGAAGACCTGATAGCTGAAGAAGACGTTGTCGTAACAGTTTCCCATCAAGGCTATGCTAAAACACAACCCTTAAGTGATTATCAGGCGCAAAAAAGAGGGGGTCGTGGCAGAAGTGCAACTGCGGTTCGTGATGAGGATTTTGTAGAGCACTTAGTTATCGCTAATACGCATGCGATGTTGCTGTGTTTTTCTGACACCGGAAAAGTCTACTGGTTAAANGTTTATGAAATACCTCAAGCAAGTCGCGGTGCCAGAGGACGCCCACTNGTAAATATGCTGCCCTTAGGGGAAGAAGAGCGCATCACGGCTATTCAACCGATTGGCGATTTTGAGGAAGATTCATTTGTATTCATGGCCACGGCTAACGGAACNGTTAAGAAAACACCTCTTGANCAATTTTCAAGACCACGCCCCAGTGGACTAATTGCATTAGAGCTTGAGGAGGGGAATACGTTGGTTGACGTGTCCATAACGGATGGGAGTTGCGACATAGTTCTTGTAACAACGGCTGGAAAAGCCGTACGTTTTAAAGAGTCTGATGTTCGTGCTATGGGTCGAAATGCACGAGGAGTTCGAGGAATCCGTATCGTTGGCCAGCATAAATTGATTTCCTTGATCGTTCCCGAGGAAGAAGCCTTTATGCTCACTGCTAGTGAGTTTGGATATGGTAAACGAACTCCTATGTCCGAATTTCCAATTAAGGGGCGCGCTACGCAAGGGGTTATCGCCATACAGGCATCAGATCGGAATGGAAAAATAGTTGGTGCTACTCAGGTCGTTGAGGATGATCAAGTAATGCTGATTAGTGACCAGGGGACGTTAGTTCGAACATCCGTTTCCGAGATTTCGGTGCAGGGGAGGAANACCCAAGGCGTTCGATTGATAGCGGTACGAGAAAACGAGAGATTAGTCGGGCTTGAACGAGTTGTTGAAACAGACGATGACTCAGATAACGGTGATGNGGAATAGGAAAGCTCTAAGACAATTCGAGTGGTTCAAGTTTGTACGGCAACCGAGTCGGAAGAGTGAGTGAGGATCACCTTTCCATTTTCTCTTTTACGTCCTAGGTCCCCCTTGTACTTGTCTCCTAATATCGAAGCTTTCACAGATTCCAAAGTACTGTATAAGCAGGGTATCAATATCAGTGTAATCACCGTTGAAAACAAAATTCCAAAACCTAAGGCGATAGCCATTGGCACCACGATCTGCGCCTGCATCGATTTTTCAAACATAATCGGGAGCAAACCAAAGAAAGTTGTAAGAGATGTTAGTAAAATAGCTCTAAATCGCGCGCCACCTGATTGAATGGCCGCTTCCACTATTGATGCACCTTCTTTCACTCTCGCGTTTATAAAATGCACCATAATCAGTGAGTCATTGACCACCACTCCAGAAAGAGCAACGAAACCTATGAAAGATATCGAGCTCATTGCCTTATCGAAGATCCAATGCCCGATAACAGCTCCGATAATTCCGAAAGGAATAGCCACCATGATTAACAGAGGTTGAGAATAAGATTTCAAAGGTATGGCCATCAAGATATAGACCCCCAAAAGAGCCACGCCGAATGATGTCAACATTTCGAGGAACCCATCCGATGCCGCTCTGGAGGAACCACCGATCGACATGACGACACCTGGATAGTTCTGCGACAGGTTTGGGGCCCATCGGCGAAATACCTGACCTATGACCTGCATGGGTTCGATAACGTTTAGATCTGCATTGGCTTCTACACTGATAGTTCGTTGGCCGTCTTGTCGTCTAATGACGTTGTAACCCCTTTGAATTTCGTATTCCGCTACAGCATAAAAGGGGAGTTCTCGGCCATCTGGTGTACGGATCCACATATTTTCAAGATTACCGATTGATTGGCGTTCAGAACGTGGATAACGCACCATGACGCGAACTTCGGACTCACCCCTCTGAATCCTCTGTGCCTCCGCACCATAGAAAGCTTGTCGAACTTGGTTAGCTAGATCACGTAAGGTGATCCCGAGTGCTTCAGCTTCGGGCTTTATGGATAGTTTCAATTCCTCTGGACCAGCTTCCGATGAACTTTGAACTTCATATAGTCCTTCGTAGGTTCGCATGTGTTCGGCTAGATCCTCCGCGGCTGCTTCAACCTGTCTAAAATCCGGACCTTGCAACCTTAGCGAAATTGGTTTGCCGCCACCAAAGGATTGTCGCGATCTAAACTCCAGAGTGCGAGTGCCTGCGATGTCGCCAACGCGCTCACGCCAACGCGTTTCAATCTCTTTCATTGGAATGATGCTATCACCACGGTCTTCATTCTTAAGCAGTTCAACTTGGAAAGATGCAGCTTTCCCACCATTCACGGAAGCAAAAACATTTTTGACGATACTTTCTTCCAGCCCGTATTCTTTTTGGAGTTCGTCAGAGACTTCCCGCAGNCNNTGGTCCATCCGCGTGACTATANTNTGTATCAGAGACTCNGGAGCGCCGTCGCGCAATTCCACNTGAGCGCTGAGAAAGTCCGCGTCAAACTCCGGGAAGAACACATATCTAACAATTCCACCCGCTATCAGTCCAACAACTAAGATGATTACCATCAGAAAGAAAGACACAGTTAGGGAACGATAGCGCATTGTTTTTGCCAGAAATGGCATATACACATTCTGAATAAATGCTTTCAGTTTTTTGTCAATCCAGTCGGAGACCCCACCTTTGGATCCATGAGACGACTTCATCAGTGCGAGGTGAGAAGGGAGTATTAATTTGCTTTCCACCAAGGAAAATACGAGGCAGAGNATAACTACCCAACCTATCGCTCCGGCAAANGCCGACGTACGTCCAGTTTGAAAAACAAGAGGTAGAAAAGCGACGATAGTTGTTAATACACCAAATGTTGCTGGGACAGCGACACGTTGAGCTCCGCGAACTATGTTACCTAATGTATAGCCATATTTTTCTGTCTCCGCGTACGCGCTTTCACCGATAATTATTGCNTCGTCTACAACAATTCCGAGAACTAAGATGAATCCGAAGAGGCTCATTATGTTAATGGTTATGTCTGGAACAGGTAGAAGCATAAATGCGCCTAGAAATGCTACTGGAAGGCCNACGCATACCCACAGNGCCACCTTAAGGCGCAAAAATAGAGTNAGAATGACGAGTACAAGTAAACCTCCCATCCACATGTTTCCGATCATCATGTCCATGCGCCCTTCAAGGATCTCGGATGAATCGAACCAAGTCGTTAAAGTGACGCCTTCGGGGAGTGTCTCTTGTCGCGCAGCAACATAACCTTTGACTGCTGTAGCGACTTCTATGGGGTCCTCTTCTTCAGTAGCTTCGGCACTAATTCCGAATGATCGGAACCCGTTGAAAAAAGAATAACTCTCTTCTTCGGTAAATCCGTCTGTGATAGTGGCTACTTCACCAAGACGCAACCTTGTCCCGTCAGGTTGGGTCATTAACACTATGTCTGCAAATTCTTCACCGGTGTAAGCCTGACCATTTGTCCTGAGACGGATATCTCCTGCTTCAGAACGAATGTTTCCTCCGGGTAAATCCAATGACCACTTACGTATCGTCTCCGACACTTCATTGAGCGTCAGCCCATATTCTCGAAGCGTTTGTTCAGGTAGTTCAACGGCGATTTCGAACGGTCGAGTACCTCGTTCTTGTACGAAGGTGACTTTTGGTAAAGCAAGCATTTCATCTCGGATGCTCACTGTGAGTTCTTTTAAGGACATCTCGTCAAGTGGCCCGGCCACTTGTACTTGTATCCCTGGCATCCTGGGAGTAAATCGACGAATGATTGGGCGTTCGGTTTCCGCTNGAAATGTGGAGATACCATCGACCGCTAATTTTATTTCGTCCATTAGGACGTTTTCATCGTAGCCCTCTTGAACATCAATATTGACCGTGCCTGCCCCTTCACTCGCAGTGGACTCTATCTCTTCGATCCCTTCTAACGATTCTATCGCCTCTTCTATTTTTAGAACGACCCCACGCTCTACCTCTTCTGGCGCACCACCGCGAAACGGAACTGAAACGGATATNCGNCCGATGTTGAATTCAGGCATCGTCTCTTTTTTGATACCGAGACCTTCGACACCAAAAAACTCTAGTCCGCCGAGCCGAACAAACCCCATCACAATAATGAAAATCATGAGGAGATTCGCGGCTACATGATTCTTAGCAAACCAGCCGATGAGTCCAGTTACATTGTCGTCTCGAGCAGTTTCAGCCATCCATTCGTACCATCATTCCGGGTAAAGGTTGATTAGGCGGAGTAAGGCAGTATGTCATCCCTTCCTCAATGCCATCTGACACATATGCGAATTGTCGATCTGACCTGACAATATTAAGAGTCTGAGGATAGATTTTGGATTGTTCATCGACAACCCAAAGCGTAGTACCTCGACTCAGTGAAGAACGCGGTATGACGAAAAGCTTGCCCGCATCGAGGCCTGTAACCTCAGCTGTTACAAAGGTACCCACTCGAAGTGGCTCACGATTTTCTGATTCGTTGGAGTAAGGATCGTTAACCTGAGCTACGACGTACAGTACGCGTCTCGTCTCGTCAAAGACTCCTTCTGATCTAACAACTTGGGCTGCCCACTCGATATTCTGACCACCTATTTCCGCCCGAAGGATCACATCTAGAGGTTCATCGGAAATAGTGCGGGGTATGTCTAGATAGCGCAGGTCGTTTTGTGTCAAAGGGAGGCGTACCTCAGCGAAATCAGTTGCGAAGGTTTGAGCCAACTGTGTACCACTGGTAACGAACTGGCCTATATCCGCCCGNTTTTCTCGAACCATGCCATCGTAAGGTGCTCGTATAATNGTTCTCGTTAGATCACGCATCGCTTTTTCGCGATCCGCTTCGGCAGATTCAAGTCCTGCAAGCGCTTCCGCTAATTGAGGCTTNCTCAAGGTTAGATCACTNGCAGGGGTATTTGTAGCATTCAGAGACCTTAAGCGTTGCCAGTCCTGAGCAGCGTATCCAGCGAGTGCATTTTCTGTTGCAACTTGTGTTTCAGCTCGTTTTACGGCCGCATTAGCGCGCTTCAGAGCTGTTTCGTAATTGCTGGGATCGATTTTTACTAGAATGTCGCCTTTTGAGAAAAAACCGCCACTGATAAATTGGGGGGATACCTCGACTATTTCACCGGATACCTCTGGAATAAGTGTTGTTTGAGTACGAGGGGAGACCGAGCCTTGGGATTGGACGCGAAACGTCACGGGTTGCTTAACGGCTTTTGCCGTCTCCACTAAGGCAGCGGGGGGTTTGGGCGGTTTCTGTGCTGACTCCGGGCGCGACTGAAAGAGAAAGAAACAACCTCCGATTCCAAACAGAACGACAAACACGGGAAGTGTATAGCGCAATAAAACTTTCAAAATGCCCATGACAACTACCTTTCTTCTCCAAGAATCGGTGCTAATGCAATAAAATATCAGCACTTATATTAACCCAAGCGTTAATTTGAATCGTTAGAGCCATGTCAGCATGTGGCCGACTAGTAGTCGCATTTTTAAGAAATTTTTAACCTAGTTGGGGGTTCTGGCAATGTAATTTGACCAGCGTCAAAGTCTCCTTGACGCTTAGAAAGTTTCTGGGACAAAAGGATAAAATAGGAAGCAGCATTGAAAAGTTTCTATATTAGGCATTTCGGATGAGTTTTAGGTGGTTTACAACACAACGGAGTCGAAAATAATTAATGGAAAGGGTTTTTAATTTTTCTGCAGGTCCTGCTGCTTTGCCAACGGAGGTTTTGGAAATAGCACAGATGGATCTATTAGATTTCCAGGGCAAGGGCTTGTCGGTAATGGAAATGAGTCATCGCTCTGAGGAATTCTTGGAAATAATTGNACAAGCGGAAGATGATCTACGGGCCATTCTCGGTATTGATACGAATTACCATGTTCTTTTGCTGCAGGGGGGCGCAACGCTTCAGTTTGCGATGATCCCGCTTAATATGTCGGAATCTGGTGAAGNGGTTGATTACATCAACACGGGGGCTTGGTCATCAAAAGCGATAGAAGAGGCNCGCAAGCACGTCGAAGTACACGTGGCTGCTTCGGGCGAAAATAATGGCTTTACTAGTGTTCCCGNCCGTTCATCTTGGAACTTAAATCGCAATGCCAAATATGTTCATATAACCACTAACGAAACTATCGGCGGTGTGCAATTCCATGAGATACCAGACGTCGGTGATATACCGTTAATAGCAGATGTTTCTTCGGACTTTTTGTCTAGGCCCATGGAAGTCAATCGATTCGGACTTTTGTACTCTGGTGCGCAAAAGAATCTAGGGCCTGCAGGACTGACAATTGTGATAGTACGCGAGGATTTGATCGGAAAAGCGCGCGCTGGTACCGCGACTATGCTCAATTACGAGGCGCATGTGAGAGCGAATTCGATGTTAAATACGCCTCCTACTTTTTCCATATATGTTGCTGGTCTCGTTCTAGGCTGGATCAAAAAGAAAGGGGGGTTAATCGGAATGGCTATAGAAAATAAGGCAAAGTCAGATCTTCTATATTCCGTAATTGACGCGAGTGACTTTTATAATTGTCCGGTCGCCAAGCCTTCGCGATCGACCATGAATGTTCCCTTTACTTTGGGTGAACCAACACAAGAGGCCAATTTTTTGAGAGGCGCAAAGGAAGAGGGACTAGTGAATTTGAAAGGTCATCGTAGTGTCGGAGGCATGCGTGCAAGCTTATATAATGCGGTACAAATGCCGGCAGTGAAGGCGTTGACGGATTATATGGAACGTTTTGAAAGAGCGCTGTAAAAAGAGTCTGCGGCGGCGGAGATTGAACCATGGATAAGAGTGAAGAAGAAAAACTGTCTACTTTTCGAGATCAAATAGACGAGATTGATAGTCAGCTACTCGGCTTGTTTAACAATCGAGCCGAAATAGCCCAAATGGTTGCGGAAATAAAGAAAGCCCATGGCGGCGATGAGCTAACAGTTTTTTATCGACCGGACAGGGAAGCCCAAATATTAGATAGGATACGAGCGGCAAACCGCGGTCCGCTAAGCTCGACTCAAATAGACCATTTGTTTAAAGAACTCATAGCATGTTGCCGTTCACTGGAACAACAAATAACGATTGCTTATTTGGGCCCNGCGGGAACATATACGGAAGCTGCGGCCCTAAAGCAATTTGGACATCTCGCTTTGACTCGCGCTCTGATGTCGATAGACGAAGTGTTTCGTGAGGTCGAAGCAGGGTCTTCGAATTATGGGATAGTGCCGGTTGAAAACACCACGGATGGAATGGTGAAGCATACTGCTGACTGTTTAATGTTCTCCGATCTGAAGATTTGCGCTGAATTAGAGATGCCAATTCATCAGGCTTTTTTGGTTCCTCGAGACCAAGAAGAAGAAAACGTAGAAATAATTTATTCTCATGAACAGTCTCTTGCACAATGCAGAACGTGGCTGCGAACGAACTATCCAGGGGTTCAACAACAAGCCGTATCGAGCAATGCCGCCGCAGCTAAACTGGTTAGTGAAAGTGTAGGTGCCGCTGCCATCGCTGGCGAAATAGCGGCGAAACCATACAATTTGGTAGTTAAATATCGGAATATCGAAGATAGTCTGGATAATAAAACTCGATTTCTTGTCCTCGGCCGCGAGGATGTTGGTCCGAGTGGTCGCGACAAAACTTCAATTTTGGTTTCTACGCGTAATGAACCGGGAGCGTTGTTTCGGGTACTAGAGCCATTTCATAGGCACAACATAAGTTTATCTCGCATCGAAGCAAGACCATCGAAGATGTCGAGTTGGACTTACGTCTTTTTCATTGATTTCGATGGTCATCATGAATCAGAAGCGATTAGGAATGTACTAACAGAAGTAGAAAACGTCGCTAGTGAATTAAAGACCCTGGGGTCCTATCCAAAGGCGGATGATTGATGGATAACGTGAACTCGCGTGTGGGCGACATGCNGCCCTATCANCCAGGTAAACCGGTGGAAGAACTGGCACGAGAATTAGGAATTNCCGACGCTATAAAGTTGGCAAGCAATGAGAATCCCAGAGGTCCGGGTGCAAGAGTATTACAGGCACTTTCTAATCTCGAATTTTCAAGATATCCCGACGGCAGTGGATTTAGACTGAAAGAATTACTAGCCGCTCAATTAGGAATAGACGTATCGCAGGTTACACTGGGCAACGGATCCAATGATGTGCTTGAGCTAGCCGGTAGGGTTGCTATAAGCCCCGGAACCAAAGCAATTGTCGACGAACACTGCTTTGTAGTTTATCCACTTGCCGTTGCTGCCGCGCATGGTCGTCTTGTGAAAGTGAAATCTCGGGATTGGGGTCATGATCTGGAAAGTATGTTAGCCGCTATCGACGAGGAAGTTCGGATTGTCTTTATAGCCAATCCCAACAACCCGACTGGCACTTGGGTAGATGATGCGACCATGATCGAATTTCTTGACCGAGTCCCCGAAAGGGTTTGGGTGGTTCTGGATGAAGCGTATTTTGAGTATGTCGACCTTGAGCACTATCCGAATGGTGTGGAACTGACTCGAAGATATCCTAATCTGATTGTTACGCGCACATTTTCTAAAATACATGGATTGGCCTCTCTTCGGATCGGATACAGCGTGACTAATCCAGATTTTGCCGATTTCATGAATCGCATTCGGCAACCATTTAATGTTAGTTCGGTGGCTTTGCAGGCAGCAGAAGCGGCTCTACGTGACGATAGTTTTGTTGCGACAAGTAGGGAACTGAATTCGGAGGGAATGCGTCAAATCACCAAGGGATTGAATGCAATGAATCTTGAATACATTGATTCGGTTGGCAATTTTGTGACTTTTGATCTAGGGCGAGATGCTCAGTCTACCTATGACGCCTTATTGAGAAAGGGAGTTATTGTTCGTCCTATTGCCAATTATGGTATGCCCAATCATTTGCGCGTTACTGTCGGATTGCCGGAAGAAAACGAACGATTCTTAGATGCTTTGCGGACCGTTGTATGACCGTACTCGGCTTAGTTGGTACTGGTTTAATTGGGGGTTCGGTTGCTTTAGCGGCACGGAAATATAAAACCGTCAATAAAATCGTTGGCATAGACAGTGATAAGTCGACCATCGAACGGGCGATGTCGTTAGGGATCATAGATAACGCTATTGACGATCTAAGTGAACTCTCGGGCGCCGATTTGGTGTGTGTTGCNGTGCCAACACACTCNGTGTCTGNTTGTGTATTGGCGGCNAATAGAGCAACCGGAGCATCAGTGCCAATATTCGATGTCGGTAGCGTAAAGACGTCAATTCTGAAGAAAATGCACACTGTTCCAAGAAATTTTATTCCGTGCCATCCGATAGCAGGATCCGAGAGGCAAGGCCCTGAAGCGTCGAGTCCCTTTCTTTTTGATACATCACCGCTTGTTATTACTCCTGTAGCTGGTACCGATAATCATATGAAAGAAAAAGTACGTGNTTTCTGGGAAGGACTTGGGGCACGGGTTTACGAGCAAAAACCAGAAGAACATGACAGAGATATGGCACTTATNTCCCATTTACCCCATATGGTGGCTTTTGCTTTGATGGAAATGCTAGACGACGGTCCGGAATATTTGAAGGATCGAATAGGTGGAAGTTTTAAAGATATGGTTAGAGTAGCGGGGGCAGATTCAACGATCTGGTCAAACATACTAACGGATAATTCTGTTCTTATTTCTGAAACCATGGATCAATTCAAATTGCTGTTGGATCGTCTCTCGACGATGTCTAAAGGGGACCCGCAGCTTCTTTCACAACGTCTCGAAGCGATAAAGGCAGCGAGACTGGAGCTGCCACTAAAATTGGAGAGCCTTGATTAATAATCCGGTGATCACTATCGACGGACCGAGTGGTTCTGGCAAAGGTACCGTAGCAATTGCGGTTGCAGATATGCTGGGTTGGCATGTATTGGACAGCGGAGCTTTGTACCGAATTGTTGCCTACTCAGCCCTAAGGCAAGGCTTAAGTTTCGACGACCCTGAGAAATTATCCGCCATGGTCAGTGATTTAGTCATAGACTTTAAACATTCGGGTCCAACGCTAGAGATATACGTTGATGGTCAGATCGTAACCCGGGACCTTCGCACGGATAGAGTGTCGAAGGCAGCCAGTGTTGCAGCGCAATATAAAGCGGTTCGTAGTTCTTTGTTGGCACTGCAACGGAAATTTCGCCGCCCCCCGGGGCTTGTGGCAGACGGGCGGGATATGGGCACGGTCGTTTTTGCAGACGCGCCTTTAAAAATCTACCTGGATGCTTCAGTCGAAGTCCGTGCGGCTCGCCGATATAAGCAGTTGAAAGAAAAGGGTTTGAATGGTACTTTCCGCGGCCTTTCTGATGTCAAGTCAGCTTGTACGAAGCATGATCTTCGGGGTGTTCAAGTTTCGGATAGGAATATGTCAGAGATCGACGCCAACGAGAATATAAACTTGCAGGAAATACGAGTTAACATAGCAGAGAGGGATGAGCAGGATAAAGGTCGACAGACGTCGCCGTTGGTTCGGGCGGAGGATGCGATCTNTATTGATAGCACCAATTTGACTGTTGAGAATGTAACAAATGAGATTATCAAGCATGCCCGTTTACGGTCCTTAACAACGGTATGCTGAATGAGGAAAATATGAGCGAAAGTTTCGCAGAACTGTTTGAAGAAAGCCTTGTTTCAGTAGAGATGGAACCCGGATCCATAGTCACCGGAACAGTGGTCGATATCGATAATGACTGGGTCACCGTACATGCTGGACTCAAATCGGAAGGTGTTATCCCGAAAAGTCAGTTTTATGGTGAATCTGGCGACTTTTCTCTAGAGATAGGCGATCAAGTCAAGGTGGCAATGGAGGTCGTTGACGATGGTTTTGGAGAGACTCGCCTATCGCGCGAGAAAGCTCGCCGTGCTGAGTCCTGGCAAATGCTTGAGGATGCCTTTGAGACCAGTGAATCAATCATTGGAATAATGAACGGGAAAGTTAAAGGCGGCTTTACAGTTGACATAGAGGATATTCGAGCTTTTCTTCCCGGATCGTTGGTTGATGTCCGGCCTTTACGAGAGACCATACATCTTGAAGGGAAGCCACTTGAATTCAAAGTTATAAAGCTGGATCAAAAGCGCAACAATGTCGTCGTTTCCCGGCGAGCCGTTCTGGAACAAGAGAACAGTGCGGAGCGTGATGCGCTTCTCGAGAATTTACAAGAAGGTCAGGAAGTGAAGGGTTTAGTGAAGAATCTGACCGATTATGGCGCATTTGTAGATCTAGGTGGAGTAGACGGCCTTTTACATATAACGGATATGGCATGGCGTCGTATTCGACATCCTAGTGAAATGGTCAACGTAGGGGATGAGGTGCCGGTTAAGATTCTGAAGTTTGATCGGGAGAAGAATCGCGTATCCCTAGGAATGAAACAGCTGGGCGACGACCCTTGGGTATCTATTACTAAGAGGTATCCTGAAGGTGTCAAAGTTCAAGCGGTCGTAACTAACCTTACGGATTACGGCTGTTTTGCCGAAATTGAAGAGGGTGTTGAAGGACTGGTCCATGTTTCGGAAATGGACTGGACTAATAAAAATATTCACCCGTCCAAAGTTGTGACCGTCGGGGACGAAGTGGAAGTTATGATTCTCGACATAGATGAGGAACGTAGGCGTATTTCTTTGGGAATAAAGCAATGCCGCGAGAACCCATGGTCTGCATTCGGTAGATTGCATGGAAAAGGCGATCATGTATCGGGACGGATCAAATCCATTACCGATTTTGGAATTTTTATCGGCCTAGATGGAGGCATAGACGGCCTTGTGCACCTGTCCGATATTTCCTGGAACGAGCCAGGAGAGACAGCGGTTAGGAGATTTAGCAAAGGGGAAGAAATTTCAACTACCATTTTGGCAATAGACGCCGATCGAGAGCGGATTTCCCTTGGTATCAAGCAATTGGATCAGGACCCATTCACGGATTTTGTCGACCAAAATGATCGAGGAAGTATTGTCAAGGGTGTCGTAGCTGAGGTTGATGTAAAAGAAGCCACTATAACCCTGGCAGAAGATGTTGAAGGTATTCTTAAGGCGTCTGAAATAAGTGTTGAACGAGTTGAAGATGCACGTCACGAGCTCAACGAAGGCGATGAAATTGAACTTAAAGTCGTGAATGTTGATCGAAAAAATCGGCTCATTAGCTTATCCATTAAAGCCCGAGAAATGGCTGATGAGAAAGAAGCGCACCGCGAGTACCAAAAGGCGGAAACGGCGAAGCCTGGAGCGAAAACAATTGGTGATCTGATTAAGGCGCAAATGGAAGACAAACAGGAAGACGAATAGAACATAATTATTTTGAACTCAGAGCGCTGTTTTATGAGGTCTCCACAAGGTGTGGCCTTGGCTCAACTATTTGAAAAGTAACAATTTTATTCTTGTTGTTCGAGAGAAACCTATGGTACTTTGGCGGCAAAGGGAGCGGTGATTCAGGCCCGTATTTGTGCGAAATATGACAAAGTCCGAGCTTATAGAACGTATTGCAAATAACCAGTCGCAACTATCTTCAAGGGATGTAGAACTTGCTATCAAGACTTTACTGGAACAGATGGTCATTACGCTGTCCGATGGTGAGCGTATTGAGATACGGGGTTTCGGCAGTTTTTCTCTGCACTATAGGGCTGCACGAATTGGACGAAATCCAAAAACAGGTCAAGCAGTCGGCTTGACCGGAAAATATGTGCCTCATTTCAAACCCGGAAAACAACTCAGAGATCGGGTGAACAATACATTTTCTATCTGATTGACTAATTGATCTTACGNTAGAATACCTCTCGACTATATGTTATTCAATTTGGTTTGTGCCTTGCAAATCTAGGGTATTTGTTGATATGCAGCGCTAATGTTTTTGACCTGGATAAAAAGACTATTGGCAGTAATGTGCTTTCTGGGTTTGGCCGGGGCTGGGCTAATACTGTCCATAGATAATATGAATCCCATTGCTTTAAAGTTTCTCTCGTATGANACGAGTCCCTATCCTCTGTTTGTATGGCTCATTGGNGGGTTCCTTTTGGGTTTCTNGCTAGGATTCATCGTTGNAAGTATTGGCTTTTTCAANAATATGGCGACAAGCGCNAAATTACGAAAAGAATTAAATNTGGCGCGAGAAAACCGTANNGAACATGCAAAGGGGAGCTTCGGTGCNACGGAAAATGAATGAACCGAGTTGGTTTAGATACGCNCTTGAATTTCCNTCAGNAAGCAGTTCGATTTGTGTGGAAGACGTCACGATTAATTACACCACATGGGGGGAAATTGGTAATCCTGGGATCATATTGATCCATGGAAGTAACGCACACCTTGAGTGGTGGCGTTTTGTTGCACCGTATTTGGCAGATCAATTTAGGGTCGTCGCTTTGGATTCTTCAGGAAATGGAGATAGTGGATGGCGAGAAGCTTATTCTGGCGCGATATTTGCAAAAGAAGTCTGGGAGGTTGGAGAGGCTGCTCAGGTGGGTACTAATCCGTTTATTATTGGCCATAGTTTTGGTGGTTACGTCGCGTTAGAAGTTGGAGCCCGATATGGTGGAATGATCGGTGGTTTAGCCATGGTTGACTTTACGGTTGCATCACCAGAAAACTACTCGGAGTGGGGATTGAGGGCCGAACGTGAAGACAAGAAACCAAGAAAAACGAAGCTTTATGAAAGTTTGGGTTCAATCGTGTCTAGATTCCGTTTACTACCCGATCAGCCATTAAATGCTGATGTCCTGAGTTATATTGCAAGGAAGTCGATCCGGAAAGTCGATGGTGGTTATACATGGAAATTTGATCCGACATTATTCGATTATTTAGAAATGGGGAGTGATCAAGCAGAAAAATTCATGAGTCTGGCTTGTCGGTCAGCTGTTATTTTGGGAGAACATAGCGACGATGAGGGCGCTTTTAACGCGCCCTATATGCGTGAGATTTCCCAGTATCCTCTACCGAACTTTATGATTCCAGGAACGCATCATCACTTGATGTTTGAAGAACCATTAGCTCTAGTCGCTGGTTTAAAGGGGCTGCTCCATAGTTGGATAAGGGAAGATAGAGTTCACATCGGGTGAAAAAACTAACGTGCGAAAGGCTACATTTCATCTAAACCCACCGTGAATAGTTTCAAAAAGATTGAATGTCTTCTGGGTCTGATTGTTTAACTACGGTTCCACTGCTGCATTAGTACCTGCTGTTCTTCCGAATACAGCACCACTTGTTAAACCAGTGCCTCCTGGATAATTGAAGTAAAATAATCCTCCTACTAGTTCGCCTGCACCATACAGACCAGCAATTGGCTCACCGCTTTCGCCTATTACCCGGGCTTGTGCATCGACATGTAGTCCTCCGAAGGTGAAGGTAATTCCACAAGTGATTCCGTAGGCCTCGAAGGGAGGGGTGTCCAATTTATTTGCCCAATTTGATTTAGGAATCGCCAGCCCGCGCGTATTTCGGCCATCCTTTACCGTAGGGTTGAAAGGAATTTCCGTCGCGACAGAATTATTGAAAGTATCTACCGTCGCCACAAAGTTGGCCTGATCTACTTCAGGTATTTTTGCTGCTAGCGATTCGATGGAATCAGCTGAGAATTTAGTGACTTGTTTTATGTGGTACTCATCCCGAAGTAAGTGCTGTACTTTTTTGTCGAAAATTTGATACGCAAATTGACCGGGTTGGTGAAGCACTTCGCGGCCGTACTTAGCATAGGTGTAATTTCGCAGGTCAGCCCCTTCATCGACGAATCGTTCCCCTCTTGCGTTGATAAGAATACCGAAAGGATATGAGTGCTTTTGGAAATTGTCCCCAACAACTAGATCGCCGAATTCAGGGGCATTGAGATCCCATCCGACAGCATGGCATCCTGACCAGTGGCCCCGGGTAGCAGCACCAACAGAGGTCGCCATACGGATCCCGTCCCCTGTGTTAAAGCGTGTTCCTCTAACTCGTGCGAGGTCCCAACCAGGACCGAGGTATCTAGTACGCCATTCCGGGTTCGATTCAAATCCACCACACGCAAGGACCACCGCGTCGGCCTTTAACTGTTTATTTCCAGCCATAATGCCATTGACTCGTCCACCTTCATCAGTAAGGAGCGTTGTTACTTTGACCCCGTAATGTATGTCGACGCCCAGGTTCCTCGCTATTTCAGTGAGGCTATCGATCAATCCCGGACCACCGCCCCATGCTTCCACTGTAAGTCCGCCCCAAAACTTGACTTTCCCATCATGTTCAAATGATTGGCGCCCGTACAGTGGAAGGAACCGAACCCCACAGGAATGCATCCATTCGAGTGTTTCAAAACTACCTTCGATGAGCTTTTCGGCTAAGTTTGGGTCTGTCCGATATTGTGTTACGCGTCCAAGGTCGTCATAGAACTCTTCGCGCCGGTATGAGCCGAAATCTGTATTTTGGATTTCGTCAGCAGTTAGATCGGGCATTATTTTAACGAGATCTTTTACGCCGTTGTATACGGTTCGCATAGCACCTGCAGTAAATCGCGAGTTGCCTCCCCGCAATTCGAAGGGCGCTCGCTCGAATAGTGAGACTTGTGCGCCGTGTTGCTTAGCAGCTATCGAAGCGCACAGTGCCGCATTTCCACCACCTACGATAGCTACGTGCATTTTATGACTCCTTCGTTCGCAAGTGTCGATATATCGTGCGGGTCAATTCCTATTTCTTCCAGAATTGCTCTTGTGTGTTGACCGAGTAATGGAGGAGGTTCCGTCGGTATAGCCGGATCGTTATCTACAAGGAAACCAGCCCCAACAAAGGTCAAACTATCCGAATCGCTTCCTGGAACGTCGTGAATTTTGGCGAGAGTTTTCCTGTAAGCCAGCTGGCTGTGATTAATGACTTGATCCATGGTTTTTAATTGTCCGCTAGGTACTCCAGCTTCCTTGAGCAAATTATCCCAATGACTTGCGGTTTCAGTTATGAATACGCTTCCTAGTATTTCTCGGAGATCGTCCCGAAAGGGCGCTGAAGCTGCAATGTCTTTGAATCTAGGATCTTCAAGCAAGTCTTTTCGATCGACGGCACTAGCCAGTCGTTCAAAGAGGCGTTGATTATTTGCATTAACTAGAAGGGTTCCTTCTGCGCAGGGCCATGTACCCGCAGAACCAATTTGAGCGAGTGGATTAGAACCAACTCGAGGCCCGATGCGGCCGGTCGCAAAGAAATTGTAGTAATTGATGCCCATCAAAGTAATGCACGATTCAAGCATTGATACGTCGAGGTAAGCCCCTTCACCGGTCCTCCCTTTCCTCACGAGGGCTGCGCAAATCGCTGAACTTGATATCACGGCAGTACCTGAGTCGGCGATAGCAAAGCCCACTCGGGCGGGCTGTTCAGGTGTTCCGGTTGCGGAAATCATACCGGATTCGCCTTGAATCAAATGATCCATTGCGGCGCGGTCAGATTCGGGTCCATTTTGGCCGTAACCAGATATCGCACAATAGATAATGCTGGGATTCATTTCCTTCGCTTCGTGATACCCGACACCTAGTCGGTCGGTAGTCCCAGGACGCATATTTGTGACTAATACGTCTGCTCTGGCTATCAGTTTTTTTACGATCTGTAGTCCGGAATTAGATTTCATATCAATCGCTAACGAACGTTTGTTTGCATTCTGTCCCAGAAACGCGGGTGCCATACCGGGGTTGGTTTCGGTAGAGACGCCTCGCATTTGGTCTCCAGATTCTGGAGCTTCAACTTTGACAACCTGAGCTCCCATTAGAGCTAATTGGTATGTGCACAGGGGACCAGCGTGGACGTGAGTTAGGTCCAAGACTTTTACATCTTCAAGTAGGTTAACCATTGCTTGAAACACCACTAATTCGTATGGTTGGAGACTAACACGTGGAGTACTGTCTGATGCCGGTAACGGAGTTTAAAATTCAAGGTCACGTAGCCTATATTACGATGAACAGACCAGAAGCTATGAATTCACTGAATCCAGAGTTGCGATTTGAACTATCGGAACTTTGGGATGAAGTCGAAAAAAATAAGGATGTCTGGATAGCAGTTATAACGGGTGCCGGCGATCGAGCTTTTTGTGCTGGTGCTGATTTGAAGCATAGGGCAAAAGAGAGATCAGCATCATTGGAACAACGTCAGCGATGGGTAGAAATGCAGAAGAACTCTCGACCGATCACGGAACGATGGGATTTCCCGAAACCAATTATTGCGAAAGTTAATGGGTATGCTCTCGGAGGCGGTCTCGAGATCGCATTAGCGTGCGACATTATCGTCGCGGTGGAAGATGCTGAATTAGGTCTACCGGAACCGCGACGAGGCCTGATTGCTGGAGCCGTTGGAGTCCACAGGCTTCCACGTCAGATTGGTCTTAAATCGGCTATGGGGTACATGCTTACGGGGCGCCATATGACCGCTCAGCGTGGTTACGAACTTGGCCTGGTGAATCAGGTGGTACCCAGGGAGTCTCTGGATTCCTCGGTGGATGAATGGGTGGAAGATATTCTCCGATGTGCGCCTTTATCGGTTCGCGCGACGAAGCAGGCTGCTATGCAAGGCCTTGATATGTCGTTACCTCAGGCCTACTACACCGAGTACGACTGGGAACGACAGCGATTAAATAGCAAGGATATGCTTGAGGGACCGCTGGCATTTGCCGAGAAACGCCGTCCCAATTGGTCGGGAAGTTAGTTGTTGAGTGGTGTGTTTGATGGGATGACCATAAGTTCATCGGATAGAATCTGCAATTGGCTCGTTTAATTCATGGAAATTGAGGCTGGAGACACTATGGGAGTCATGACTGATGAAGAAAAGTTCTGTTTCGATTTGCAGGGCTATATCGTGGTCAATAATGTTCTTTCGTCGGAAGAATGTACGGGATTGTGCGAGCTAGCGGACCGAGTCTGGCCGCAGAAGCCGGATGACGGATTAACAAGGCGTACCGAGGATGTATCTCAGTGGGATAAGAAAGTATTGGATTTGATGGATCATCCGAAAATATTGCCCTACCTTGTTGAGTTAATAGGTAGTCGTTTACGGATCGATCATGACTACTGCATCTTCATGAAAAGGGGTGGGGAACGGAATGCTCTCCACGGCGGTCCGCGCTTGTACGAGACAGATCACTGGTATCGCTATAGTGATGGCATTATGCGTAATGGTCTAATGGTAGCGACTTGGGCGTTGACAGATGCTGAAATCGGAGACGGTGGTTTTGTATGTATACCTGGAAGTCATAAAACGAATTATCTGTCTAAGTTTCCGAAAGACATTCAAAATTTTCAAAGAGATGCAGAATATATTGTCCAGCCCAAGCTGTTGGCGGGTGATGTATTGATTTTTACGGAAGCGCTTATACATGGAACTCGACCCTGGAGTGCTGATCATGAACGAAGAACGCTTCTGTTTAAATATAGTCCGCCTCATTCAACTTGGCGCACCCAGCCATTCGAACTAGCAGACTACCCGAACGCAACTGACCAACAGAAACGATTAATGGCGCCGCCTTCCGTTCAAAATCATCCGCCGGTTATTGAACCGGGAACGTGACAAATTATATTGATGACGGGCTACCTATCTACTTAAAGCCGTAAAGCTCGGCAGCGTTATCACAAAGAATTTTTTGCTTAATTGTCTTGGGTATGTGCTCAAATTCGCGTTCAATAAACGCTTTTGAATCAGGCCAGACGCCATCGGGATGAGGAAAGTCACTTCCCCACATTACATTATTCTCCCCCAAAATATCCAATAGTCTTAGTCCAATTGGGTCGCTTTGGTAAGTAGCAAAGCATTGACGTCGCCAATAGTCGGAGGGTTTCATCTTTAGTGTAAGGTCTTTGAATTGATCTTCCCATTCGAGATCCATGTGATCGAGAATATAGGGAATCCATCCGATCCCACTTTCTCCGATGACGACTTTAATTTTGGGATAGGCTTCCAGCACGCCGCCATAGATGATTTCCATGATGATCTTCGACATGGCTAGTTGAAAACTGGTGATGTGTACAGCGAAGGCTTGTCTCCGTTGAAGCGCAGCCATATTGTCGAAGTTGTAATCGTTTTTTGGGCCAATCGTGTGGTAGTGAATAGGCAGTTGTGCTTCGTTTGCGACTTCCCAGACGGGTTTCCAAGAGGGATCAAATAAAGGAGCCATGTCGTGTGTGTTAGCTACTTCAATTCCTTTGAGTACGCCTCGTTTTGCAACATTTTGAATTTCTGCGACGGCGGCATCGACATCGTGACTTGGAATACTGGCTAATCCAGCAAAACGGTCTGGTGCAGCTGCACAGAAATCGGCCAACCATTCGTTATATATTCTCAACAGTTCTGTTGCTGCTTCGTTATCGTTCAATCGCATAGAGGCACCGAGTACCCCGTAAATGACTTCTGCTTGAACGCCATCAAGATCTTGATCTTTGATCCGAAGCTTCGGATCAGTTAATCGTCTGATGCCTTTTTCCCCATCGCTATACAAACCTTGGGCAGCCATGCGGTCGGAACGGTGTATTTGTCCCGGAATATATTTGCGACCCGCAGATCCCATTCCATTTTGTAGTCCGAATTGAGCTCCAGTTCTGGACACCCATTGCGGGCCATTGTCGGTCTGATCGACGTAGGGCATACGGTCACGATACTTTTTCGCAGCTTGGGAGGTGAAAAGATCGGCAGGAAGCCAAGGTAAATCGATATGACAATCTGCTGAGATGATTTCGTATTGCACGAGTTTACCCTCTAATGTTTTTACTCTCTCCTATGAAGAGTACATGAGAAAATAGTTAATAGCCTATTGGTCTTGCGATCAAACAACTAACGGTTCTGAGTGGATATAAGGCCCCTTTGCGGTACGATCCAGCTCAATTGGCATAAGGATCTACTACTGATGACAGTTCGAGACGAGTTAATCGAATTGGATGGATTGCGGTTTCATTACAGAGATTGGAGCTCGAGTAAGCCCAATTCCCCTGCACTAATTTTATTACACGGTTATACGGGGCATGCACGTTCATGGGACAAATTCGCCGATGAAATGTCGAGTGCATACCGTGTGTTTGCGTTAGATCAGCGAGGCCATGGTGAAACTCAATGGGCGCCGAGTGACCGATACGGTACCGAGGACATGGTGGCTGATTTGGATAAGTTTGTAACAGCGCTGGATCTAGACGATTTTGCACTCCTTGGCTTGTCGATGGGCGGGTTGGTGTCGATCGCTTACGCCGGAACTCGGCCCTCTGGTCTCCATAAACTCGTTATTGTCGATATCGCTCCAGAAATAGCTAAGTCGGGTCTCGAAGGTATTAGGAGTAATGTGGCGCGTAGCGATTTATTCGATTCGGTTGAAGAGGCGTATGACCGAGCTCGGTTAGATAACCCGATTCCTCCGGAGAAGCACCATTACGATCGTGTTCGTCACTCACTCATGCGGACGCAGAGTGGGCAGTGGACTTACCGATATGATCGGGCATTGAGAGATCCCGAAGTAAATCGGATTCGGATGTCACCTGAACAAGGCTGGCAAGCAGCAGCAAAAATTAACGTACCCACACTCCTGATTCGAGGAGAAAACAGTAATATTCTCGATGGTGATGTCGCAAAACGGTTTGAGAAAACGGTTCCCGAATGTGGCGTAGTTGAAATTGCTGGATCTGGGCATTCCGTTCCTTTGGATAAGCCAGAAGAATTTGCCGTGGTTGCGAGCCAATTTCTCGAATGAAATTTCTCGCAATGAAGGCTGTATTCTTAGTAGTCCTTTTCTGTCAGGTGTCTTGTGTGCGGTTGTCTCCTGACGTTCCTAAACATTTTGATTTAACGGGTGAATGGAAACTTATCGAATCACTAAGTGACCAGCCTCCTGATCCTGCAAAAATTCGGCTTGAGGAAGATCGAAACATCGCTCGAGGACGACAAAAGGATGTGAGTGCATCTGCTTCGTTTGTGGTAACCGATTTTCCTGTCGTGGTATCAAACAAAATGTGGATTGAGCAGAATAGCGATTCGATGGGAATTCGATATTCAGATGGTTTATATCGTGACGTGAGTTGGGGAGAACATCAACGTAATTATTGGCACGTACATGCAGGCTGGATGGACGGGACATTGCATATCATATCGAAAAGAAAGGGTATTGAAGGCCGCGAAATATATGTTTTGGGGTCGGACTCGGACCTTACGGTAGACGTAACGGTAGATACCAGTGGCAGCGATATTCGTGTCAAGCGCGTCTTTCGAAGAAAATAAAGAAGTCCGTGAAGAGTGATCAAGGAAAGTAAACGGCATCCTCGTCTTCCAATTTGTTAAGCTTTTCTTGGCTTAACCCGAGTATTTCCTTCAATACCGATTGTGTGTCTTGCCCAAGGTGCGGTGGTGCTTTGGGCGATGCTAACGTGTTGTTTTGGAATTTAAATGGGCTGCCTAATAAACGAAAAGTCATTTCTTCGTCAGTAACTTCCCAGATCATTTCGCGTTCCCCGGTTTCGGGAGCAGCGAGCGCTTGGTCGATAGTGCGTACAGCGCCAGCGGGGAGCGGGCGTAATTTCTTGAGCCAATAATCAGCGGTTTCCTTTTGCATGATGTTTTGTATCAAGGACAGGAGTTCGTCACGATGTTTTCGCCGTTGCAATGTTGTGCTAAATCGTTCGTCCATAGACAGGGCTGGTTGCTCGAGTACGTCAGTGCAAAGGCGTTGGAAGAGCCGATCGCTTGCTGCGGCAATGTAGATGGGTTCTGTTTTCGTTTGAAAAAGGTTTGCAGGAGTGGCTTGAATATGTCGGTTTCCACTTCGTTTTGGTAGGTTCCCGGAGGTCAAATAGTCTAGGCCGGCATTATTCAGTGCACCAATAGCGGTATCGTAGAGGCATAAATCGATAAAGTCACCGCTACCATCACGTTCGCGGGCAAAGAGTGCTGAGGTAATCGCACTAAGTGATTGGACGGCCGTTAGGGTGTCGATGATTGATAACGGGTGCCGCAATGGCGGACCATCTTCGGTTCCGGTAAAAGACATCATGCCAGATTCTGCCTGAAGTACGGGGTCCAACCCTGGTCGGTCAGACATTGATCCTGATGCTCCGTATGCACTGATTGATACATAAATAAGGCGAGGATTAATGGCTCTTAGTTTTTTTTGATCAAGCCCGAATCGAGCCATCACGCCGGGACGAAAATTCTCAATTACTATGTCACTTTCTCGGGCCAAGTCTCGAGCTAGTTGTCGGCCGGTTTCCTTTTTTAAATTGAGGGCGATGCTTTTTTTGGTTCGGTTAAACGCACTGAAAAATGAACTCCGTCCCGGCGTTCCCTGATCGTCCCACCCTCTAACTTCGTCTCCTGTTACGGGGTTTTCTACCTTAATTACTTCTGCACCTAGGTCTGCAAGGTGCTGGGTACATAGCGGTCCTGCAATTACACGGGTAAAGTCGAGTACTCGAATCCCATCGAGCGGTGGACGCTTTGCTGAATAAGCAGGTGGAGATCGGGATGCCATCAATGTTCCAATGCATTGTTTTTCATACAGCATACGGGGAAACGGTTAGAAGATGACAATTGAATTGACAAAAGACTCGATAGATTTGGGGATTGTGACACGTGATCCAGAGGCGGCTTTGCGCTTCTATCGCGATACCCTCGGATTTAAATATGACAGCACCATGGATATGCCTGGAAATGGGAAAATGCAGCGACTTTACTGTGGCACAAGTCTGATAAAGATTGTGACACCGGGAACTTTGCCAAAAGCGGATGCGATTCCAGGAGGTATTGGGGCGGCCACTGGTTTTCGATATTTCACTATGCTGATCGCGAATTTGGACGAAATGGCAAACAAATGCCAAAGTGCGGGATATGCGATTGCCGTCGAGCCCAGAGAAATTCGTCCTCATGTTCGAATTGCGATAGTAGAAGATCCGGATGGGAACTGGGTGGAATTCGTCGAAGATACGAATAGTTGAATCATATGATTGAGAGATATGGCCATGAGGGGACGCGAGAGCTACTAGTAGAGGATCACGAGTGACACGCAAATTGAGGACCCGAGCAATTCATGCTGGAGAGAAACCGGATATTTCAACCGGGGCGTCGTCACCTAATATCGTTATGTCATCGACCTTTGCACATGACGAACCTTTGGGTTTTTCGATTAATTCCTTCGAGGGAGAATCTCCTTTTATCTATTCGCGCTGGTCAAATCCGACAACGAAGCAACTTGAGGAAAAGCTATCCNATTTAGAAGAAGCTGAAGAGTGTTTGACATTTTCGTCGGGTATGGCNGCAACCAGTGCAGTATTTTTTTCGCTACTGAGTTCCGGAGATCACTTAGTTATTAGTAATGTGAATTATCCTGGTACTGCTGAACTGGTTAGAGATTCGTTGCCGCGGATGGGAATTGAATACACAGCGGTAGATACCAGCGATCTGAAAATGGTCGAGCAAGCGATGAAAAAGAATACGCGATTGGTCTGGGTGGAAACTCCTGCAAATCCTATTCTACGATTGACCGATATAGAATTGGTGGCCGAAATTGCTCATTCAAAGGGGGCCTTGTTAGCCGTCGATTCGACTTTTGCTACGCCAATTGGAACGCGGCCTATTACGAAAGGTGCGGATTTGGTTGTACATTCCTTGACAAAATATATTTGTGGGNATGGTGATGCGCTTGGTGGTGCAGTGATTGGTGCGACTGACGTTTTAGACATAATCCGGCAAGAAGCGACTGTGCATTTTGGAGGAGTTATGAGTCCATTTAATGCATGGCTCATTATGCGAGGAATGGCCACGCTTCCAATACGTATGGAAGCTCACCAGCAGTCAGCCATGGCGATAGCTGAGTGGTTACAAGAAGATTCCAATGCCCAGTCGGTTTGCTATCCAGGCCTAGCCAGTCATCCGCAGCACGAACTTGCGCAGCGTCAGATGGATAATTATGGGGGTGTACTTTCTTTTACTGTCCCTGATGGGAAAGGTGTAGCGATCCAACTAGCGAAGTCGCTTGAAGTGGTTCACTACGCCGTGTCCCTTGGGCATCATCGCAGTTTGATCTATTACTTGGACACTTCGGAGTTAAANGCTTCTTCCTATCACCTGGAAGGGCTGGAATTAGAAAAATACATGACAGTTGCTGGAGAAGGCTTATTTAGAATATCAGTTGGGTTAGAGGATTCAGTGGATATTATTGATGATCTGGCTGGTGTTTTAGGAAAGTAGATGACGAGGTTTTGTGTTTAGCGCCAAAGACATAACATATATATCGAAGGCATAAAATTACTAGATGTTAGTCTGGAAGTCCTAAAACTCTTTTAGCTATTATATTTAGCTGTATTTCAGAACTACCCGCGGCGATTGTTCCAGATTTACCCATAAGCCAGCTACGAGTATCGGACAGAGCCTGGGGTTCAAACGTGTCTCCCTGCCAACCTAAACTGTCCGTCCCTCGGGTTGACATAATCGCTTCCATCCGCCGGCTCGAAAGTTCGGTCGCGTAGTATTTGAACATCGACGTAGCGAATGTAAGCATTTTCCCGGACGCATTTTCTTCTGTCGTTCGTTTTTGTGTTAATCCAAATGCCACTTGATCCATAGTAATGCCTAAGATTCTGTGACGCTGATCACTATCCATCTTTTTGGATGTGGCTTTTTCGAGAGCGAGATCGANGAGACTTGTGCCGGGTGCAGNGGGCGCTCCATCGAGATCTGAAACCATTCGCTCGTATTGTAGAAGTCTCTTGGCTACCGTCCAACCGTCATTCTCCCGGTGAACGAGATCTGTTTTATTAACTCTGACTTGATCAAAAAAGCATTGACAAAATTCGGCGCTTCCATCGATCAATGTTATCGGTTGAACGGTTACTCCNGGAGAATCTAGAGGAAATAACAAGAAGCTTATCCCTTCTTGTTTGCGATTGTCAAAATTTGTTCGTACAAGACAAAAGATCCAGTCCGCATAATGTGCGCCCGATGTCCATATTTTTGATCCGGTGACGAGATAGTAGTCGCCATGATCTTCAGCGCGAGTCTGCAGAGAAGCGAGATCGGATCCAGAGTTTGGTTCAGAGTATCCCTGNCACCAACGGATTTCACCGCTAGCGATCGAACGCAAGTGCCTATTCTTTTGTTCTTCGGTGCCATACTCTAATAGGGTTGGACCGATCATGGTGACTCCGTGCCCTGACAGAGGCAGGGGAGCTCCGCTACTGCGCATCTCTTCGCGCAGAATCTTGAGTTCAATTGTGGTTAAGTNAGCTCCGCCATATTCCTTAGGCCAAGTGGGAACTGTATATCCCTTTTCGTAGCAGCTTTCGAGCCAACGCATGGAATCGGGGTTTTGTGTTGGCTTCTTCGTACCTCCGTTGAANCCCTCTCCCTTTCCAATAATGGATGNGGGAAGACTAGTTTTGAGCCATTCGCGTGTCTCGACTCGAAATTCTGACAAGGCCAAAACTAAACCCCTAATATCTCNATNATGTTGGCGTACGTTAACAGCCAAAGTNGTTCGTTTCTATTCATGTTGTCAAAGTGCTCGTTCAGCCATCCGGACTTCAATTCCCGAAATAGTGCTATTTATTCGAATGGAGGCTTTGTAGGAGGGAATCTAATGAGGCAGCGAGTGCAATGGGTTCGTCGAGCATGATGTGATGGTAGGCATTGGGAACACGGACGATCGGAAAAGGTTCAGGCGCAAGCGATTCAAGATAATTTGCGACCTCATCACCGAATAACTGGCTGTGCTGTCCGTAAATGAATGCTTTCGGTATTGTAAGGTTAGCGAATCGAGATGCTAGTCCTGTCCACCAATCTGCGCNGCGTTCGGTGTCATCGGCAAGAATAGATGGATCAAATTTCCAAACCCAACCATCTTGACTGCGCTTGATCGAATGAAAAGCAAGATAGTCGACGAGGTAGTCATTTGAGCANGGTTGTTCGGGAGCCAACCGAAAGCGTTTCCGCGCTGCCTCGATCGTTTCATAGACTCGATGAGGACGCACTCNTCTCTTTTTNCGTTTTTCATGACGATCCTGATGGTGAGTGTCGCCGGGTTTAACCATCATCAGNTCGCAAATAATCAAATTGTCGAACACGCCGTCGTTTTGCTCGACGGCAGCCATTCCGACAGACCCACCATAACTGTGGCAAATCAGCGAAGGTTTGTGTGCGGAGGCCAACATGCCTGCATGTTCAGCGACCAGAACGGCTTCTCGTGCACGCGAGTCAAAACTNTAGTCTGTACGCCATCCTGAATCACCCATACCGGAGAGGTCAAATGCTACTAGGTGATACTTATGGGCCAAAAGAGGTGCCACGAAAGCCCAACAACGGCTATGTGCCATGAATCCATGCGTTAACACCACTCCGGGTTTATTGGGGTTCCCCCATTGGAAATAACTTATGTCGCACCCGTCGACCTGTACGGTACCTGCTTTGCGGTTCGTCGACATGGCATTTAAGAACCATTGTGGAGGGTTCCAGTCCCGAAGTTTTGTAAGATAATCTAGGTCAGATAGAGCGTGCATNGATCAGAGTCACTGGGTCAAAGCCGGCCATCATACGTATCAAACGGTGATTCGTCTGTGTGAATTGCTATAACCTGCATTATTGATCTAGTAAGACAATATTTAGAAGGGAAACGCGTGCCTCAACGTGCTTTAAAAAATACGAACGCCTATTCACCGAAAGTGGAAGGAGAAATGATTCAATTTGCTATAGAGGCACCGCATGTGGGCCATGTCGAAGTAGCGTTTAATTTTCCCTACGCGCAAAAAGTTCCTATGCGACGAGGCGTGTCTGGGGTTTGGGAATTAACCATTGGTCCTGTGGAACCAGGNCTCTATGCGTATTGCTACTATGTTGATGGTTTAGCTATTCCAGATCCTTCCAATCCTCGCACGGAAGCTAGTATCAAAGTCGGGTGGAGTCTAGTCGATGTTCCGAGCGCAAAAAGGATAGACGCTCCTAAGGATGTCCCTAGAGGTGTAGTACATCGTCATATTATTCCGTCTCGATTGCGTCAAGGNTCATCTCGGATTTATGTTTATTCCCCGCCAGGATACGACAGACAGGATTCGTTACCTGTGTTGTATTTGCGCCATGGCGCTGAGCATACGGAGGAATCATGGCTAGTAGCTGGTTGTGCCGATGTTATNTTTGATAATTTGTTGGCGGAAAACAGAGTTAAACCGATGCTAATCGTCATGGGTTATGGCTATGTCGAAGAGCAACAAGGAGGCCAAATCGCAAAGAATCGTAATGGGAGAGAAGCGATGCGCTTTTTGTCTATGGAATCGATCACTGAAGTGATCCCTTTCGTCGAGGAGGAATATAATGTTATTGAAACCTCAAAAGGTCGGGCGATAGCGGGTTTATCTATGGGAGCAGGTCAAGCATTTTTCATTGGATTGAGTAATCTTGGCTATTTTTCGAACATTGGTAGTTTAAGTTCCGGGCTCCTTAGTGATGAAGGCTTCCAATTAGATGAGTTCATGTCAGAACTATCCGTGTCGCCAACCACGATCAACGANGAGCTAGATTTGCTTTGGTTTGGATGCGGTGAATCGGATAGAAGAGCGGTAGGACATTCACGCCTGATGAAAAAGCTAAATAAATTGAAGATTCAACATGACTATACGGAGGTTCCCGGTTCGCATGAGTGGCCTACCTGGCGTCGCCTATTGATTCAGTTATTACCTTTATTATTTNGGGGGGTCCATTGCTAACACGAAATCGCCCTGGAGGTTATCTCCATATAAGAACAGAGCCAACTTTGGCGGCTGCACAAGAGTTAGAAGCCGAGGGATACACGCTAGTTCGTGACGCTTTTACTGGGAACGATNTAGATACGCTACGTCAAGAGGCTGAGAACGTATTCGAGAAGCTTTTACCAGATAATCGTGGTTCAAATAAGAAATATGAGGCTGCTGATCACTTTCGGTACGAGATGTTTAATCGAAGTATCGCGATGCTGGAAGTCATTGGCCGCCGGGAGATTTTGGATGTGATCGAACCCTTGCTGGGGGAAGATTGTCATGTCATTGCGAACACATGCTGGCGAAATCCTCCAGGCGGTGCTGGGCACGGAGGAGGATCATGGCATATTGATGCGGGCCCTCATGTGCCCCTCACTGAAGACCAGATTTGGCCTGATGAGATACCTCATCCGACATTTGCCATCGGGGTACACCTCTTTTTGCAAGATTGTGAGTTGGATTCGGGGCCAACTGGGGTGATTCCTGGAAGTCATAAATCGGGGTTGCCTCCTCCACCCGACCGATTACAGGATGTCACCCTGACCTGGAACAATAAAAGCGTACGTCCGCTCGAAGCTCGTGCTGGCGATCTGGCTTTTTTTGTGTCTGATATTTGGCATCGGCGATTACCTCCTACCGATTCAGATAAGGGCCGCTTTTTTCTACAAATTCACTATGGAAGACGCGATATAGCACAACGTATTAAGCCAACTTCGATAGTGAATCATGTCGAACCAGAAGCGGCTGCCCGACTTCAAAGTGAGCGGGAACGTCATNTGGTTGGTCTACACCGAATGGGATTTTACGATGGCTAATGAAATTTGTTTCTTTCCAAATAACGTTCGGAGTGCTAGAGCACTTGGCTCAACATATTTTGTTGGTAGACAGAATACGGTGGAAAAGTAAGTGCCGTACATTGTTGGCATGTTTTTGATGGATCGCGAGATTACGGAAACAGCGTTATGCTTGTCGCTCAACATATAAGAGATGGCCATGCAAAAATGGGAATACAAAGTCCACGTTGTCGATAACGACGGCGATGGAGCCGATACCTTCTCGATCGATGTCCTTAATGAATTTGGGGATGAGGGATGGGAATTACTCCATGTCAATAAACTGCAGGATGCAGCCAATATTGGTAGTGACGCCAGTCTCGGTGGCACTCGTACCAAGCGTGTCGCACTTTGGTTTAAACGTCCCAAACAGACAGCTAGTTAGTAGACAAAAAGGAAAGTTAATGATCGACTTGCATTACTGGCCCACGCCCAACGGCTGGAAAGTAACCATCATGTTAGAGGAGTGTGGTCTCGACTATACGATAATTCCGATCGATATTGGTGGAGGTGATCAATTCAAACCTAACTTTCTGAAAATAAGTCCGAATAATAGGATGCCAGCTATCGTCGATCATGATCCTTCGGATAAGGGTGAACCGATTTCTATTTTTGAGTCAGGAGCAATACTCGAATATCTCGGAGACAAAACTGGGAAATTCCTTCCGCAAGAAGAACGGTCGCGAGCGAAGGTACTTCAATGGGTACACTGGCAAATGGCTAATCTAGGTCCGATGATGGGAAATGCCAACCATTTTAAGAATTATGGAAAAAACCTGACTGACAGTCCGGAACAACTGACCTACGGTATCAATCGATTTGTTGGGGAAGTGGATCGCTTGTCGGGAGTTCTGGATGCGCAGTTGTCTGTGAATCAATATGTGGCNGGGCGGGAGTATTCGATNGCGGATATGGTGTCCTGGCCTTGGGCTATGCTTATAGGTCNAATGATCGATGAAAGTGCGTGGAATACATTTCCTCACCTGAAACGTTGGGTGGATGAGGTACGAGCTCGTCCTGGGGTCGAAAGAGGTTTCAGAGTCGGGAAAGAGCTTGGGAATCGAGAGCTTACCGAAGCAGAAGAAACCAGACGCCGCGAACTGTTATTTAATCAAACTAATGAAAAGGTGCGTGGAGCACGAGAAGAGGCGGCGAGGTTGTCGACATCATGAGTGAATTAATACGTCTTGAGCGTAATGGCAATGTTTTTGTTTTGACGATGTGTGCGGATGAAAATCGATGGAATACAACGTTCGTGCGGAGATTCAATGAGCTGCTCGATGAAGTCGAAGGTTCATCTGGACCAGCAACGTTGATTACCGCATCGGAAAATGAAAAGTTTTTTTCGAATGGCCTCGATTTAGAATGGATTCAGTCGTCTGCGGAGCATGCAGGTGGTGACAGGAGCGTATTTGGTCCGGAAATTATGGAGCTGTTTGCCCGATTAATCACGTTTCCGATTCCGACAGTGGCAGCGGTCAACGGACATGCTTTCGGGGCCGGTTTTATGATTGCTCTGTGCCATGACTCGCGCATCATGCGTGAGGATCGAGGGTTTCTCTGTGCGAATGAAGTGGAAATTGGGATGACGATTCCTGAGCCCGAATTGGCTCTGTTTAAGCACAAGATACCAGCAGGAGCCTTTCACGAGACGGTTGTGCTAGCGCGCCGATGGACGGGGCCTTCGGCCAAAGCGGCGGGNTTTGTCGATGCGACATCCGGTCTAGAAGAATTACACGGTAAAGCACTCCAAATGGCAGAAATGTATCTAAAGGTTGCTGGAAATCGCGATGTCACTCGATGGATGAAAGAGCGCATCTATGGGCAGAATGCNACGATCAGCTCACCATATGGGGTTGCTTATATGCTTCGCAACCCGACCGAGTTTACTTCAGCGAAACCATAGAATTCGANTTACTGATTGTTTGTAAAGTCGATCGNTATATNAGTCGCCGTTTCGTTAGGCNANTGCCCGCCACCTTTTTGATTNCNAGCCTAATTGCCTTTAACGTCTAACTGCNCTGCTGCTTGTTGCATTGTCGGAATGTGCTGATTTTGCTCAAGACCGCCGCCAAGTGTTCTAAGGCAGAGGTGTGTGAGCCCCGCATCGTGCCAACCTTTTACGCGGTCCTGCCACTCGGATTCGCGAGGTCCCACAACGGCCACACCAGCCTCTGCACCTATATCCCTTGAGGATCGACCAGATTCTTCCGCCGATTGATTGATGTCATCTCTGATTTCTGGATATTCCTCTGGAGAAGCTAGTACAAACCATCCATCTGCTAGTTTGCCGATCCGTGATCGAATGCTTGCTTTGGGCACGCCACTGGCACCGATCCACATGGGTATAGGTCTCTGTATGGGGAGTGGGTTTATGCCTACGTTTGGAATGGCGTCAAATGTTCCTGTGAAATCGACCTGCTCCTCAGTCCATAGTTTTTTTAATAGCAGCATTTGTTCTTCTACTCGTTGTCCTCGAGTGTGAAAGTCGTGTCCCAGCGCGTGATACTCCTCTTCGCTCGTACCAACACCTATTCCAATTCGAACTCGGCCACCTGCCATAATGTCCAAGCTCGCCGCTTGCTTAGCGAGCAATGCCGTCTGTCGTGTAGGGGATATGATGACTGAAGGAACTAGCTCGATGTTGTTGGTAACTGCCGCTATGTAAGCGAGTAACATCATTGGTTCGTGGAGGTGACCGTTACCGGGACGAATCACCTGATCTGGTACCCGTAGATGATTCAACCCAAGCTCCTCTGCGGCTTGGGCAAAGTCTTTAAGGGCCTTCAGGTCATCTTTTAGCTCCCGTACGGGCAGTGAAATACCGACTTTCATTTACAAATCCTTAATCGTAGTCGCTTATAATACTTGAGCTTATTAAAAACGTCTTTTACCGAGCCCAATGTTTTGCCATCAGTTTGAAAAACTAACAAATCAAAGGATTCACTTCTAGTTCATCTTGACTCGTCTGCTATAAAACGTCAGTTTTGACCGGCATACAAAACATAATTCGGTTAGTTATCGGGCGCATGAAAAATTTTCAGAAAATGGTCTCAAAANTAGTTTTTCTCATCATGGCGTGGAGTTCGTTTGAACATGTTCTCGCTGCCGGGTCAAACGGNGTTGCAGAACTTTTTTCGATGGTCAGCCCGAATCTTTTTCAAATACGTGTCATTGATAATACATCAGGTGAAAAAACGGCCATAGGATCGGGATTTCAAATTGATGCGAAAGGCACCGTTGCAACCAATTTCCATGTGATATCGACAATGGTTCTTGAGCCCGGGAAGTACCATCTGGAATATGCTCAAGAGGATGGTAAAACCGGTGAATTGGATATTATCGCTTTTGACATAGCTCGCGATCTCGCTTTGGTGAAGTTGGAAAACCCAGGCGCCCATAGTTTAGAACTCGATTTAGAGCCTCTTATTAACGGAGAAGCGCTCTATGCGGTGGGTAATCCTAGGGACCTAGGGCAGTCTATAGTTCCGGGGTCGTATAACGGGCTGGTGGAAGGAAGTTTCTATGAAAAGCTTTTGTTCACAGGGTCTTTAAATCCGGGGATGAGTGGAGGACCTGCAATCAATGAGGCCGGCCGTGTGGTGGGAGTGAATGTATCCACAGCTGGAAACCAGATTAGTTTTCTAATTCCGGCGGTATACTTGGATAAGCTTGTGCGGCGATCCGGTGAAGCAGGTTGGGGCGACACGATGCAGCGTGTCGAAGAACAATTGATCACCGATCAGAATGTCAAATATTCGACGCTGTTCCGTGACGAATGGGTCACACAAGAATTCGGTCGAGCGCGTGTTTTGGTTCCTCCAGGAAATTACTTTCGGTGTTGGGGGAATACGTACGACGATCCCGAGAGACCTTATACGATTACGAATCGATTGTGTGAATCCCAGGACGAAATCTTTATTTCACCAAGTCTAACGACGGGCCATATCGACTTACAATTTATGATTGTTGCAAGTGAAGAACTTAATCCGATTCGGTTCAGCGGTTTTTTTGGGACTAGATTTAGCAGCATGACCACACGAAACAAAGCTGAAGAAAATGATGTTGCTAACTACAAATGCCATCAAGACTATGTAAAGAAACCGACTGGAAAAGCGAATGATTCTCGAGGACTGTGGCGATCGGTGTTTTGNGCCCGGCGGTATAAGAAGTACCCCATGCTCCATGACGTTTTGTTCAGTGCTAGTTATATCAGTGGGGAAAACGAGGGCTTCTCAACCCATTTTGCGCTGTCGGGCGTGACGCAAAGCAATGCGAAACAGTTTCTCGATCGGTTTATAAGGACGAATCGATGGGACTAGTCGTAGAAGTAGTGACGCGGTCAGGTCGAGTTATCGAACGACATAACATTCGTGGGGAAATGGCGACGATTGGTCGAGCATATAGCAACGATGTCATTATCTCTGATCCCTATATGGATAGNGAGCACGCTCGGGTGAGTGTTTCTGAGGAGGGATTACTTNTTGAATCCTATGATGACTCACGAATCACAACGGTCACGAATGAATCGATCAGAGATACAGTCGTGGCCTCGGGGACAGAGGCCGTCCTTGGTCGTACGAGAATTCGTCTTTTGTCAAAAGATCATCCAGTACCCAAGGCGCTCACTCAGGAAGCGTTNGATAAATTTTTTTCGGTTTTAGCGAAGCCGCGTTTCGTAATCATAGGCGCACTCGTGTTTCTGCTATTTACGGCGATAAATCAACATCTAAGCTCTTTTTTTGATGTTGAATCTATTATTCAGGTTCGATATGTATTGGAGCGATTCTTGGTTGTTTTCGTTATTGGNGGTTTTTGGGCAATAGTGGGCCGGGTAGCACGTCATGAACCGCGATTTTGGTATCACCTGTGGGNAGGCTTGTTATTTACTTTGTTTTTGATGTTCATACCTTGGCTGGGACGTTGGGTTGCTTTTAATACCAACAGTGTGTTTTGGGATCAATGGGTGAGTGTTCTCAGTCTTTCTCTAGCGTTGGCTTTGTTAGTTGAGCTGAATTTGCGGTTTGCGCTTCAGCTTCGTAGGTGGGTTCGTAGAATGAGTGCAATGGCAATAGCTTTAGTGAGCATCTTGTTTTTTTTGGTCGATGACCTGGCAAACTCTGATAAGTTCAGAGCTGCCCCTGTCTTTGCTGTTGGTTTGTTGCCGGAAACATTTTTGTTTCGATCGGGTATAGAAGTGGATCGGTATNTCCATGACATAGAGACAGTTTTTGAAGANTAACTGATAGTGGTGGCTCCCCCATCACAAGGGAGGACGACACCGGTTAGGTAAGATCCTGCTTTCGATGAGAGAAAAATGGTGAGGCCNGCTGCATCTTCCATGGATCCCCAACGTTTCATCGGGAAACCCTCTCGTACCTGTTGTTCTATTTCTTCNGAGGCGTACAGTGGTGCGGTCATTTTCGATTTAAACGGCCCTGGTGCAATTGCATTGACGTTGATATTGTCGCCAATCAAGTCCCGAGCCATTTGAGCGCTCAAATGACCAAGACCAGCTTTTGCCGCGACGTAAGAATAATTCTGCAGACCACTTGGACGTATCCCATTCACTGAAGTTACGTTGATAATTGACGCTCGATTTTCTGGATCAGCTGCCTTACGGAGCAATGGAAGTAATGCTTGTGAAAGAAAAAATGGACTTTTTACATCGAGATCCATTATTTTGTCCCATGCTTTTTCGTGAAATTCGTCGATATCTAAACTCCATGTTAGGCCTGCATTATTGACTAGGATGTGGAGTGATGATTCTTGCGATTCGATCTGGCCCGCAAGTTGCTTACAGCCATCTATGGTGCTGATATCACACGGGATGGCGATGCATTCGCCTAATTTCGAAAGTTGTTCCTCGGCCTCTCGACATGCTTCTTCTTTCCTCGATGAAATATACACCCGTGCTCCACAACGGACTAATCCTTCCGCGATCATAAGGCCTATACCCCGGGTACCGCCGGTGACTAAAGCAACCTTGCCACGTACTCCAAATAAGTGTTCATAAAATGAATTATTCATAGTCGATCCTTTCGTTATGTTTTCGTGGTGTCAGTTTAGAATGTAAAGACACTATAAGTAATGTCCGTTCCTGTATGAGTGCTCGTTTAGTCACAATGGGCTAATTCACTGGCTGGTAGCCTTTGATCGACACAAGACTTTTTAAAATCATGGTTAAGGAGATAGGTAGTTAATCTACCAGCCTGTCGCTCGGTTCCACATCGACTCGATTGTATTGTTTTCGATAACGTACATGCGATTGTATGGCGCTGCCGTCATACAGATGTGGTTGGGTAGTATTCGGACCACACTGCCAATAGGGTATTTTTCAAATTGCGTTGAATCGTTGAGGTGCGCGACGGTTCCGTGTTCCTGGTTTACTTTGATTACCTGCAAATTTTCATCGTCCACCAGCCTGCCATAGGTATTTTGTACCGATTGAGGGCTTAAATCCTGCGATAAAGCCAATGCACCGGCGTCAATTAACAATTGTCCAGCGGGTTTGTTGTGTCCGATTACAGTACTCGCAACTGTGACCGCAATATCCGAAGTTACACAACATTGCAGATCGACCTGTGCCAAATCGCCGAACATATATACTCCGGGCCGCATTTCGGTAATCCCTGAGGTGTTTTGTGTATATGTAGCCGTAGGTGTGGACCCAACACTCGTCACTGGACAGACAATTCCACGATCAGCTAGACGCCTTGCCGCGGTGACTACGCTCTTGCGTTCGTCTTCCGCCGCTCGCCGGATGTCACTAATTGACGTCGAATTGTAAGCGTGGCCGCCGTGAGTTAGTAATCCTTCAAAGGTTAGGGCCGACGATCGGGTAATAGTCGCGGCAATCTTTGCTAACTGCGGATCCATAGGATGCAAGCCACCACGATCACCTCCACTATTAATTTCAATCGAAACTGGAAAATGTACGCCGAGCTTCTCGGATTGTTTTGCAATTTTGTATATTGTTGTCAAATCATCGGTGAGTAAGGCAAGCCTGCATCCTGCTCGAGCTAGCCGAGCAGCCTGGTGAGTTTTACCCGGAACCATAGAAACAGCATAAGCAATATCCTTGAACCCGGCTTCGAAAAAGAAGCTCGCTTCGGCGAGAGTTGAAACGGTGATTCCTCCAAAATGATCATGACATGCCAAATGCGCTACTTCTGCACTCTTTGCTGTTTTCATGTGGGGTCGCAAGCGCACGCCTAATTTCGATAGACGGGTCCCCATACGTCTGCAATTACGCTGTAAGATTTTGTGATCAAGCAAAAGACAAGGCGTGTTATTGGGTAGTTTCAAGTTCCGGTCTGGCTGAATTGGATGAAAGGGAAGATGCCATGTTCAATCGACGAGTCCAATAGAAAGTTCACCCGTGTATGGCAGAATAAAGCTCGGTCCCCAACGTAAGACAACATGCAGCAAACACAAAGTCACAACCATAGTTTTGCCATCGCGCTTTTCGTGATGCTTGGCGTAGTACTTTTTACGATCTTCGGATATTTCTTTTTACTTCCTGACATAGCTCCGAAACGTATCGTAGTTGCCGTAATTCCTTTTGAATCGGACGATTCTTCATACGAAACGATAGCAGTGGAACTCGCCGGTCAGATAGCTTCAGGCATCGCTTTGAGTCGGGAGGTGGTGGTTGTAGATTTTGATGCGGCGATTGCGGTAACTGAACTGTCTGGGCAGTCGAGGGGTTTGGTTAACGAGCTTGGTGTGACTCATATCGTCGATGGTACTTTGGAGTACGCTGAATCAGCGTGGAACGCTGAGATTAGAGTTATAGACATATCACAACCAGCACCCAAACTTAAATTTAAACAAGGGTACTATGCTCTCCATTTGCGAGAAATTCGGGATCAAGTGACTCAGGCGGTTCGCCGGTCTTTGTATGACAGGGGGAGTGCGATAGGTGCCTCTGGACCGGTAATCGAAGATATCCCTCTCTTAAGTTTTCTCCGTGCTATGGCAGCCCATCGGTCAGGGGATATAGAGCAGGCATTAATTGAGTTGAAGCAATCCAATCGTCTAGGTAGGAACGTTTATGCAGATACCCTTTTAGCGGAGATTGCTTTGGCGAAGAATGAAGGATTACCCCCTAGGATCTCTGAATCCGATCGCTACCTACCGGCGATGATCGTAAATGCCCGTATCGACTTTGCGACTAATAAGAACATTCTGGATTACCACGAAAGTCTAGTAATGCTGGCGGGAAACTACCCCAACTCTCAAGCGGTGCATCTACTAGGTCAATTGTATTTAGGTTTGGGGTATTACCAAGGGGCGAGAATCTTATTTGAACGTATGGTGCGGGTGCATCCACGTTCTTCCTCTGCTGCGGTTTGGGTGGCACGAGCGCGTTATTTGAGTGGGGATATCGTTGGCGCTAGGGAGGCTCTGAAAATTGCCGCATTGCGTGATCCTAATTCCGCACAGGTTAGTCAAATTAACGCATTGCAAAACATTCAGACGTACCAGCCTGCCAATTGCGATCAACGGTTAGAGTTAGCTTTACACCAAAACAAGATCCAAGAAGCGGTACGGCTGATCGATTGCGTTCATGCTAGCTGGCTGTACCCTCCTATGTGGATGCAGTCCTCAGATAAACGTTGGCGCAGTTTTAGCGTTACAGAGGAATATGTCACTCACCGAACGCGTATGGGCTTTAGTTCGGACGTAGCAGATCAGCTAAGGTTCGTTGACGCGGAGCAATTACTTGCTCCACGTCGAGATTGACGACGTCGAATTAGCAGAGGATTGTTTTTTAAGCTGCTGAAAATATATCGTCGACATGTTCTTGAGGAAGCGGTTGTGTTCGTTTCGATACTATAAAGGTGGTTAGAATCGAAACCGCTTCGCCGATAGCAGCACAGGAGAAAGGATTCGGACCTTCCCCATGCAACCAGGAGGCAATGTCAAAGGCGATCCCCGAGTTACCGAACCAGCTAGGATCTAGCGATTGAGTGTGTAGGATTAAGAACGTAAAGAAACCACTGGCTAGGCCAGCGTATGCGCCGGTTCGAGTGACCCCGCGCCATAGAGCACCCATCACAAGAGGTCCTGCAAAAGCAGCCATCAAGCCACCATTTCCAATCCAAATTATGAGAGCAATATTTGTATTCTGTAATGCCCAAGCCATAGCAACGCACACGACTAAAACGACTACAGTAGCTACGCGACTAATTGTAAGAATTTGACGGTCAAGTTTCTCTTCAGATGGCTGGTTTTTCAGCCGTGGTACGATGGAGCGGCGATATAAGTCATTAGCAACAATTTGTGATGAGGAAACAACCAATCCGTCGGCGGTCGACATGATCGCAGCAAGTACACCGACTCCGACGAGGGCAGCTAGCCACGTGGGGAATAACTCAATAAAGACCATGGGCAGCGCGTAGTTAGGTGTTAAACCATCGGAGAAGAGAGCATCTCCGAATAGCGCGCGGGCCAGCAATCCGCACAAGCCCATCATAGCCAATGCCAGACCAACCAGGAATGCTAACTTAATGAACGTGCGCTGATCGCCGACACTTCTCAAAGCCCATAATTTGTTGCCGAGATGAGGTAGCAAGCCAAGGGGTATATGTGCGAATACTACCGCTCCGATCGCCCACCAGGAATGCGTAAGTGCAGAATCGGGATTTAACGGGGAAACAAGATTGGGATTTTGCGCGCTCAATTTGTCAAGTACTCCACCAAAACCACCATCAACGCCGACCCCAAAAAGCACGAGACCGATAACCACGATGGCAACTATGAGCATCATGGCTCCCTGTACGCCGTCGGTTAAAATGTCAGCATGTGCTCCACCCATTACCACATAAATAACTAAAACTAGCGCGGTGATAATCAGTGCCCATTCGGGAGGTAATCCAAGCATGATCTCGAACATTACGAGGCCTGAAACCAATTGTCCCGCTAAGTAGAAAAAGAGGACCAATGAAAAGACCGACACCATGACCCGAATCCCTTCAGACTGGTAACGATCACCGAGGAACTCTGGGATCGATCTAGCACCGAAGCGATTTCCGGAAGTAGCGATCAGCCGCATGGATATGAGGACGCCAAAATATACACCGATCGGATAGAGAAAATTTCCCCATTGTGCAGCGAGTCCGATTTCATACCCAAGCCCCGGGCCTCCTAAAAATGTGGCACCGCTAGCAGTTGTCGCTGCAAACGCGAAAGCGAGAAATACCGGGCCGTATGATCCTCTTGCGGTGGCAAAATCATCCGCGTGCTGTACCTTGCGTTGACCGATGACGCCGATTGCTAACATACCGCCGACATAGACGACGAGAAAGATCCAAGACCAAATGTATAAATCCAAAACGGTTCTCCGTTATTTCGAAAATTTTATCCCCAGCGGTCCCAGCGTAGAGTAGTTCCCACAGGAAGGCGAGTTACGGGGCCGAAGTTTCCTGTCGGATACCCAACCGGTATAAGGCAGAACGTGGCCATGTTGGCGGGTAGGTTTAGAATATCCCTTACAGCAGCACGATCAACGAGGCCTAGCGTGGTGGGGGCCGCGCCGAGCTCTAGGGCACGTGCAGCAAGTAATAAATTTTGCACAGCGGGCCAAATTGAACCGCCTGCACTGGCGACGGAGGCTTCGCTCTCTATATCAGTCTCAAATTCGTAGCAGGCTATAATGAGCACTGGTACTTCGTGCAGATGTTCAGCTTGCCACAGAACGGCATCGATCATTCTTTTACGTTTTTCGGCATCTTGGTGGGGGAGTACCTGGGGTCGCGTTGATTCGGGTGCGATGTAACTAGTTACTGCTGTTTTATTGAGTGCTGCCAAAGCCTTTTTTTGGTCGGTGTCCGTCACGAGGATCCAGCGAGCGCCTTGTTTGTTCGAGCCAGTGGGTGCCTGATTGGCGGCTTCGATCAGTTCCAAGAGTACTTCTTTTGGAACAGGATCTGGTTTCAATCTTCGCATGGCTCGGCAGTTGTACATTATGTCGAATAGTTTGGCGTTATTGTTCATCGGCTATTCCTTAGTCATCGGAAAGTGGAGGAAGGTCGTCGAATTCCGGCTCATTCCCTTGCTGTTTCGCATTAAAGTATTTAGCCATCTCGCCACCCTGGGAGATCGATCCCATCCAGAGTGTCTGATAGTCTAGGGTATCGCTAACACTATGTTCCTCCCCGTATCCGAGTAAATGCTTCGTGCTAGCTACCGCCAGGGGTGATTTTTTTGCAATTTCCTCCGCGATGGACATCACCGCTTCTAACATATGGCTGTGTGTGTCGTAGACCTCGTTGACAAGGCCTATAGATTTTGCTTCTTCAGCGAATAATCGTCGGCCTGTATAAGCTAATTCCCGCATCAGCCCTGTGGGAATGAGATTTGGCAAACGTTGCAGTGTTCCAACGTCTGCGGCCATACCAATGTTGATTTCTTGAATACAGAAAAAAGCATCAGAAGTGCAATATCGCATGTCACACGCTGAAATCATGTCTACTCCCCCACCAATACATGCCCCCTGTATGGCTGCGATAACAGGCATTCTCACCCGTTCAATTACAGAAAAAGAGTCTTGAAGTCTCGCGATGTGTCGTCGAGAACGTTCGCCTCGACGGCCAGCTTCGTATTCGGGCCCTGAGCGACCTGAGGTAAACACGGATGTATCCATACCAGAAGTAAAGTGTTTTCCTTCTGCTGAAATTACGAGTGCCCGAATAGCCCCACTCTCATCCATTTCCTCAATGGCATCCGGAAACTCCGACCAGAATGCCGGTGGCATACGGTTAAATTCATCAGGTTTCGATAAAGTGATTCTCCCGACTTTGTTATCAATTTCGCTTCTCAATCGCGTATATGTCATTAGTTATTACCTCTGATCGTCTTTGGGTCTGTTGCGTTAATTGCGTTTGACGTTACGAAATGGGCCCGTATCCATGCGAGGCTCCTTGGGCATTCCGAGTACTCTTTCAGCAATAATGTTTCTTTGAATTTCATCGGTACCTCCAGCGATAGAGGTGGCCGGAACGGACACAAGAATTTCGGAGATGACTCCGCCCAAAGGACTTTGGGGTCCAGTAAGCATGGCGCTAGCACCCGCGATTATGGTGTGCACGTTCGATGCCTGGCGTGCGACATTGCTCCCTGCGAGCTTGCCTAATGAACCTTCGGGTCCTTGTGGCTTCCCCTGTTGCTGGGCCGCACGCGCTCGTCGTGCTGTCCATTCAGCGCAACGGGCCATGGTAAGTAGCCGAGCGATTTCTTGCCTAACCGTTGGATCAGAGATTTTCCCGGTTTCTTTTGCGCGTTGCATTACGAGGTCGACTCGCCCGGCTCGTTGTGGATACCACTTGTACGGTTCCATAACGGTTTCTATTTCTTGGCGTTCCTCATCATAAATTCGCCCCGGCAAGTCCATAGTATTGGGTACACCTCGTGCTCCATCTGCTCCTCTTCGTTCGTGCATAAGGGTAGTCATCGCTACTTTCCAACCGTTTCCAATCTCCGATACTTGGTTTTCTAACGGTATGGTGGCATCAGTAAAAAAGACTTGGTTGAAAGACGCATGCCCATTCATTTGTTTCAGGGGTCGTACTTCGACGCCTTTTTGCTTCATGTCTAGCACAAAGTAAGTCAGCCCATCGTGTTTCGTTGCATCCCAATCGGTGCGGGCTAGCAACAGACCAAAGTCCGCATGATGCGCGCTCGTCGTCCAAACTTTTTGGCCATTCACGACCCAAACGTCGTCGTGTAGATCGGCTCGCGTTGTCGCTCCGGCTAGATCAGACCCGCTGCCTGGTTCGCTAAAAAGTTGGCACCAAGTATCCTCGCCCGTAAGAATACGGCGAAGGAACCTTTTTTTTTGTTCCTCAGTGCCGTGTTCGAGCAGCGTGGCCGCAGCCAAAAGTCGGATTCCAGTTTTGGCTACTCCAATGGCATGGCTTTTTGAGAACTCCTGGTCAACTATCGGAACGAGACCTTGCGGGAGGTCTTTTCCGAACCATTCTTTGGGCCAAGTTGGCATGCCCCAACCCGAGTCTGCCAGCTTTGATCGCCATTGCACTAGAGGAGCATTAGGATCCCAGTTTGCGTCGATCCAACCCCGAACGTCAGCACGGATTGAATTTTCGTCGTATTCGTCCACTCAGACCTCCATTCGCGAAAGCATGAGTTCTCGATGGTAACTGGGATCACCGAGGAGAACCTCTGAACTTTTAGCTCGTTTAAACCAGAGGTGGCTGTCGTTATCCCAAGTAAAACCAATTCCACCATGAATTTGAATACAGTCACGCGCCGCATGTAAAAAAGCTTCAGAAGCGGCCGCTTTTGCCAGGCTGGAGATTACAGGCAACTCTGGATCGTTGGTTGCTACGGCCTGCGCGGCGGCATAAGCAGCGGATTTAGCCATTTCGACTTCGAGTAGGAGATCGGAGCAAATGTGCTTTATGGCTTGGAACGAACCGACTGCTCTACCAAATTGCATTCGGAATTTTGCATACTCTACGGCGCTTTCGAGCATCTGTTGTGCCCCACCAACCATTTCGTTTGAGAGTGCTACAGCGGCTAGATCGAGGAAATTACTATAGTTCTGAGTCTGGTCTCCACTGCCTAACTGGATGGCCGGACAATTTTTAAAATCGACTGTTGATTGCTTTCGAGTCTGGTCCAGTGTTTCTGATATGGAGCAAGTCAGGCCGTCGCTGGTCCGGTCTACAAGAAAGAAACCGAGCCCCGTCTTTGTCCGAGCGATAGTGATAATTTGATCTGCTGAACTACCGTCGATAACGAAGTGCTTTGATCCATTAATGACTCCTTTATCGAATGTAGTTTGGACGGCTTGGGCGTCCCATCGACCATCGTATTCCGTGAAAGCAACTGTGGCTGAAGCAATCCCTTGAGTAAGTGGGGGTAAAAGCTCAGTTTGTTGTTCAGAGGTGCCGCATAGCATAATCGCATTACACGCGAAAACCGAAGATGATAAGAAGGGTGAACAAAGCAACTCCTTCCCCATTTCCTCGAGGGCGATACCTAGTTCGATATACGATAGGCCGACGCCCCCATGTGTTTCAGGTACGTGGATCCCTCCCATACCGAGATCGTGACATAGACTTCGCCAGGTCTGTTTGTTATAGCCCAGTTCTGTTTCCATAAGTTGCCGTACTTCGGACGAGCTGGAATGGTCATTGAGAAAACGCTTTAGCGTATCGCGCAATTGGTCCTGTTCATCCGTAAATGTAAATTGCACTAGAATATCTCGAGAAAATTTGGGCGATTCATCTGGAAGAGTAGGAGATAGGACCGCGTTCATCTTTGAAACCCCAGGGATCCTCGTATCCAATTAATTCCTTGAAACGAGCATCGTTACGGCTCAGTATCGCATCGCTCATCCGCCCCCGAAAATCCTCTTGAGCGCGATAGTGCGGTCCGCAATAGTAGGCGTTGATGGATAGTCTCAGCCCCGGGTTAATTCGCGGGAAAGCCCCATGCCAAACATTGCCATGGAATACCAAAACGGAACCGGCCGGCGCTTCTACTGGAACTGCCTTGTCAGCACCTTCCCCCGGTCGTGGGTGCCTTTGCAATCGATGCGAGCCGGGTACAATGCAGAAAGCACCGTTTTCCTTCGTATAATCGGTGAGAATCCAATTGGTATTAAAGACATGAGGTTTGGAGGGTAGGGGACCATTTCGATACAGACCGGAATCGTCATGTAGGCCTAAACTTGGTCCGTATCCAATTTTATTTGGCCATTTAATGAAGCAAGTGAGTGAGGAAAGCTGACATCTCTCTCCAAGATAGTACTCGACAAGCGGGAGCGTTGCAGAGTGCTGAACAATTTCTTCGAAAACCTGGTTCTTCTCCAGAAATGCATACAATAAATATTGGCTGTCGTTTGATCCTGCCCCATCCAATGTACCGTGGGTACCTGCTTTTATGTCGTGGGCTATGCCTGTACGCGCTTCAGCGATTTCTAAGACCGCCTTCCGAGCCCTTCCCAAAATCTCTGTTTCACCAAGCTGATCTGGCCGGATAACGGTCAGCCCGTATGCTTCAAGCTCCTCTAAATTCTTTTCTAAATTACGTTCTTTTATCAAAGCGTATGACGGAGAGACCGTATTGAGTTCATCCCATTTCGCGGCNCCCATGGTTCTTTCTCCAAATGTTAGTTGCACCCCAGAATAAACTAAACAGCTCTTACTTGCCCTTCCACTCTGGTGAACGTTTGTTGATAAATGCATCGACACCTTCATGAAAATCGTTGCTCCCGTAGACCTGTGCAATGAGGTCTTCATCTTTGATCAAATAATCATTGATACGATTCAAGAGTTTTTTTGTGGCAAGTAACGTTATAGGCGCGTTATGAATTAAGCGATCGACCATATCACTGACCTGGTCTTCCAGTGATTCGACTTCTACGATTGCATGCACATAACCAGACTCGATCATTTCTTCCGCGTTAATCATTTCGGCGAGCAACAACATGCGNTTGACCATCGGAAGTCCCAACGTCGAGACAAGCACTCCCAAATTTGCGGCCGAAAGACAGTTACCGAGTGTTTTCGCGATCGGTACACCAAAACGGGTGCCTGGTGTGGCTATCCGAAAGTCACAAACGCTTGCGATAGCCATTCCACCACCGACGGCCCAACCTTCAATGATTCCGATGGTCGGAACCGAAAGATTAGCGACGGCACCAACATATTTCGTGATTTGCTTCTCGTAGAGCACACCGTCTGATCCAGTTTTGAAGTCGCTAAACTGNGCGATGTCGGTACCGGAAATAAAAGCCTTACCTCCTGCACCTCGCAAGGACACAACACGAATCGAAGAATTGTTTTCTATTGCGAGGCACGCTTTTTCAAGCTCCTCATACATCGTCCAAGTCATCGCATTTCTAGCATCGGGGCGATTGAAGACGATAGAAGCGACAGGCCCGTCTATATGTAGCTCTGTAGTTCCTGTCATAAATGCGNGCTTTTTAGACCGTGAGTGATGAGGTGAGCTATGGAATCGACAAATTGCCTTTTATAGCTCACCTCTACTCTAATCGTCCGCCATTAACACTAATGTGCCTGTCGTCGACAAACTACCTCCAGTTCCATTGACTACACAGGTACGAGCGTCGGTTTGTTTGCCCTTGTCACCGTGAACTCCATCTTCGGCGGTTTGTGAAAGCTGTCGGTAGGCTTCGACCAGCAAGGGCATTCCGTACATACCTGAATGGTTAAAAGATAATCCTCCTCCATTGGTATTTACTGGAAATTTTCCGCCTGGAGCTGCATGACCATCTTTCCACAGCGTATGACCCTCTCCAGGTGGAGTAAGACCTAGCATTTCAGCGGTAATTGCCACCGTGATAGTAAATGAATCGTAGATCATGGCCATTTCCATGTCGGATGGTCCCATCCCCGCCATAGTGTATGCCGTCTGTGCTGAATGGCGTGCAGAGGTTGCTGTGAAGTCTCCCATTTCGAGCATGTTACCGTGACTCATACTTTCTCCAGCGCCGGCAATCCAAACGGGTTTGTTATTTAAACCTGCCGCTACTTTCGGGCTCACGACTAGTACTGCACCTCCGTGGTCAGTGACCATGCAGCAGTGCAAGATAGTTAATGGCCAAGAGATCATTCGTGATTCTTGGACTCCTTGAACGGTTATCGGCCCACCAAACGGATGCTTTTCTTTCGAGTACATGGCAGCTCTTGGATTAAGAGTAGCCCAATCTCGTGTGACCTTGGCAATATGCGCATAGTCCTCAGAGGTCGTTCCGTACCTGTGCATATGACGTACCATGGCATGCGAATAGTTAGAGGGTGCGCCCCCTAATCCGTAAGCCATGCTCATTTCCGCAGCTGGGGATAAGGCTCCAGCTCCTGCCCCATAGTTACCTGATCCACCGCCTCCTATCTTCCGACGAGAGTGGCCGTTTTCTCCATGGCTAATCAACGCAACGTCAATAATACCTGAGTGAATTGCGGCAAGAGCATGGTGCACATGCATTTCAAAGGAGCAACCGCCAACAGCCGTTGTGTCGATGTACTTTGGTGTTATACCTAAGTGTTCACACAATTCGGTTGACCAGCCGGTCGAAAAAACTCCTTCGATCTTTGCGATGGGTATGCCGGTTTGGTCGCACACATTTTTTATTGCTTGTATGTGTAACTCAAGGGCAGTTACGGGGTTTTCTAAAAAACCGATTTCGTTGGCTTCTGCTGCACCAGCAATCGCTGCCGCTTTAAATAATTGTCCTGGCATTTGGTTACTCCTCGACTACGCGCCAATAGGGAATGAAGGTGTCGTCGTTGGCTTGCTCGAACTCAACCTTCACGGCAGCGCCAACCTGAATATCTTCTGGCTTAGTCGCGTCCACACCCCTTAATACTGTCAGCATTCGATCTCCCTCTTTGAGATCAATGTAGGCGGTGACGAAAGGGACTTCCTCAGCCCATGGTCCAAAAGCCATGTGTTGGACTGCGTAAGTGTGAATGCTCCCTTCACCGCTACCTTCGATCCATTCGAGATTAGTAGAGTGACAGTTAGGACATATGTGTCTTGGATACCAATGCACGCGATTGCAGTCGACGCAGCGCGGTAGCATTAATTGGCCGTTTTTCGCTCCTTCCCAGAAAGGCTTCGTATGATTACCCTGGTTAGGAATAGGTTTGTTGTAACTCAACTTCGGGTCCCCTCCCATTTATTTCCTAAGCATGTTACCGCATTCAGAAGTAAACGACGTGATTGCAGTTTTTTTTTCGAAAAGAACTTTAGTTAGCCAATTTAATTCCATTCGCGATGACTAGCTATCGTGCTTGTCAGAGATCGACGTAGCAACTCGAAGAGCTTACATTAGGCATATCGAAATAGAGGAGTAGACAGTGGCTACATACCAAGCTTTGGCGGCGCTGCCGGGTGGCGATCCTGGTCCGTGGGGAGATTCAGTCAACATATCATACGATCAACGTGACGTTTTGTTGTACGCGGTTGGTATCGGGCTAGCAGATTTAGGCTTTATTTATGAAAAACACCCCGATTTTGCCGTTTTCCCCACTTTTGCAATACGGTGGGGTGGTTCGGGAGCACCTGTTGATATCAATTTGATCCCAAACTCACCTGGACCTTTGACAATAGATGCTGAACGTTATCTCGAAGTTTTAAAACCGCTGCCCCTATCCGGAAGTGTCTCTGTGCGATCACGCTTGATTGGGGTGCATCCTCGAGGCAAAGGAAATGGGTTTTGTGAGTATGAGAGTGTGGTGTCGGATGCGGAAGGAAACGATTGTATTCGTATGGTCAACGGCTCTTTTCGACGTGGAGTTGAGGCGCTCGGTGATATAGAACCCTTTGATGGTTCCGGGACGACATATTCGGAAAAAATAGCTATCCCAACCGTTTCACCTACATATACTACCGAAGCCCTTATTGCTGAGAATCAAGCACATATCTATCGACTATCGGGTGACTATAATCCGTTACATATTGATCCAGACTCCGCCAAATTTGGAGGATTTGATGAGCCGATATTGCATGGTTTATGTACTTTTGGACATTGTGCGCACCTGTTATTAAAGGCCATATGCGATGGAGATCCTGGGCGTTTTCGTAAGATCAAGGTGCGTTTTTCGTCGCCAGTTTTTCTTGGTGACACCCTTCGAATTTCCGCATGGCAGGATGGCCCGGGGCGGGTCATATTCAATGGTGCTGTGGGAGACAAAGAGGTCGTATCAAACGCTTATTTCGAGTATGAGTAATGGACTTCCCTGGGATTGAATGGGACATTGCCTCTCCAGATGAGTTGGGCTTTGATTCGGATAAATTGCGCAGTGCGGTAACTCGAGCCGAAGCGACGGAGATCGATTGGCCGACGGACATTTCGATGATCGTCGCTCAAGAAGATCCGCCGCCCTACAACAGACGATTTGGACCCACCAAGCCTCGCGGGCCGACGGGAGGAATTGTGGTTCGGTCCGGTCGAGTTGCAGCAGTGTGGGGAGATCCTGAGCGTGTTGATGTCACCTTTAGCGCGACGAAGAGCTATCTGTCGACTTGTGCTGGGCTAGCTTATGATCAAGGGTTGATTCCACATCTGGATACACCGATCTATGCCTCGTTGCCAATCGAGGCGTTTTCCAGTGTCCATAATCAAAAAATAACCTGGCGACATCTGTTACAACAGACGAGTGAATGGTCTGGTTCACTTTTTGGTATTCCGGATACTGTCGACCATAATCGTTCAGTGATGCAGGATGAAACCGGCGGGAGCCAAAAAAAAGGTGTCGCTCGACTTTTAAGAGAGCCTGGCGCTTTTTGGGAATACAACGATGTGCGAGTTAATGCATTAGCCTATGCGTTGCTGCACCTTTTTAGAGAACCTCTTGTAGACGTACTACGACGGGACATTATGGGGCCCATTGACGCAACGAATGGTTGGGATTGGTACCCTTACGAAAATGCCTACGTTGACATTGATGGAAGATCGCTGCCTTCGGTACCGGGTGGAGCGCACTGGGGCGGTGGTATTTGGATTAGCACCTACGATCACGCCCGTTTCGGTCTCTTATGGCTCAATAATGGTGTGTGGAATGGTAAGCGGTTGCTTTCCGACGATTGGGTAAACGAGTCTTTACGCGTCTGTTCCGTCAATAGACGATATGGTTTTATGTGGTGGCTTAACACCGCGCATACAGCCTGGAAGAACGCAAGTGAAGGCGCATTCGCGGCTCAAGGTGCCGGTGGAAATGTGGTTTGTGTAGTACCAGAATTTGACATAGTAGTAGTGACCCGTTGGTCGAAAAATCCAAGCGCTATCGTTGATGGTGTACTAGAGGCCGTTCGGTAATTTACGGTGGATGCAGTCTACGACTACATAGTGGTGGGGGCAGGCACAGCGGGTTGTGTCCTTGCGAATCGATTGTCCGCGCGAGGTGACTCGGTCTTATTGCTTGAGGCTGGTGGACGGGACGACTATTTTTGGATAGATATTCCAGTTGGTTATTTATATACCATCGGAAATCCGCGAACCGACTGGTGTTATGAGATTGAACCAGATCCGGGTTTGAATGGAAGAACGCTCGGATATGCGCGTGGAAGGGTTTTGGGTGGATGTTCATCGATCAATGCGATGGTCTACATGCGTGGACAAAGTGCCGATTATGATCATTGGGCAAAATTAGGTAATCGAGGATGGTCCTGGTCGGATGTTCTCCCTGTCTTTAAAGCTTCTGAAAGTTATCAGCACGGTGCCGATTTGTATCACGGTGCTGATGGTGAATTACGTGTTGAAGAACGACGGGTTAGCTGGGAAGTGCTTGATGCCTGGCGTGAGGCCGCGGATAGTGTGGGAATCCCTAAGATTAAGGAATTCAATCGTGGGGATAATTTTGGCAATGCCTATTTTCAGATGAATCAGAAACGCGGAGTACGTTGGAGTGCTACCAAAGCGTTTCTTCGACCAGTTATGAGTAGGGCTGGATTAGATGTACTCTCCGATACGACTGTCCAGAATATAACTTTTGACAAATCCTCTCAGAAATTACGCGCTACCGGTTTGGTAGCCCGAGGAAAATTTGGAGAACAAATATTTAGAGCGAATAAAGAGGTGATTTTGAGTGCCGGTTCGATAGGTTCTCCTCAATTGCTGCAAACGTCAGGCATAGGTTCACCAGAGGTTTTGTCGAAGAGTGGTGTAGATGTACTTCATCCGCTCGATGGAGTTGGTGAAAATTTACAAGATCACCTCCAGATTCGAAGCATTTACTACGTTCACAATACGGTTACGCTCAATCAAATGACCCAAACATGGTGGGGTAAAGCTCGAATGGCCTTGCAATACGCTCTCATGAAAAGCGGCCCTTTGACTATGCCGCCATCGCAATTAGGCGCGTTTGATAAAAGTCATCCTTCCGAAGCCTTTGCCGATATGGAGTGGCATGTACAACCGTTATCTCTTGATCGATTTGGCGAACCTTTGCATTCATTTGATGCGATAACCCCATCCGTTTGCAATCTTCGCCCGACGAGCCGAGGACAGGTGCATATCACGAATTCGGATCCAAACACTCCACCTTCCATTAGACTGAACTATTTGTCGACGTATAGAGATCAACAAGTCGCTTTAGCGGGGATACGTCGCACGAGAGAGATCATGGCAGCCGAAAATTTAAAGAGATTTGAGCCTGAAGAATGGAAGCCTGGCGCGCATCTACAAACAGATGCGGAGTTGCTGGAGGCAGCCGGCGATTTGGGTACCACCATCTTTCATCCTGTAGGGACATGCAAAATGGGTAATGACCCAATGGCCGTCGTTGATGACCGCCTACGCGTACATGGAATTGATAGTTTGCGTGTCATAGACGCGTCAATCATGCCGACAATCACTTCGGGAAATACGAATGCTCCAACGGTGATGATTGCTGAAAAAGGGGCTCAATTCGTTCTAAATGAAAATTCAGCTCGGTGATTTCAAGGGGTCTGTGATTCTAAAGATCGAGTCTTACGGTTGATGTAGTTGTTATTCCATCGCCAGGCTAGTAGACCAACCCCGACATTAGTAACGGCGGTGGCTAAGAATATGCCTTGGTAGCCCCAAAAATAATCCCCTGCATATACCAGCGGGACGTAAATAATGATTGTTCGCAATAAAGATATGACAAAAGGCGGGGCCGGTTTACCGAGCGCGTTGAAACTGGAGCTTGCCACTTGTGTCATGCCCATAAACCCGATACTTAGGGGGATATAAAGAAAGAACCAGTAGGCGACAGCGACCACTGTCTCATTGTCATCGATTAGCGAGGCTATNGCGGTTCCAAACATTTGCATAAGCAAAAAGGTAAATACNCCCCAAACGAGACAGAAGACATGACACATTTTCAGCGCTGATTTTACGCGCTGATATTTGNCTGCACCCCAGTTTTGCCCGACAAATGGTTCCGCTGATGAGGAGACGGACCACAGGATCATGTGGGCCATGGTTTCAACTCTCGATGCGACATTGAATCCAGCTACTACTTCGTGGCCATGCCCGGCTAGCAGCTTGGTAACGAGCATCATGGAAAACGGCATGACTAAACCGCTTGCGATCGCTGGTCCCCCTACATGTAATATGGCCGTCCAAGATTTTATGGCGCCAGTAAGAGTCCACCTGACCATGTTGGCTCTAATAAGTAGCCAAGCATACAACACGCAACTCAATATACGTGATATGACGTAAGCCCAAGCCGCTCCGGCGATGCCAAGTTCAGGCAGGCCAAACCACCCGAATATGAGTATAGGTCCAATGATGATTTGAAGTACTGATCCCGCTGTCATAACGATGCCCGGACTGGCGGCGCTGCCGGTTGCTCGAAGTACTGTGGATCCGACGATGGACAGCATAAAAAAAGGCACACCGATCATGTACACACGCAGATAGTCGATGGTCATGTCTCGAACTACACCGGTTGCTCCCAATATGGTGATCACTTGTGGTGCTACCGCGTACCCAACAAGACCTAACAAAACGCCTATGATGATAGCTAGAAGTTCGGCGTGGGTAACTAAGTACGCCGCTCGGTCTTTGTTGCCGGCGCCAGCAGTTCGTGCAATAACAGATGAGGAGCCGGTTCCTATACCGCCAGCAAATGCGAATAATAGAATGGTCAATGGGAATGCAAATCCCATAGCGGCGAGAGCTTCGGTTCCGACGATTCCTAGGTAAATCGCTTCTGCTAGTTGGGCGACATTCATTGTTAGTGAACCCATCGCCATAAAGGAGCCAAGACGAATTAGGTGACTGCTTACTTTGCCCTTAGTGAACTCACCTTCGCGTTTGTTTTTTTGATCCTCTTCGGTATCTCTTATTGAGCTTGGGACTGCATTCCCAAGAGACCTTTCCTCCGGTGGTTTTGATCCTATGATTGGTTTGCTCCCTTCAAGTTTTTAGAAGCGGGCAATTTGTTAGAAGTATCGATGACAGGTATTGGCAAAAAGACAAATCTGGCCCAGGGCGGCGACATAGAACATTTGATGCGCGTGTGAGCTTTTGGTTCCAATCGAATTCTTCTCTTAGGTTTGTCGTGAAAAACCCCACAGTATACAGTGAATTCGACAGCATTACTTTCTTGCGGTTGATATTGGCGTTGCCGTTTCACTTTTTGTTTACGAATCACTTGCAATAATATTCGGAGGTACGGAACATCTTTTCTTTATATGGAAAATTAGAAGTCCTGTGACCGAAACAATGAGTAAGAATACTGATCTGCCACGCCACCTGGAGATAAATCCAAGTGAGATTGAAGCCACTATTTCCCGGTTGATTGCAAGCAACACGAAGGAGATTGAGTCAATTCTGGAGGCTGTGGGAGAGGAGCCGACATGGAATAACTTGGTCGCGCCGCTAGAAGAATTAGATGATCGTATATCCAAGGTGTGGTCACCCATTGCACATCTCAATGCGGTAGCAAGTACCCCTGAATTGCGAAAGGCACACGATGCCAGCATTACGAAGCTGTCGGAATATTCGACAGAAATTGGCCAGCTTCAACCTCTTTATTCGGCCTACCTCAAGATTTCCCAAAGTAGTGCTTATGCTGAATTTTCCATAGATCAAAGGAAAGTTATAAAAGATGCAATTAAAGATTTTGAATTATCTGGAGTGGCATTACCGCTTGATCAAAAGAAACGGTTTGGAGAGGTTTCTAGACGACTGTCTGAAATAACAAGTTTGTTTTCTAATAACGTATTGGATGCAACAGATGATTGGGTGAAGGAGATTGCTGACGTCAGTGAGCTAGAAGGACTCCCCGATGTAAATATTGCACTAGCGGCTGAAGCGGCAAAATCTCGTGGGTTTGATGGTTACGCATTGACTTTAGAGGCACCTTCATACTTGGGTGTAATGGATCATGTTGAAAATAGGAGTTTGAGGAAAGAAGTTCACGAGGCTTATGTCACTCGAGCATCTGACGTGGGACCTACGGCTGGGCAGTATGACAACACGCACGTGATTGACGAAATATTGAGTCTGCGTAGAGAGTTAGCTTCACTTTTAGGTTTCTCAAACTATGCGGAACTATCGATCGAACGCAAAATGGCGCGTAGTACCGATGAAGTACTATCGTTCTTAAAAAGTTTGTTGGATCAATCGCTTCCTAAAGCCCAAAAAGATCTACAGGAATTACAGGATTTTGGATCAAAATATTATTCTTTGGAAAGTATTAGTGCTTGGGATATTCGCTTCTTAAGCGAACGCTTGCGTACTCAAAAATACTCGGTTTCACAAGAAGAATTACGTCCCTATTTTCCGTTAGAAAAAGTGCTTGCAGGAATGTTTCAAGTAGCTGAAAGCTTATATGGCGTCCAGATATCGTCGTCGGAACCGCTTGATAAATGGCACGAAGACGTACGTTTTTATGAGGTGAGAAATCAAGGTGTTCTAGTAGCTCAGTTCTACTTGGATCCATTTTCCAGGCAGGCAAAACGAAGTTGAGCGTGGATGGCGGATTGCGTGGTACGTAGGGAAATAGGCAACTTCTTACAGTTGCCAGTAGCCTATTTAACGTGCAATTTCGCTGGTCAAGTAGAAGGAAAGCCTGCTTTGTTGACGCATAATGAAGTGGTTACTCTGTTTCATGAGTTTGGCCATGGCTTACACCATATGCTAACAAGTCAGCGTTTTGCTTCCATTTCGGGAATAAATGGAGTGGCTTGGGATGCGGTAGAGCTCCCGAGTCAGATAATGGAAAACTGGTGCTGGAAACGAGAATCAATGCGTATGATATCGGGTCATTGGGAAACCGGAGAACCGATACCCGATGCACTTCTTGACAAGGTTGTGTTAGCAAAAAATTTTCAGTCTGGTTTGGCTGTCTTGCGCCAATTGGAGTTTGGTTTTTTCGATATGGCGGTGCATAGTAGCCCTGGGTCCATCGATATTTTTAAGGTGATAGAGGAAGTGCGAAAGAGCACTGCACTTGTACCACCTCCTGATTATGATCGTTTCCCCTGGGCGTTTGGGCATGTATTTTCTGGTGGTTATGCGGCTGGCTATTACAGCTATCTGTGGGCTGAAGTATTGTCGGCTGATGCTTTCTCAGCATTTGAAGAAGTGGGCATTTTTGATAGGGAAACTGGAAATCGATTCCTAACGGAAGTATTGGCCGTTGGGGGGTCTGTGGATGCCCTGGAAATGTTCAAGGCTTTTCGGGGGCGAGAGCCTCGGATCGACGCGCTACTTCGACACTCAGGGTTAAAATAAGTCCTGACTTAGAGGTAGCTATCGATTCGTTTAATCGCCCGCTCCAAATTGTCGAGAGAGTTGGCATAGGAAAATCGTAAGTATCCTTCTCCAAATTTGCCAAAACTGGTGCCGGCGACGGTTGCAACGCCGATCTCTTCGAGGAGTTCGGTTTGTAGTGTTCGAGAGTCTTTACCCGTACCCGTGATATTGGGGAAGGCATAGAAGGCTCCCGTTGGTGTTCGACAGCTAATCCCGGATAGTTGATTCAGTCCCTGGACAACAAATTTTCTACGCTCATCAAAAGCGGTAACCATATTGGTGACGTCGTCCTGAGGACCATTCAATGCAGCGATGCCAGCCCATTGCGCTGATGCGTTGACGCACGAGTGACAATTGATAGCGAGTCGAACGGCTTTTTCGATTAGTGTGTCGGGCCAAATGGAGAAACCCATCCTCCAGCCTGTCATCGCGTAGGTCTTGCTCCAACCGTCAAGAAGGATCAATCGATCCCTTATCTGAGGATAGTTGAGCAAGGAAACATGCTTATGGTCGTCATAACACATTCGGGAGTAAATTTCGTCGCTGAGGATCGCGACCTCAGGATACCGTTCCAAACCATCGACTAGCTTATCTATTTCATCTTTGGGAACAGAACCGCCCGTCGGATTGGCTGGTGAGTTCAAAATAATTAGGCGGGTCGCAGGTGTTATTTGCTGCAGAACTGCTTCTGCGTCAAACGAAAAGTTCTTATCTTCGAGTAATGGAATAGGCACGGCGCGGGCCCCTGAAAATTCAATTACTGATTCGTAAATCGGAAACCCGGGATTCGGATATAGGATTTCACAGCCGGGTTCTCCAAACATGAGAATGGCGAAAAACATGGTGGGTTTACCACCAGGCATAATTAGGACATGGTTCGGGTCGATGGAAACATGCCGATACCGCTCAATGTACGCTGCAACCGCTTCTCGTAACTGGGGAATCCCTGGAGCGGGTGTGTAGCCATGGTGTCCATCGACGAGGGCTTTGACTGCGGCGTCGACAACATGTTTCGGCGTTTGGAAGTCCGGCTGACCAATACCTAAGTTAATGATGTCGTGACCGTCTGCCTTCAAAGCTTCAGCGCGAGCAAGTACTTCGAACGCTGTCTCGGTCCCGAGCCGGTCCATCTTTTTGGAAAGCCGCATGTTTTTCTCTTCCAATTAATGCTTCGCTGGACAGGCCCTTCGAAAGGATGGCCCAGCGCAATTTACTACTAGGTGAAGGAAGTTATTATAGCGCATAAAGCATTCTGCGGTCTTGTTTCCGCCCATAGCTGAGTATAAGGAGTTGCCATGCAACTAGAAAAACACCCTGTGACAGGATCAAGAGGAGTGGTGGTGACAAACCACCCGCTTGGTAGCGCAGCGGGTATTGAAATGTTGGCTGCGGGGGGAAATGCGGTTGACGCGGTGATAGCCAGCCTTTTTGCTCTCACGGTGGTTGAGCCCATGATGGTTGGTATTTTCGGGGCTGGAATGACAAATATACGTCGCGCTGATGGAAGCAACTGGTTTCTAAATAATTACGCGGTGGCGCCTGCAGCATCAGCTGCCGACATGTATCAAACAGTGTCCGACACTTGGCCCAGATATCAGGAGACTGAAAATGGAGAAAACGATGTCGGTCCACTGGCGGTTGGAGTGCCTGGGTCTTTGAAGGGCTGGTGCGAAACATTGGAAGCTTGTGGCACTTTTCGATTGGCAGATGTATTGCAACCGGCAATTCGGTATGCGCGTGAAGGATTTCTAGTCACTCCTTATCTTGCAGGTATTGTCAGTGCTGTTGCGGAATCGATGAGGCGTTTTCCAGAAACCGCAAAAACCTTTATGCCGGGCGGATCACCGATCAAATCTGGGGATCGCCTCGTTCAAAAGGAGTATGCAGAGACGCTGACGAATATTGGCGTCTATGGGCCAGAGTATTTATATGAAGGGGTTTTGGGGAGTGTAACCATTGATTACCTCCAGCGTGTTGGTGGTATTTTAACTCGCGACGACCTGTCGCAATATCGCACATTTCCGCAAGAACCAGTTGTGGGGGAATATCGGGGCCACGCAATTATAGGACCAGCACCCCCTTCGGCAGGAGGTGTGCAGGTGGTTGAGATGTTAAATATTCTAGAACATTACGACCTTGGTTCGATGGGATTCGCCTCAGTAGATGCGATGCATATCTTAGCTGAAGTACTGAAGATCGGCTTCGAAGACCGAAAGCAATATACGGGAGATCCGTTATTTGTTGATGTGCCGATCGATATGTTGGTTTCGAAATCGTTCGCGTCTCAGAGAAGAGAGTGGATAAAAATTGATAGGGCTCGGCCGACGGCCGATGCCGTCAGTGGCGAGTCCCCTCATACGACTCATCTGGCGGCTGCCGACTCAGATGGCAATGTGGTCGCTTCAACGCAAACCATACACGCCCCTTTTGGCTCGAAAGTTACAGTGCCTGGGACAGGTATGTTATTGAACAACACGATGAATATCTTTGATCCACACCCGGGCCATGCCAATTCGATAGCGCCGGGCAAAAGGATGACTAGCAGTATGTCGCCCATTATTGTGACAAAAAACAACGATCCTTTGTTTACTGTGGGATTACCGGGAGCGACAAAAATATTTCCATCCGCTATGCAAGCAATCATTAACACCATTGACCATCAAATGACGCCGCAACAAGCGGTGGAAGCCCCGCGGTTATGGACACAAGGTCAGGATGTAGAGGTGGAACCCGGATTTCCGATACAAGTTCTTAGAGAACTCCAGCGACGGGGTCACAAGATCAAGGAAGTCCCCTTGATCGGAGGGGGTATGGGTTTTATAGGGTTCAGAGATCAGGAGATTATTGGAGCCAGCTGTTGGCGTGCTGACGGGACGCCTATGGCCATTGGTGGCGGTATGGCACGTATGGGCAGCCGATTTAATGTGCGCTAAAAATATTTGTTTCCTTATTAGAGTGGTGGGTTTCCTCTGGGAACATTAATCGGTACGATTCGCGCCCCAAGAAATATCAGAGGAGCTACCGGTGCTTGGTCCCGATTTTGAAAAAACGTCGATGATTCCAGTAATCGCTCAAGATTTTGCATCTGGGAAAGTGCTTATGCTGGCGTATATGAATGCTGAGGCATATTCCGAGACTCTCGCTACGAGGCATGTATGTTATTTTAGTCGTAGTCGTAACAAGTTGTGGCGTAAAGGGGAAGAAAGTGGGAATGTTCAGCGCGTGAAAAACATTTTTTACGACTGTGATGCGGATACGTTACTCGTCAAAGTGGAGCAGATCGGTGGCGCCGCATGCCATGAAGGTTATGAGAGTTGTTTCTATCGCGAAATTAATCTGGACACAAAAGAAAGTAGCATCATAGCGGATCGGGTTTTTGATCCATCGACTGTCTATAAGAAGTAAGTAAAGTATGGGAAATATTTTAAAACTAGGTATACCTGCTGGAAGTCTCCAGGAAGCCACGCGAGAACTTTTTGAGAGGGCAGGGTACCGGATTACGATTTCATCTCGATCCTATTATCCGACAATAGACGACGAGGAAATAGATTGCTTGACAGTCCGTGCCCAAGAAATGGCACGTTACGTAGAACAAGGGGTTCTCGATGCAGGCATCACTGGACATGACTGGGTGGTCGAGACTGGAGCTAATGTCGAGGAAATCTGCGAGCTCGTGTATTCCAAAGTGAGTCGTCGTCCAACGCGATGGGTGTTGTGTGTACCGAATGATTCAGAAATTCATTCGGCTTCTGACTTGCAGGGCAAACGTATTGCCACGGAAGTTGTCAATATGACTAATAATTATTTGAAGAATCATGGTGTTTCAGCCGATGTAGAGTTTTCTTGGGGTGCTACGGAAGTTAAGCCGCCTAGACTGGCAGATGCCATTGTCGAAGTTACTGAAACTGGAAATTCTCTGCGAGCAAATAATCTGCGTATCGTTGATGAGTTGTTACAAAGTACTCCGCGACTTATTGCGAACAGGGATTCAGTTATGGATGCGTGGAAAAAACGTAAACTGACTGACATCGCACTGATGTTGAAAAGTTGTCTGGCTGCTGAGGGAAAAGTTGGATTAATGATGAATGTTCCAAAGCAAGACCTCCAGTCTATTCTAGAGGTATTGCCCGCTCTTCAAACACCGACGATATCATCCCTTGCCGATTCAGATTGGGTTGACGTCAATACCATTGTCGAGGAGGCAGTCGTTAGAAATATTGTGCCTCAGCTAAAGGAAGCTGGTGCTCGAGGGATCGTTGAGTACGCTATCAGCAAGATTATTGACTAAAAGGCAAGGCACACGTTTTTTTACTCGGCAGCTCGGCCTGCTGCGACATCCTCAGCGTCTCCAGCATCAGGATATTGTGGAGCATACTGTTTGTAGAGATGCGAACCAATATGTTCTATTCGTTGACGTTCCTCTTCATCGAGTGGACCTTGCTCCAGCGCGGAAATGGCTTCATCCATTTGGTCCGCACTACCTGGTCCAGCGATAATCATATCTACGGCTGGATTTGATAAGGCATATCGATAGCAGTCGCGTGCGCTAACAGGATCATGGCCTTCTGGCATTTTGCTAGGGTCTAGCAAATGTCCCCATCGAGTAGAGGTATAGGATGCTATTGTTGGACGGTGTTGTTCAGTTACGTGGGGGAAAACATCCGTTTCGGCTCCACGGTGCACGGGGTTATAACGCAACATTAATAGTTCGTAAGGGCTCAAACCATTGGGATACTCGGCAAGAAAATCTGGTATGAGTGGTCGATTGTGCGAGCTCAGTGAGATAAAACGAACCAATCCGCGAGTTCGCAGCTTTTCGAAGACCTCGATATACGCTTCGGACGGTTTTGTCATTCGATTTCCTAACAGGAGGAAATCGTAGCTATCGACACCACCGGTTGATATCGCTTCTTCTACTTCTCCAGTAATCGTGCTTGGGTCATCTGAGTAGGACTGGATGGTTAAAATTACTTGGTCTCGATGTTTTTGTGCCAGATGAGCCATTGCCAATTGAAAGTCAGGTTGCCGAACCGTGCCCCAGTAGAGGTAATTGATGCCTCGATCGAAGGCGTTTTCGATGGCATGTCGGGGTGCATCAAAAGTCGAACCGATGCCTATACGTCCTGTTTTCAAACCCGTTTGTCCGATTTCAATTCGATCCAAAAAATCTGCCATCTGTTTCCTCCGTCTTCTTTCATTGTCACATTAAAGAAATGTACACCGCGCTGCCACTTTTTGTGCTATTCGGGCATCAAGAAAGTGGCGCGTCGTGGGATTGGACTTTATGGGATTTGTCCGATCGGAATTTAGGAACTACAAGACAGCATGGAGCAACCAACTTTCGTTCGCGCCCACTCGGGACGTTTTTCCGCAAATGATTCTCGTCCGCGTTGTTCTGAATAGGGTCTACGCATCGTATCTAGTAATTCTCGAACCGTATCATAGTTTCCTTCCGTCGCTTCATCGATGGCTATTTGCGCCAGATAATTCCGCATAACATATAGTGGGTTTACGGAATTCATGCGATCGGTTCGCTCTACATCGGACAGTTTCTCCGACTGGGCTCGACGGACATAACTCTCAAGCCATTGGTTGATCAAATTTCGCTTGTTTTTGCCGCTATCCGTGTGTTCGTTGATTTCATCCGGTTTGTAATACGCTCCCAGAAGTTGTGATACGGGATCGTTGTTCATTTTTTCGTGACTCAGATTTGCCAATAGTCTGAAAAATAGGGTCATATCGGTTTCGGTGATTTGTAGAGCCTTTCCTAGACCTCCGAGCAGAGTTTTATCTTCTTCCCGAAAGCTGAGCAGTCCGAGTTTATGGGCCATCATGCCATTCCAGCCGGATTGGTACTGATCGGCATAGTGAGCGAGTGCCTCTTCTAGTGGTTTGGTCTCCTTAATCAGTGGAAACAGCGCATTTGCAAGTTGAAGTAAGTTCCATTGTGCAATCGCCGGTTGCTGTCCATACCGGTATCTGCGGTTGGCTGAGTCTGTCGTATTGGGCGTCCAGTCAGGGTCGTAGTTTTCAAGCCAGCCGTAGGGCCCATAATCGATGGTCTCTCCTAGGATCGACATATTATCGGTGTTCATTACGCCATGGACGAACCCGACACGCATCCATTCGATGATCATAGAAGCAGTTTTTTCGACGACTTCGCTGAATAAATTTACATAGCTTTCTGGAGTACCGTCAGCCCGTAGATGTTCGAAGTGATGTGTGATTGTAAAGTCTGCTAATTGTCGAAGTAATTCGGTTTCCCCTCGCGCAGCAAGAATCTCAAAATTACCAAATCGTATGAATGATTCTGATACTCGACAGACGACTGCTCCAGGCTCTGGTTTGGGGTTTCCGTCATACAGCATGTCGCGAACGACTTGATTTCCGGAAAGCGTCAAACTGAGAGCTCGTGTTGTAGGAATGCCAAGATGATGCATCGCCTCACTACACAAAAATTCCCGAACCGACGATCGAAGCACTGCAAGTCCGTCGGCGGTGCGCGAATAAGGGGTTGGCCCTGCCCCCTTTAGCTGTAGCGTGAAGTGCTGTTTTTTATTGTTTATAATTTCACCAAGAACGATGGCTCTGCCGTCACCCAGTTGACCGGCCCAGTTTCCAAATTGATGGCCGCCATAACACATAGCGAAGGGATCCATGCCCGGCAATATTTTATTCCCGGTAAATATTTGAGTGAATTCTTCGCTGCCACAATCTTCAGGCCTAAGTCCCAATAGTTCCGCTGTTTCTTCGGAGAACGCTACACATGTGGGATTGGCAGTAGTCAGAGGTTCTACGCGTGAATAACAAGCCCCTTCTACCTGCCGGCAGAAATTCTCCGTTTCGGAATCGGCCGGTAAGGCATTTGCAAAACGATTAGTGAATTGAAAGTTGGTTTGCATCGTATGTATTGTTCTTCTAAGAAATAATTGCTGAGTAGATGAGGTTTTTAAGTTGTCCTCGAAAGTTAAACGTGTTGGAAGGCATGAGTTGTGTCATAAAAATAGCAACAAGGTCGTCGATGGGGTCAACCCAAAAAATGGTCGATGCTGCGCCTCCCCAGAAAAAATCGTTTACACCAAACTGTCCGGCCTCTACGGTGTCTAGTGTACTAGCAAAACCCAGTCCGAAACCGATTCCCTCATAGGCGGTTTCTGAGAAAGAACCGATTGCCAAACTCGCCAGATCTTGATTGTTGACCAAGTGGTTTCTTCGCATAAGCTCTATCGTGCGGGGTCCTAGGATACGCGCGCCGTCGAGCTCTCCACCACAGCGCAGCATTTCTGAGAATCGCCAGTAGTCTTTCGTGGTACTAACGAGCCCGCCGCCTCCCGAAAAAAAGCTTTTGGGTTCCAAATAAATACTATCCATCGGATCGTCGATTAGTTGAAGCGTTTTGTCTTCTTTACGGCCGTAGTTGGCGGCAAAACGGGACATACTTTTTTCCGGCACAGTGAAGCCGGTGTCGGTCATGCCTAGCGGTTCAAAGATTTCTTCTCGAAGGTATATATCAAACGGTTTTCCAGAAAGGACTTCCACCAAGTAACCGCATACGTCCGTCGAATACGAATACAGCCATGCTTCGCCTGGATCGTACCTAAGCGGTATATTTCCTAATTTTTGGGCAAAGCTGGATAAGGTTTCTCCTTTGTCTTGTCGTAGACCGGCTTCTTTATAAGCGCGATCTACCGGATGTCCACTCCCACCATAAGTTAGACCACCAGTATGGCTTAGTAGATTGCGAAAAGTTATCGGCCGAATGGGAGCTTTTGTTTCGTAATTTGTGTCTCCAGAAACCCACACGCGCAAATCCCGCCAATCTGGCAGAACCCTATGAATAGGATCGTTCAGTTGAAAGAGACCTTTTTCGTATAGCTGCATGAGCGCAACAGAGGTAATGGGTTTCGACATGGAATAGATTCTGAAAATAGTGTCTTCAGTTACAGACTTTTTACGCTCTCGATCCGCGAGTCCCAGAGACTGAAAGTAAGCCAGCTGACCATGGCGGGCGACTAACGCTTGGCACCCAACGATTTTCTCTTTTTCTATGAAGTTATCTCTTAGGTGATCGGTTATACGATTTAATCGGGTGGAATCGAATCCGGCGCTGGCTGGATCTTCAATCATCAATAAATCTCAGTCTTTAGTAGATATCGCGTACGCTAACATACGTAGGCCAAGTAGTAACTCAACGGGTATTGCGTATTGGTTCAATACCATCGGCCCTTATCAACGACATTTTTTAGTGATTGTCCCTGCACGAAGCGAGTGGCGTTTTCTCGTAGTAAAGTGTAACGGCGTTCAGAGATGTTCTCGGCATCCGCTACTGCGATGTGTGGCGTGATAATCACATTTTCCATCGTCCATAACGGATGGTTTGCAGGGAGTGGCTCTGTTTCGAAGACGTCTAGGCCTGCACCGGCGATCTCACCTACCTTTAGTGCGTGAGTTAAATCGTCCAGGGAACAGGTTTTTCCCCGACCGATATTGATGAAGTACGCCGATGATTTCATCATTGTAAAACGCCTCGCATCCCATAATCGGTCGGTTTCTGGAGTATGAGGGACGGTGGTGACGACGAAGTCTGCGGTGGGTAGATGCTCACTCAAGGCGGACGGTGGATATATCTCGGCGGAAGTTTCGTGTTCGGGTCTAGGTTCTATGCCAATCACTCTCGCACCAAAGGCTGAACATAGTCTCGCGGTTTCCGCACCTATACCACCGACGCCGAGAATCAAGACGGTGGATTGGTTTAAATCAATATAGCCGCGTTGACGCGCTTCGGGATTCCAATGTCTCTGATTTTGGGCGCCTGTCCAATAGGGTAGTCCACGCGATAAGGCTAATACAAACATCAGAATGTGGTGGGCGATGTGGTCCGAATATATGCCTCTAGGGTTACAAATGGTGACTGGATGCTCTACCAAAGCGGGGTAGTAATAGCCCTCAAATGGACCAGCAAACGGATTTTGTAGCCACTGAAGCTTTGAAGCACTAGGCAGAATCTCGGGAGAGACCCAACCATAGGCGGCATCGGCGTCAGCTATCAGATTGGCAACCTCCTCATCGGTTTGAGCAATAACGACATCGATTCCGGGCACGTCCTGTGGTAGCCGTTTGCTCCACTCCCGCATATCATCGTCCACAGGGGGCAACATCACGAACCGCTTCATATTTCTCGCCATATGTAATTCCGCTCTTTGGTTAACGAATAAAAACACGCTGACAATAGAATGCTCAACAGGATTTTTTTTGCCTGATACAATACCGAGGGATATGGGGGGCATATTGTGAACATGATTAATACTGTTACTGGACCGATAAACGCTGAAGATCTTGGTTTTACGTTGATGCATGAGCATGTGATGGTCAGTGCTCCTAACATGTATCGTACATTTCCCGATCTTTTTGGGCCGGAAAATCGAGAGCAAAGGGCAATTGACACTCTAAAACGGGCCAAATCAGAGGGGATCGATACGATCATTGATGCAACGACCTATGATCTGGGCAAGGATCCTCAGCTTTTAGCTGAGGTCTCTGCGGGCTCTGGAGTGAATATCATTAACGTCACTGGCTGGTGGTTAGATGTTCCGCGGTTCTTATCAGGGGTGTCGCCAAATCAGATGGCTCGTGAGTTTGTAAAAGATATCGAAGAAGGTTTTCGTGGCACTGGCATCAAGGCTGGAATTCTGAAATGTGCGGCTGATTTTCAAGGAGTTACCGTTGATCTGGAATTGATGGCGCGAGCTGCATCTCGGGCCCACGTAGAGACTGGTATTCCGATGATGGTGCATTCATATCCGACGGGGCAGGTAGCTCGGCGTCAAATCGAAATTTTTAAAGAGGAAGGTGTAGATCTTACAAAAGTGAAAATTGATCACTCTAATGACACAACAGACACAGAATATCTCCAGTGGATTTTGGATCAAGGTTGTTACTTGGGTTTGGATCGATATCCTGGACAGTTTGTTAGTCCCCATATGAGGACAGTGACGCTAAAAAATTTGATTGATATGGGGTACGGTGACCGTCTTTGTCCTTCGCACGATTGCATCTGCTTGCATATTCATAAAGAACAGCCCGACGGTACAATTCCTGAAGAACATGATTTTTTTAAGAGCAATATGGATCAGTATCTTTATATACATCGTCACGTGATCCCTGATTTGCTTGAAATGGGAATCACAGAAGAGCAAGTGCAACAGCTATTTGTCGACAATCCTAGACAATTTTTTTCTAGTTAGCTGAGACCGTNCTGGGTGTTGTGCGTCGTCTAATTTGGATTAGATATGTTGCTACATATCGGTCAGCATTGGACAGGGTACGACTACCCGTCCAATGCTGNGTACTGCTGGCTATTTACAACAAACTTTTCAATAGATCGTTAGTACGTGCGAAGGAGCCTCGTCCGTCGTCACCTGCCGGATATACGCTGGCAATCACTTCGGTGGCTCCNGCATCGAAAAACCCTTTTAGCTGAGATTCGACTTCATTTTCATTACCTACGACCGCGATTTCGCCAGCCTGATCAATTCCTTCGGCGTCGAGTTGACGTCGATAGTTTGGTAATTGGCCATATCCCTGGAANATCTGAACGGCTCGGTTGATAGCTTGCTCCCGATCATCGTGCACGCAGACGGGTAGAGCGACAACGACTCGAGGTGCTGGCCGGCCGGCATCAGCGGCTGCCTTTTGTATCAAGGGTGCAGTATTGTTGCGGATCGTATTTTGGCCGACCATCCATGTCACTGTTCCATCGGCCACCTCGCCAGCAGCTTTCAACATAAGAGGGGCTAGCGCGGATACGACCACNTCAAATGGTTGGGCTTCAGGGCACATAAATCCTGTTTTGACTTGGAACATATCCCCACTGAAATCCACTTGACCCTCGTTTGCCAATGTTTTGAGGATGGTTACGTATTCGCGCATATGCTTTGCGGGTTTTTCGTAAGCCAATCCCAGAGCCTCGATGCCGGGGGCATGGGATGGACCGACACCAAGAACTAGGCGTCCTCCAGCGAGAGAATTGACGGTTGCCGCCTGCTGTGCNAGGGCGCTAGGGTGGCGAGGGTACGACGGAACCACTGCTGTTCCAAGTTCGATGCGACTTGTTTGCTGCCCGGCCAATGCGAATACTGTTAACGCGTCAAACGTCCCAACTTGAGGTGACCAGTAGCTAGAAAATCCCTCTTCCTCTTTTTGCACGATTTCATCGACGAGGCTAGTGAGTGGCTGGCCTCTACGGACATTGCCTCCGTATATTCCTAATTTCATGTTTTGCTCCATTATTTATTTCTGAATTGCATGCGATCTATTGATGACGTGCAAGTTGAACATAACCCCATGTTAATGTGGGAAGCTGTTCTATGCGACATCATTCACGCGATCTAGCCGTGAGAGGCAGACCCCTCTATAGTGCGACGTCATGTAGCAATATGAATTTGGACAGGTAGACGAATAATTATGAGCGTGTTGATTGACTTATTTTCTGAGACTGATTCTANGCTGCCTGCTATCGATGCTCCCGATCGATCGACCTTGACGCACGGAGCATTAAACGAACAAATCAAAGTAGTGGGGGGTGAATTAGCGGCCTTAAATATTGGTGCAGATGATCGCGTCGCAATTGTTTTGCCCAACGGCCCTTTNATGGCAAGTGCTTTTGTTTGTATGTCGCCTTGGTGCGCAACAGCTCCACTCAACCCTGCCTATAAGCGTGATGAATTTGAATTTTATTTGAATGATCTTGATACCAAGCTATTAATCGTGGAAGCCGGATCGAGTTCTCCCGTTGTCGATGTCGCGCACAAACTGGGTATACGAGTTGTCGAATTGCAGGAAAAGGAGCATGCGGGGGCATTCTCTTTAGGTCTCGGTCCGATCGCGGTCGAAAATCGAAGGGACGATGCCATAGCCCTTATTCTTCATACTTCTGGTACTACTTCGCGACCAAAGATGGTTCCTCTCACTCAGATCAACCTAGCAGCTTCCGCGAAGAACATATCGCAGACACTGCATTTAAGTTCTGAAGATCGGTGTATGAATGTGATGCCACTTTTTCATATCCACGGTCTGATGGCCCCTGTTTTAGCCAATATCAGTGCCGNGGCGAGCGTTTACTGTACCCCGGGTTTTGACGCCCTTCGTTTTTTTAGTTGGTTAGATGCTGCCCAACCCACATGGTATTCGGCGGTCCCGACGATGCACCAAGCCATCTTAGCGCGGTCCATTCGCAACGAAGATTCGGTTCGACANGCCCAGCTGCGCTTTATCCGTTCTTCGTCAGCATCTCTACCGCCTCAGGTGATGAATGACCTGGAAAAAACGTTTGGAGCTCCGGTAGTGGAAGCTTATGCGATGACNGAGGCGGCTCACCAGATGTGTTCGAATCCGCTCCCTCCTTTGGAGCGTAAACCTGGTTTCGTCGGTCCGTCAGCTGGTCCTGAAGTGGGAATTATGACTGCGGAGGGGCATATGCTGGAGCAAGGCCAAGANGGTGAAATTGTTATAAAGGGTCCGAATGTAACTTCAGGATATCTAGCGAATGACGAAGCCAATGCNACGGCTTTTCATCCGGGAAATTGGTTTCGTACTGGCGATCANGGAATTATGGATGAGGCGGGATATGTCAAAGTTACTGGGCGCCTCAAAGAGATTATTAATCGAGGCGGTGAAAAAATCGCACCGTTAGAAATCGATGAAGTCATTCTGGATCACGAATCTGTAGCCCAGGCATGCAGTTTTGCAATTCCCCACGACAAGCTCGGTGAAGATGTTGCGGCGGCTATTGTTCTTCGCGATGGAAAGCAATTGGATGAAAAGGAATTGAGACAATTTGTGTCCGAACGTCTTGCTGATTTTAAAGTTCCTAGAAAAGTTGTGTTTGTGGATGAGATTCCAAAAGGTGCTACGGNAAAAATTCAACGTATCGGTCTAGCAAAACAGTTGGGCTTGTCCCACTAGATGAAAGTTTGCATATACGGCGCTGGAGCGATTGGCGGTTTTGTTGCCAGTAGACTGGCGAACTCGGTAGAACTTTCTCTGGTGGCTCGAGGGCCACATTTGAGGGCCATGCAAGAACAAGGTTTGACGCTTGTTGAAGCGGACGGAGAGACGAAAACAAATCAGGTCACCGCCACGGATAAGGCTGCTTCATTAGGGGTACAAGATTATGTGATCGTGACACTCAAAGCCCATTCGTTGCCTACTATCGTAGACGATTTGCTTCCATTGATTGGCCCAATGACGACAGTAATATCTGCCGTCAATGGTATTCCGTGGTGGTACACGCACGGACTCGATTCGAAATATGCAGAGCGTTGTATGGAGAGTGTGGATCCGGGCGGAAAGATTTGGAATGCAATTGGACCGGACAAAGCTGTTGGATGTGTTGTCTATCCGTCAGCCGAAATCGTTCAACCCGGGGTAATTCGGCATCTTTCCGATAATAAATTTAGTTTGGGGGAACCCGATGGAACGAAAACGGATCGGGTCAAGATGTTTGCTGATCTAATGATTGATAATGGTCTTAAAGCCCCGGTTCGCCCGCGGCTACGTGATGAAATTTGGATCAAGTTGTGGGGGAATTTAGCATTCAATCCGTTAAGTGTATTAACTGGGGCGGATCTTTACACATTAGCGACTGAACCAGGCACCCGTACAATTGCTCGAAATATGATGTTAGAAGCACAGAACATTGGGGAGGAATTAGGGATACGTTTTAGTGTTGATGTAGACCGACGAATAGCGGGCGCAGCGGCAGTTGGAGCTCATAGAACCTCCATGCTCCAAGATTTTGATTCGGGTCGCCCTCTCGAGATTGGAGCTTTGGTTGGTGCGGTACAAGAATTGGGCAGTATGCTCTCTTTGCCTACACCGACCATTGATATGGTGCATGAATTGCTGGCTCAACGTATCAGTGTGAGAGATACGCGAGGGGCTTGAAAGCAGGTTAAATAGAACTACGGCGTGTTTTCTAATGTTCGGGAGCAGAAACGGTTGCTGATTTCTCTATAGATCTCGGCGTATGCTGTGACATGAATAAAACGAAGGGAGGAAATAATGTCGAACTTGCATTTTGGGGTAACTGTACCGCAGATCAAAAGACCATGGGTGGCTGCTGATAAAGCGGCTAGGGCGTTTGAATCACAGGGATTCGATTCGGTCTGGGTGTGCGACCATTTGTACGGACCGCAGTCCCCACAACTCCCTATATTGGAAGCGTGGACGATGATCGCTGCTCTTGCCGCAATTACCGAACGTGTCGAGTTAGGAACTCTCGTAACACCGACTGGCATGCGAAATCCAGCCCATCTGGGCAAAATGATAGCCTCCGTAGACAACATAGCGGGAGGTCGTGTCATCGCTGGTTTGGGTGGTGGGTGGATGCCTCGTGAATTTACGGATTTTAAAATGCCTTTCTTAGATACTGCCGATCGTTTGCAGCAGCTGGAAGAAACTGTAGACCTTCTCTTGCGTATGTGGGGCGATGAAGAAGAAGTTTCCTACGACGGCAAGTTTGTTTCGACCGAAAATGTGGTTTGCCAACCGAAGCCACCTCGCAAAATACCGGTTCTGATCGGAGGAGCCGGTGAAAAGGTCACGCTTCGAATTACCGCTCAGTACGCAGATATTTGGAATAACTTGGCTGGACATCAGGCGAATTTGGGACAGAAAGTTGATGTGTTAAAAGGACATTGCGACACACTCGGTCGTGATTTTTCCGATATTACAGTGAGTCAACAATGTTTGGTTACTATCGCGCGCACGGCGGAAGAGGCTGGTCCTATGGCTGATACTGCGCAGAAGATTTTTGGTGGTCATATGGGTGATCCGCAGGGACCCTTAGGCATTACCGGCACTCCTGACCAGTGTTGTGAAGCGATACAAAAGCATATTGATCTTGGTTGTACGATGTTTGTTATGGAGTTTTTTGGCAAAGATACGGTAGAGCCAGCACAAATATTTGCTGAGGAAGTCATTCCCAACTTCGCATGAAGTATTGGGGCAATAGGTAAATGCGCAACGATTGACTTGTTAGAAAGGCATTGTGGGATGCCCGTTGTGCTTTGCTTGTTGTGATTTAGTTGTTCTTTTTTGTCTCAATCAGCCTGGATGTGGCGTATTTGAGTGCCCGATTTCCAGTCACCGCTTTCGGTCGTACAATTCCCGCTCGCAAAATGAGCGGAAATGGCTCGTCTGAATTGTTGAGTTCGGTTGTGTCCGGAACCGTGGATAATGAGTGGATGAAATAATAGAGTATCGCCCGGTTGCATTTCGACGTGCACTCGGTTTTGCGCCTCATCTGTATTAACGCCATAAAACGCAAAATTGACGTATTCCCAATCAGGTTCTTTGTGTTCTAGCAGGATCCCTTTGTGACTTCCGGGTATAATTGCAAGACAACCTGATTCTCTAGACGAAGGCAGCATTGCCGTCCATGCACCCACGATGCCATTAGCAGGGCGGATTTGAAAATATCGAAGGTCTTGATGGAGAGGATGTCGACCATCGACGTTAGGGGGCTTGTTAAACACATTGGTTACTAACGAGTACAGATCTTTAGTCGCAAGCAGTTGGGAGACGGCCCTTAGAAGTTCGGGATGCTGTGTGTAGTTGCCTAGTATGGGATCGTTTTCGAAATGAAACAGTTTATTGATAGCGTGAACGGGCGATTCCGCAACAATCTCATTTTTGGCCACCATGACGTCTTTCATGATGGACATGTTTTTTGTCGGCTCGCGTTCGCCGCTTGCGTAATCGAGGAATCGATTGTTGAAAGAATTTAAAGTCGACTGGTCAAACAATTGGCGCAGTAGGATAAAGCCGTTTTCTTGATAGTGGGCGATGTTGGATTCTGACAGCATTTCAACACACAGTACCGAGAGCGTTAATACACCGAATAGTGTCTTCGTAATAATCGTTCGAAGGAATTGCAACGGGCATGATCATTGCCGAGTTCAATCCTGCAACTTCATATTCTTTTATCCTAAGGACGATTTCTTCGTTTGTACCGATTAGCGNNCGATTCTTGATGAANGTTTCNGGAATAGCATTCAATGCTTCATCACGCTTTCCTTTGCGCCACAGAGAGGCTACTTCTAGGCATGNCTCNCGTTCATTTTCTCGNGCAAACATNTGTTGATATACNGGAGCCATCATGTAGGTGAATAGNTCGCTTTGGTAACGATCCTTCACTAACTGATAATCANTAGTGACAGTCGATCGGAAAAAAATGACAAATTCGAAGTCTTCTAGTGANCGACCGGATTTTTCGGCNCCCTGGGCTACCTTTTCTTTGGCATGTTGCAAGTCATTTATTGTTACGAAATTAAGAATTACACCATCCGCAATTTCCCCAGCAAGTTCCAGCATGCGGTCGTTTAATGCAGCGAGGTAGATTGGCACCCTNTGCTGCGGTTCGACCGTAAGTTGCGCGCGATTGTATTTCCACCGGCCAATATCTGAAGTAATTCGTTCTCCATCTAAAAAACGACGTACTAGATCCACACATTCTCTTGTGAGTGAGAGGGGGGAATTTCCCCAATCGGTCGCGTGCCATCCCTCAATGATGATTTTTGTGGAAGTACCTAGTCCGAGTACGAACCCTCCTGGAGCTATCTGACTTAAGCTAGCGGCAGACATTGCGAGAAGTAAAGGGTCCCGAGTCTGCATTGGAAAGATTGCCGAGCCGACGCGACCTTGTTGCAGTGATAAAGCGGCGACTGTTGCCGATGAGATAGCGTCCAAACCTGCTATTTCCGATACCCATGCGCCCTGAAATCCACTTTTTTCAGCGGCTCTTATAAATTCCGCATTTTCAGTTAGAGTGCGTCCACATTGGGAGAGATCGATTCGCATGATCAGATGACTATAACGGTTTTCTGCCCGGATAGGGTCTATATAGTTGTATGATTACGACAAATTTGGGAGGAAAAATATGGAATTCCGTGACGTACTTTACGAAACAGATGGCCGGCTAGCCTATATCACGCTAAATCGACCGGAAAAATTAAACGCCCTCAGTAATAATTTACGGGGTGAGTTGATGGAAGCCATGCGTGAAGCAGAAGCTGACGCCGAAATTGGGGTAATTGTACTAAAGTCGGCTGGACGTTCATTTTCTGCGGGATACGATTTAACACCGGCTCGTTCAGCTGAAGACGATACTTTTGTTGATCCGCGCTCGAAACTGCCTTATACCGGATCGACACACCCTGGCGCCACGCAGTGGGCTCGCCATGTTGTTATGACAAATTGGACAATATGGGAATTAGCCAAACCTGTCGTTGCCCTAATTCATGGACATTGCCTTGCGGGCGGAACAGAACTTGCATCGGTATGCGACTTTCGTATCGTGGCGGACGATGCCAAGATCGGCTACCCACCTGTTAGGGCGATGACTACGATGGACATGATGTGGACGCCATGGCACATGCCAATGTGTAAAGCACGAGAATTCGCATACGTTGGAGATTCCTTTTCCGGGGAGGAAATGGTTCGATTGGGATGGGCTAATTATGCAGTTCCAAAGGAAGACCTCGGTGAATTTGGAGAAAAATTTGCACGACGTATGTCCAACGTGGACAACGAAATGCTGATGTATTCAAAACGAGCGGTCAATCGCCAGTATGAAACGATGGGTATTGTGGATGGATTGCATTCGGGTACTGAAATTCAAGCGTTGAGTGCACAACGGGCCGCTGCTTCGGAGTGGGGGCGACGCGTGCGTGATGATGGTTTGAAGTCTGCGCTTGAATGGCGAGATGGACCCTTTAGGGATTTTCGAGGAGCCTATGAAAGCGCCCCGAAAGATCGAGCTGTGGCAGGTATGGACGCTAAAGACAAGGGATCAAAAAGTACCGGATATTAGAATATGACAGACAAACTTACTAACAAGGTTGCGCTGATCACCGGTGCAGCCAGTGGAATCGGAAGGGCTAGTGCCGAAGGTATGGCCGCTGAAGGTGCAGCAATTATGTGTGCTGATATCGATGCGGAGGGGGCGGAACAGACCGCCCTCATTATTGAACAGAGAGGTGGCACGGCAAGCTCAATGAAGCTAGACGTTTCTGTTAGTGAGGAAGTGGCGCACGCTATATCGCAAACGAAGTCCATTTTGGGAAATATGGATATTCTTTTCAATAACGCGGGTATAGGGGGAGGTGATTGGGATACCACGATAGGCATTAACTTAAGTGGTGTCTATTACGGTCTGCACCATGGGGCCAGGGAGCTAGCCAACAATGGAGGCGGGGTCATTATTAATACGGCGTCTGTTGCAGGATTAGTGGGTCTGGTGTCGTCATCCACGCCTACCGATATCGGGGAAATTTCTGAAGGGGCTGGTGCCTACATCGCTGCCAAGCATGGTGTTTCAGGCCTTACTAAGCAATTTGCTCTAATGTTCGGTCGACAAGGGGTACGCGTAAATGCCATTGCGCCAGGCTATATTGAGACACCTATGACAGCGCAATTCCGTGAAGATCCTGCAGCCAATGAATTTATTACGTCGCTTCATCCGATAGGGCGTCTTGGACAGCCGGAGGAGATTGCAGCTGCAGCAGTTTTTTTGGCGAGTGACGACGCCAGTTTTATCACGGGTGTGGTCCTTCCTGTAGATGGCGGTTACACAGCGCGATAGATCAATTAGAGTTTTACCACCTGATGAACCACACAGGCGATGACTCTATGGGGAAAATCGACTACTTACTTGCTTCCAGAAATTGCTGAAATCGACCATTGGGTATAGCCATTAGTTCTGTTGGTGTTCCTAGTTCAGCGATGCGACCGTTTTCCAGGAATAGGATTCGGTCCGCTTGTGAAATGGTAGAAAGGCGGTGTGCGATCACCAGCACTATTTGTGTTTTTCTAGCTTCGGTGATGGATTGCATAAGGATGCGCTCTGTTTCCGGATCCAGTGCCGACGTTGGCTCATCGAGAATCAAGACATCGGATGATCTCAGCAAACCCCGCGCGATCGATAGCCGTTGTTTTTGTCCGGTGGATAACAGTCCGCCTGCTCGACCTATAGTGGAGTCGAATCCTTTAGGCATGGATTCTATAAAATCCAAGATGTTTGCTTTTCTACAGGCTTCACGTAATGCACCCATGGATGCATTTGGAGAGCCGATTCGGAGATTATGCTCGATCGTNCCTGGCAAAATATGTTGGTCTTGAAATACAAAAGAGATTCGTTTCCGAAGTTCGTTTGGATCCAAGTCCGTTATGTTAGATTTTCCGTTAAGCGATATTGTTCCGGTTGTAGCGTCAATAAAACGGGCAATCAGATAACCGAGAGTCGTTTTGCCTGATCCGGTCGGTCCGACGATAGCTAACAGTTGGCATGATTCGATGGAGAGGTCTATGTTCTCGAGTGCTTTGCGTCCATCCGGATATTGGAACGAAACTTTTTCAAATTGAAGTTTTTCTATCTTTTTGACGGAGGGAAGGTCTTTCTTGGATATCTCCGGTTCGTTCTGATCAATCATAAAAAATATACGACGTGCAGCCGCTGCGTTGTCCTGTTGATTAATCCATATTTGCCCAAAGGCCATAGACGTTTCATAGAGTAGTGAGTACATCCGCAAAATGATGGGAATATCTCCGAGAGTTAATGTGTTATCGATAATTCCGTTGAAAAGGATCCAAAATCCTGCTGTTTGAAAAATCAGGTGGACGTGATCGGAGATCCATTGGACTACAGCCTGAATAAAAATTAGGACCCATGAACGTTTAAAAGAAAATCTACTGGCAGATTCAAATCTTGTTTGCTCGTATTCGGAGCCACCCAAGCTTTGGACGGCTTTCACATTACGTAAAGATTCTTCGAGATCATTGGTGGTTGCACTGGCAGAGGCACGACTACTTTGGCTTGCTTTTCGAAATATATGGGCTAGTGGTGCGGTTGAAAATAGATTAATTGCAACGGCAGACATTCCGATCCAGACGAGTTCCGGTGCTATGGCCCCGTAAACGGATATAAGAACAGCGAGATTTAAAGCCACGCTTAAAAACATGGCAAAAGGATTGATGATTAGGGCGGTGATAATCCCGGCCACAGCGGGCGAGTCGTGCATGATTCGAAACATTGCATCGCCGGGTCTCTGAATATTCAATGTGGTGACAGGTAACCGAGACATACTATCGAACAGAGTTGAGCGAACATGGTGAGTTATTTTTTGTGATAGGCGGATAGCTATGTTGATATCTAACAAGCCGACAATCCCTTGGGCGGCACTAAGTCCAGCATTTATTTTGTTTTCAGACTGGGTGCTAACATCCGCTCCTTCCGCAAGATTGGCGTTTAGCTCGGTATTTCCCGAATACCCAGTAAGGAAATGAAGGAATCCCAGTATTACAAGCGTCCAGAGGGCGATTTCCAGAGGGGGCAAGCTAGCAAACACGTGCAAGAACGGCTGCATGAAAAAGGGATACAAACCGTTTTCGTTGATCGGTATTTGAGAGACTCCGTGGTCAATAATTATTTTTAAAAACCAGGGCAGTGGTAGCCCTATCAAATAAATCGCAGTGATAAGTCCGAGACGGGTAGATATCAATTGACGTTCTGGGTACATGTATCGGAGTGAACGTCGAAATATTTGAAGCACTTGTCTCCAGTGAATCAATGTTTTTGTATCGATACGGTCGTGATCAATCTGTTTATTCACAGCACTTTCCGTGCAAAGTCGTAATAGTCTCGACGGGCTGCGAGAAGGTCTTCATGGGCCCCTGTTTCCAAGATAGTCCCTTCATTAACAAATGCTATTGTTGAACTGTTTCGAACGGTGTTAAGACGATGCGTGATGATAAAAACGATACGACCACTTGCCCACTTCTTTAGATTCTCGATTACATCACGTTCAGTCTCTGAATCTAGTGATGCAGTTGGTTCGTCGAGAATAAGAATTTGTGGATCTTTAACAACAGCTCTGGCGATAGAGAGGCGTTGTTTTTGTCCGGTTGACAAAAGTGATCCATTTATTCCCAGCTCGGTTTCTAATCCTTGGGGAAGTTGGTATACGAAATCGGCGCAAGCTACTTCTAAAGCCATTCGTATCTGGTCTTCTGAAAAATCGTGCTGTGGATATGTTAGATTTTCTCGGACTGTCATCGGAAATAGAGTATTTTCTTGTAGTGCAATGGCTATTTGATTACGGAGGTCAGATAGACGGAAGTTTGAGATATCCGTTTTATTGATCGTGATGTGGCCCTGGATGGGGTCAAACACTCGCAATAACAAGCTCATTAAGGTTGATTTTCCACTCCCTGACGGGCCGACGAGTGCCACCATCTGTCCTGTTCTCGCCGCTAAGGAAAGATTCTCTAGTACAACGTTAGACTCGTATTTGAATCCGACGCCTTCAAAATTTACCTCCTGAATTAACTCAGGAAATGGTAACGGTTTCGGGGGATCAATAACTTTCGCTTTTTGTTCTAAAAGCCAAAACGAGCGGTTTAATCCGATGGCCATGTCTTGAGCGAGACACCAAACATTTATCAGGCTTTCGAGAGTACCGTTGAAGCGTCCGAGTGCCGCTCCTCGAGCTTGATATCCCGCTATTGACCAAATCGTGACATTAAGACCGAAATACACCAAAAAAGATGCGCCAAAAACCTGAGTTCCATCGATCACAAAAACAGTGGCAAAGTAGTCCGTAAGAAATAACCCGGAAGTAAGTACGAACGACGTAACCACTTTAACTGTGGCAAATTTGTGTCGTATTCGAAGGCTTTTGTCTAATGCCGTTAGAGATTCCTCTTGAAATACAAGATTACTGCTTTTTTCAAAACCGTATGCTTTNACAAGCTGTATGCTTTGGAAAGTTTCCTGGATTCGGGCGAACAGGTTTGCGCTGGCGGTTCGTGCATCTGCACTGTCCACACGTAATCTCGGGGCAGACCAGACACACAGAAAAAATAATCCGAGCACGTAGACTGATATCAAGAATGAGAACCAGGGGCTGAATAGACTCGCGATAACAAATTGCATGAGAAGGGTGGAAAGTGCGANAACGGGTATCACGACGATATTGTCGATTACCGCGGTAACCATTGCACTGTCTTGAAATACCCTATAAATAGCATCTCCAGCTTTGGCATTGGAGTGAAATTGAAGGCTTAATTCTTGCGCATTGCGCAACATGNCGCTTCTCAATTTCTGATTAATTTGTTGCAAGATCCAAACTTTATAAGTGCGTAAGAGCGTGTTTGCTGAGATCGTTATAACGGTCAAAACGATGCTGAGTACTAGGAAGTGCAGAAGTATTGTTTTTCTAGATGCCGTATCGAGTGTTTCGGTTCCTGCGTACGGGTGCTCGGGCAGCAGCATAAATCGAGCTTGATCACGGCTGAGGGGCTCGCTGGATCCGACGCTATCCCAAAGAATGTCGAATCCCAGAAAGGCGACTACAGTATCGAATCCGATAAGAGTCAGCGTCAACGTGAGGAGTACGAGAAAATGCCTGAGAAGTGCTGTGATATACGGCCACGTAGCGGTGTAAATACGCGCGAGACCTCTAAGAGTTAAGTGGACGTCGGCCTCGTCACTTGTGATTAGAGTGGATTCCTCCTGTGTTATCAATTTGTCCTACCCTAGCCCAGCTTTATATGGTTTGAAATCGTGTCGTTCTTAGTNGGACTGGCTTCGATAAACCCATGCTATGGATTTAGAGGCCGCCTACTCGATGTCCTGACTGATCTACAGAGGCGGTGGAATAAATCCGCCAATTTCTTCGGCGATGAGTCGAGCGAACTCGATTGTCTTATAGTCTCGATACGAAGCACTTGTTACTTGTATGCCGATGGGTAGTCCGGTATCCGATAACCCGGTAGGGAATATCGTGCTGGGCAAGTAGGGCGCATTAGCTAACCCTGACCAAAAAAGGTGTTTGGTATATGACTGTTCCTCACCGTTCACCAATAGGGTCCTTTCCTTCCATGGTCTATGATCGTGATTAAAGGCAGTGACGGCCATTTGCGGACAGATAATAACATCCCACTCTTCGAAGAACTTATCCCAGGCCCGTTGTAAATTTGCCCTACGAAAATCATCGCGTATCCATTGCCGATGACTCATCACTGCCGCTCGAGCAGATACGGCTGCCTCGGAGTCATCAGCATCGCTTAATTGACTCACAAACTTTTGGTATTCGGCGATCCTGTGGGCGGGTTGTCCGCTCGCCATAGTAGCTTGGGTTAATGTTTGGTAGACACGGTGCGCTTTCTTCAAGTCTATTTCGGGTCGAGCTGTGTCGGATACGACAGCTCCTAGTTTGGACAAAACGTCACCAACCATCGTTACTTTGTTTGCGATTTGATCGTCCACGGGGGCCAGATCATCTGTTGCCCAAATAGCGACTTTGAGATCCTGTAAAGAAGTGAAGCCGGGTGGGGCTAGATCTAAACGCCAGCCGATAGATTCCCTCGCCGTGGGCCCTGCCATTGTATCCAGGGCTAGCTTGAGATCTTCTGCACTTCGAGCGAGTGGCCCACAGACTGAAACGTCGGGATCAGGCACCCCGGACACTAGCTCGTGTCCAGATTGAGGAACTATCCCCCATGTAGGTTTGTGGCCATAGACACCGCAGAAATGTGCCGGTGTCCGAATGGATCCGCCAATGTCGGATCCTGCTTCTAAACCACTAAATCCCGCTGCCATCGCGGCGGCGCTACCGCCCGAAGATCCTCCTGGTGTTTTTTCGAGATCCCATGGATTGTTGGTGGTTCCGTAAATCGGGTTGTAACTTTGAAAATCTGAAAGGTCTACAGGAACATTTGTTTTGCCGATAAAATGCGCGCCGGCCGCCCGAAAACGGGTGACATGCAGCCCGTCTTGTTCTGCAACGTTATCTTTATATGCATCGATGCCCCAGGTGGCTGGCGTATCAGNGAGAACATAGGATTCCTTGATTGTCATTGGAATGCCGTGCAGAGGCCCCTGGATCAGCCCCTGGGCTAGCATCTTGTCAGCTTTTTTCGCGTCCTCTATGCCGCGTTCGAATATTCGTACTGGAACGGCATTCGTTTTCCCATCCAATCGGTCGATACGCTCAATGTAGTGTCGAGTCAATTCTTCGGAACTGAGTTCCTTTTTCTGGATAAGTTGAGCTAGTTCAGTTGCTGACTTAAATGCTAGATCAGACATCGGGATCCTCGGATTTAGGTACTGATTAAGGCTATATGGTGTCGTTTGCGCAGACAATCATTTTACTTTTCATCCAGTTGATCTTTTTCGACTACTTCAAGCCAATCCTCTAGATCTTCCGGACAGCGCAAGGAATCTGATTTTGGACTGGCTGATAGTTTGTCTTCATAGCGTAGGTCGTTGGAATCGTGGACCGTTTTATTACAGGAATCTACGATCTGGCTATAGCGTATACCTGACGGAAAATCGGATTCGAAATACATGGTGCGACACACGCAGCTCTCAACATTTTTTGCGAAAGAGATTTTTTGTTCTTGAAGTGTTTCTGACTCCAGGGAGCAGGAGGTAGTGAGTAGCAATATGAGAAGTATGAGAGTTCTTTCTATTGATGACGGATTGTTTTGTGATTGTCGCATGTGATAGATGGTGTTCTCTTTTCGGTCTTGTTAGCTCAATTGAGTATTCTATTTTAGACAATTTTGGAGCGTTGCTTCAGCCAGACACACCAATTCCATTTTTTGATTTCGTCCAACTACCCGACAATTAAACTTTTCGTTTTCCTGACTACCCGATGCATCGAACCGTACGGTATCTCCAGAGCGAAATGGGGTAATCGCACGCATAAGTAACCGACCGCCATTGTAAAAAGCCGGAGCTGAGAAATAACTTCCAAGTGTTTGATCGACATAGGCCATGGTGGCGGGACCACTATTCACAGTTCCGCCAAAAATACTATTCTTTGCGAATTTTTCATCGGTGTGAATGTTACTACCGATACCCCTTTCGCCGATGAGCTTAAAAGCATCTTTTCGGTTCATTGAATCTTGAGTTTCATGAAATTCTAGCGACGTTAGATGTTGTGCAATCGTGTGATCTCTATGCGATGTCTTTGGCGATGAACGAAGCTGTTTTTGGTTGGAATAGTCGAAGATACAGGTGTAGTCATACTCGCCGACCTTGTCGCTGCTTTGGTTGTATGCAGAGACACGAAAAGTTACAAAATTACTGCCTCGCCGTGAATATTTTTGAACGACTTCGCGGGTAGCGGTCAGAGTGTCTCCCTCGGAGACCTCGGAAAACCAACGTATTTCACATTTTGTAAACGGAGTTTGACGTCGCGCCGTAGTGGATTGTTCGAGGGCGGTATATCCATGTTTGTTGGCGATGGTTTCGCGCATCAAAGGGGCGTATGAAAGAATCATGGTTGGCATTACGGAAGTACCCGCCAGACTATGAGCATCTTCACTTTGGGAGACTAGCGCATATTCAGCGATGTTTTCGCGAGTGAGTCTGACCTCGGTAATTATGCCGTCCTGACCGACTTCTACTTCATTGAAAAGCCAAAGTTTTTCGTCCGTGTTATTCAAAAGCCATTCCTAGGCATTGTCGTATGAACCAAGATCCCTTAGAACTGCTCTTATTGGTATAAACTTGTTTACAGCGTTATGTCGCGTTGCCAATACTCGTCTCCATTTTGGGAGATTTCCGCCCGCGAGGCATCGTTCCATTTGGAACCACCAATATAGGAGCCTGTATATTCGTATGCATTTTCGCTGGGATATTTCTGTTTTCGAGCGTCAATTGCGAGAGGAATCATTCGGGCACGCTTTAATACATACTCTTCTGAGTACTCTACGTCTTTGACCGTTGTCGAGGGACTTTTAAAAGCGTGGACGTTGGTTGTTTTGGTTCCGATGGCTGAATCTCTCTTATGAAATCCCAAGAGCAGCGTGCAACGTCTTTCGTTGGATTTGTTGGGATATGAGCCATGTAGGGAACTTCGATTTACCATCCCGCAGTCACCTGGTTCTAACATCATGGGTACAGCTTCCGCAATACGTTCGCTAATTGAAGGGAAAGAACCCCCGTTGGATAAGCGCCAATTTTTATGACTCCCAGGTACTACCCACAGGCAGTTCTGAGGAGTGCATTGGCTAAACGACACAGATAGGTTAAAACCATGCGTTTTTCCATTTCCGTCGGCTGTTTCGATCGCCGAACCGTCAGCTTTCCAATGCGTTCGTCCGTCCTGGTGCCAGTTAGTAGGTGCACCGTGGCCAGCGCCTTTGTGAAAAATAGCTTCATGGAATGGTACAAAATCGTCGCCATTCACTGAAGCAACCATGCGGAGAATGTCAGGATGCCCGTATGCTCGAAGTGCTGAATCCATCATCATCAAGGGATGAGAGACGAGCCCGACATTAGGGTTATCCGGGAATTCCAATTTTTCATTGGCTTGCTTGTCGAATATGTTGGTTTCATTTTGGATCGGTACAAGGGTGTAATACCCTGGAAACTTGACAGGCCTGCCGTGGCGATCAGTGGTGGCATCGGGGGAAACGGGAGCGTTTTCAAGAATTTCATCGAATTCTTTGCTCAGAAGGTCTATTTCGTGTTGGTCTAAAACGCCAGTGAACACATAAAAACCAAACTGGTGATATGCGGAGAGAATATCGTCTTCGAGGCGACCGTTCTCTTTGAACCGCATGGGGCCCCTATTGCCAAGTTGTAGTGCTCGTTGACGGCCTTCCTTGTAATAATCGGTAGAAGTATTTTTGGTTTGTTTTGGCATGTTTGAGTCCTCAATTTGTTGCATACGCACTGACTGACTACGACAACTGCTCAGATTAAATACCATTGGTCTATGTAAGAATACCCCAATATTTTCTTTGCAACTGCAGCTCTTTGCTTTATGAGGTCTGGCAATGCGAGAAACAAGAGATCCCTAACAGGAATTTGACGGTTGAAGTGGACAATCGAAATAACGAATTCAGGTGCGCAGAGCGATCGTTTTGGCTAATGTTTCCCCTATGAATGATGGTGACCACGTGCGTTTCCCAATGCCGCAAAAAGGGACTTTTCCTAGCGTTTATCTAGAGGATACGGATACCCCTTTACCACCAGTGGTCAATCCGAAAACGCGTTATGCCTACTTTCAGACCATAGCTAGGGGAGGAAAGTCCCTTATCAAAACGTGTAAAGATCTGCATTTATCCCGAGTAGTCGTATACAAAACGCTCAAGCCTGAATTTGCAGACGATCCGAATGAGCAACGTCGTTTTTTGCGGGAGGCTCGTGTATCGGCCATGTTGCAGCACCCTAATACCATGCCAACCTATGAGGTAGGGCGAGATAATCGGGGACACTATTATTTCACGATGAAGTTGGTGCATGGGTACACCTTGCGTGAATTGCTCAATTATCGCGAGTTGTATGACCTCACACAATTGATAGAGGTGTTAGTGCAGGTCGCGCGAGCTTTAGAGTACGCGCATCAACACGGAGTCATCCACCGAGATGTAAAGCCTGAAAATGTACTGGTCGGACCATTTGGTGAAGTGCTCCTTCTGGATTGGGGGCTGGCTAAGGTATGGAATGTCGAAGGTGTTTCAGCTGAGCCGCAAGCGACGTCCAGCAGCGAAATAAATGTCGCCGCAGACGCGCAAACTTCTATAACGGGTCAACAGCAGCTCATAGGTACGGCTGCATATATGTCTCCTGAACAAATCGACCGGGTACCAGATATTGATGGGCTTACCGACGTATATAGCTTGGGCATCATATTGTACGAAGTTCTCGCGGGTAGGTTGCCTCATGAGGCAACTCAAGTCGATGCGCTACTGGCGGAGATCCGAGAAGCAGTGCCCAAACTCCCGTCCGAACATGCGACATCTACTATACCAACGCTTCTTGAGAATCTATGCATGCGGTGTATTTCGAAAGAACGTGCAGGCCGACCCGACGGCGCACAGGAAGTTATCCGTGTCCTTTTAGAAGATTGGCGATAAAACTCGAAAGAGTGTGATATTGATAGAATAGAGAGCNATCTGTTAGAGAAAAAAATCAAACATCTCTATAGAGCTTGTCCTTTTCCTTTACCGCGTCGAGCAAGGACCAATCTCCCTGTTCAACTTCAAATCCCCCGGGAAACGGTGAACGAATCTCCATGCCAAGTGATTCCATGACGCGATCATCACGGTAATAGCACTGTGCGGCGATGCTGACTATGGTTCGGATTGCCGGCNCCGTGGCATTCTGTAGATCGTCGAGTAGCCCGNCTTGCTNTTCTTGCGTAAGAGCGTTGAATGATTCTCCGTATCTCTTCTCGGCACTCGCGTTGATGATATTCAATCCGTCTGTGATCGTGGATGCGCTCGACTGCGAGGCGGTTAGTATTTCGGCAAAAATTCTCGGATCATCAGCTCCAGGGACTTTGTATTTATCGCTTGCCGGAATGACCTTGCCGACAAATATCTGGAAGGTTTCCCTATCATCGTTTGAGAGTGAGATGTCTGAAGTAATTAACGTATCATCTGTCATGTTAGTGTTCCTCAGAATTAGTCGAACAGATTGGCTAAGCGTCGCTTCATNTGGTCTGCGACATAAAGGGCTAAGGCTTGAATGGTTCGCGTCGGATTTACACCCGCTGAAGTCACGAAGATGCTTCCGTCAATTACAAACAGATTTTTTACATCGTGACTGCGTCCCCATTCATTCACTACTGATTTTTGTGGATCCGTGCCCATGCGAGTGGTGCCCATGAGATGCCAGCCACCTACAGAAATCGGGGCTTCGGAAATGATGTCTTTAGCTCCGGCGGCCCGCAATGCCTCTGAGCCTCGTTCGACAGCAAAATCCATCATTTTGCGACTGTTTTCACTTAATGTGTACGTCACCTTCGGCGCGGGGATCCCGTCGGAATCCTTGAGGTCAGGATCCAATGTGACCGTGTTGTGTTCTTCAGGAAAATCCTCACAAATCGCGACCATGCCAGCGATGCGATTGAAAAGGTCGCGATACTTTGTGTGATGACCTTCGCCCCAAGGTATTCTGCCGGAAAAAAGACCGGTCATTGCCGTAGCAACTGGACCGCGTCCACGATTAATTTCGAAGGTGAATCCGCGGCTGAAGCCCCTTGAAAGGTCCGTTTCGTAAAACTCTTGGCTCCATATGCAGACCCCTGGACCTTTATAGCCGTCTAATGGTTTGTCAAAAATTCCTTGAATGGAAGCGTAGGGGTGAAACATGAGGTTCTTNCCGACTAATCCACTGGAGTTGGCTAACCCGTCTGGGAATCTTTCTGACTTTGAATTGAGTAAGATTCTTGGTGTACCGACTCCATTACAGGCCATTACAACCACTTCTGCAGGTTGAAACTGTTCGTCACCGTTTTCGTCGTAGTAATAGACGCCTGAGGCCATGCCGTCATCATTTACAGTAATTTCTCGAACTCGAGCTCGGGTTCTAACTTCCACGCCCGCTCGCAAGGCGTGCGGCCAGTAGGTAATGTCCGTACTTGCTTTAGCTCCCTGAGCGCATCCACCAGTGCAGTCTCCTAGATTAGCGCACTTCTCTCTACCATCGTAATCGGTGGTTGCTACCGCAGTGTCGGATGGCCACCAATGCCATCCCTTTTCATTGAAGCCTTGGGCTATTGTTGAGCCTGATTTCCCGAGGGGAACTGGAGGCATGACGGATTGCTTGGGTGGATAGGCCGGGTCGCCAGAGAGTCCTGACACGCCCATCATTCGATCATTTTCTGCGTAGAAAGGCTCGAGTGTTTCGTAATTTAGGGGCCAATCATCAGCAATCCCGTCAAGCGTATTCACGCGAAAATCCGATGGATGAAAACGCGGGAAATGTCCCGCGTATAATATTGTGCTACCACCTACACCATTAAAGTTAGCAACGGCGATAGGTGAGTCGCTATCGTTAATCGGATAATCGGTCTTGCGTTTGCGACGATTAGGACTAATGCTGAAGTCACTAAAGTGGCGGGATTCCCAGTCTCTACCAGAACTTGGGTATTCTTGTGGATTCATCCAATCGCCTTGCTCTAGGCAGACGATGCGCATTTTTGTGTCGGCTAAGCTCCATGCCATTGCTGCCCCTGAAGCTCCGGCACCAATAATGAGTACGTCCACTGGCGAAAGATCAGTTGTCATTGAAAGCCCCCCTTTTGGTATTCAAGTATGTACTGCATGGTCGAAGCTACGCTATTTTGGAGATAAAAACTGGAGGGTTCTATGCCTAGAATGAAAAAAGAGGTGCTTGATTCGTTTATCGAAGAGCCACACGTCGGCGTATTGGCGACTCTCCGTCAAAATGGTTTGCCGTACACAGTGCCAGTCTGGTGGTTGCACGACGAAGGGTCATATTGGCTTACTGGGACTACCAGCCGGATATGGTGCAAACAACTAAAGAAAGATCCTCGATGCTCGCTGTGCATCGAAGCTTTAGCACCGGTAGCTGGACATGTGGGTATTGATGGCTCGGCGGAGGCTTATGAATTACCGGAATTTGATATCTGGCCAATATCTCGGAGATTGGCCCAAAAATATGTAGGTCGTGGTGATCCTGCGAATGACCTTGCTGTGGATAAATTTTTTGCCAATATGCAAACAGAACCGCGATTGTTATTCAAAATACAACCGCATAGTTTTAGAGCCATAGACATGCGTGTGTATCGCGGCAAGCGTGCCGATAGGGAATTTCAGAAAAATAGGGGCGAGTAGCATTGCATATGCATCATCTGTGCTTTCTGTAGTCTCGGAGGTTTTTTTCGACCATAGAGAAACCGATATTTGGTTATTTAAGTTCTGAGTAACGAGGCTAAATTTTCTTTAAGATGAGGACCATCGATTAGTTTTGAACGACCCCAGAGCCATTTCCAGTCGGCCGAAGNCGAACCACGTGCTCGGATTGATAAAAGCGTACACATGTCGGGTGTGAATTCGACCGTACTCCATGTCCACATGTTAAAAAAGAGCAGCCATACGGGTTTATGTTTTTATCATTCCACGACGTTGGTCTTACATGTAAGACACGATCAGACAACAGTCGTTTTCTTAGTATATGGATGCATCATAAGAGGGANCTTTTTTCCTAGGGTAAAAGTTTGTATGCTTTGTGTTACAGGAAGTTTCCCCATGTACGATGAAAAAGTATCCACCTACCGCGGCTGAATTACGCGAATGGATGGACCGAAAGGATCTGTCCAATAAAGATGTGGCCAAGGCCTTGCGCTTGTCTGACGGTCGTGTAGTTCGCTTTTGGACCTCAAAAAAAGAATCAAGACAAATCCCTTATCCGAGCTGGTATACCCTTCGCCATAAATTCGGGAAATAGTTCAGTCTCGAGCTTCTCGACTAGATAAACCATGTTGGCGTATTTCATGTGGCCGACTATCCTAAGTAGGATATATAATCCTATTTTATAGGAATATAAGACCTACTANACTTGATTTTTGCTCTAGGACTAAATAGTCTACTGCTCAATAACTTACCTTCAGATAGTAAAGGAGGAATGGAAATGAGGACATTTTTAGTTGTTGGTGGACTAGTTTTGTTGTGTGGATGTGCGACTTCTGTGGAGAAAATGTCAGCAACGCATTACTGGGAGCCAACAAGTAGTAACACGAGTCAGCGCGAATACAACCAGGACAACGTTGGTTGCGAGACTTCTTCTGGTGTGGATGGGGCGGCGGGTATTGTGGCCGAAGCGCCTAGCTTTGAGTCTTACAGGGCCTGTATGATCGAGCGAGGCTATTCTCTCCAAACGTTCTAGAAGAACGCTCTGTTTGATGGAGGGAGGACCCCTCCGTTCCGATGCGTATAATCACCGCGAGAATTCTGGTTTTTTTGCCGGAATTTTCGTGTGGAGTTCCAGTTATTTCGATTATTTCAGTGCTGTCATAAAAATGTAACGTATCTGCTGTAATTTGCGTTCTCGTGAATGCATTAAGACAATTTTCGTTTAGCTCCTTCCGGTCATTCGAATGGGCACGTCGCCGGTGTTGCATCCTGGTTTTTCTTTTGAGTACTACGGCGATGCCGGCTGTTTATGCTTCGGACTCCCATGGCCTTACAAAAGTCCCGAGCGATCCGCTACACGAAACGAAGCGGTTAAACACATGTTTTGGCGGGTTGTCCCAAGGTAAACATATTGTCCCGGAAGGATGGACATCTGACCGTCCCGGTATAACGCATAGAAATCAGACGACCGCGTCCGAATGTGCTGCTGAGGGTGGTTCGCCTGGGTGGCTTCCCCGATTGGATACCCCGGTACGGAATACTATTTGGGCTTAAACCCTCTGTCCCTCTTCGAAGCGAAGGGATGGGACTTTTAGCGCCTACAAAATGACTGGACTGGACCGATCCCTTACCTCCATCGACCAAATGGAATTATGTGTAAGTTAAGCGGATCCGTATATAACCACCTGTTATTCTTGATGTCATTTATTCGTTTCGCCACCGCAAGAAAATGGTCACAAAAAATTGATTTAATCGTAACAATTCGCAAATAAGATGTTTTCAACTCGTGTTTGGGTTGAAAGTACAAACTAATCTTCTCGGAGAACAAATGGTTTTTAAAAATTATATGCGCCGATTCGTCACTGGTTAGACCTTGGTTTCGTTGGCCTTTGCCTGAAAACCTAACAACAGTCACATACTGGCAGCTTTAGCGTTGAATTTCAGGAAGCAGCTACTTCATCTTTATCCGAAGCAAAGAAGCGATTGTCTAGGGTTCGTTGATTCTCGTAGATTGAACCCTGGAACACCGCGGGAGGGTAAGGCATCCGAACAGGCACATCTTCCAGTCGTGGTTGAATCGTAGCTTGACCTTGAACGATTCGTCCGTTGAATTCTTCTATATTTCCGATTCCGAGCAACGGCCAGGCGTCTGCTGCAGTGAATTCAAAAAACAAAATTCGACGTTGGTCGTTGGAACGATTCATTGAAGATCCGTGAACGAGTCGCGCATGATGGATGCTGATAGATCCTGCCTTAGCGTGTACCTCTTGGGCGGTAGAGATATCGAGTTTAGTTTCTTGCTGGTCGATCGCCCCACAAAATGCCCCGTCACTATGATGATTGTGCAGAGGACCTTTGTGTGTACCAGGAACCATAAGCACGGGACCATTCTCACTGGTCATATCGTCTAATAAAATTCCGACAGCGAGCACGTCCTGATTGGTGTGCGGATAGAATGCCCAATCTTGATGCCATTCAACGGCCGCACCGTATCCCGCTGATTTCATGTTTACTTTACCGCCGCCATGCAGACGAATGTCGTAGCCGAGAATCGGTGTTAATGCCGATAATATATTGGGGTGTCGCGCTAACTTGAGATAGAAATCGTGGACTAGATGCGGTCGTTTAATTCGGCGAACCCGAGGATTTTCGGGAGTATGAGATTCCTCTAGGTCTAGGGCCTCACTGTGGGTTGTGAGCTCTGCTGCAGAGGCGACCACTTCGTCTGTGACGTCCCGGAGGCGCTTTAAGGTTGAAGATTCGAGTACGTCTTCTACCACGACGTAGCCATCGTTCTCGTATTTTTCTAGCTGTGCAGAGGAGATCTTCTTCACTTAACTGACCTCTTAAGTTTTCCGGCGTACGAGTAATGATACGCGTTGTGACAAAACCTGCTCGCTTTTTTGATTAACGAGTTCATCGAATAACGTGATGACTCCCCGATCATTCTTAGTCGAAGACGCCCGCCTTTCGACGCATTTAGTCCGGTAAGTCAATCGATCTCCCGGCCTCGCGGGATTGTGTAAACGTATATCGTTCTTTGAGAGCATGGCCATAATTTGAATTTGATCGTCATGATCAAAAAAGAGTCGAGTCATTATTGCGAAGAGATGCAGAGAGGAGGCGGTTAGCCCGCCGAAAACAGACCGATCTGCAGCTTGTTCGTCTACATGAAATGGCTGAGGATCCCAACGTGTTGCAACTTCTACGATCTCTTCCTTCGTGATCTCGTAGGTGCCTACGAGACTGCTATATTCCAGAGAGATATCATCGAAGTACAGCATGCGCTTCTGACGAGCCTATAGTGCTCACCTCCGCACGGATCCCGAGACTGCGAAATAATTCAGAGTCTTCATCTGCATCGGGATTCGGTGTCGTGAGAAGTTGGTCGCCAGCAAAAATAGAATTCGCGCCAGCGAAAAAACATAAAGCTTGTGCTTCCGCGGACATTTCTGTGCGTCCTGCAGAGAGACGAACATACGCCTCCGGCATCATGATTCGGGCTGCTGCTACCGTTCGTATAAACTCGAGTACATCGAGTTCTTCGGTGCCATGTAGTGGCGTTCCCTCTACTTGAACCAACATGTTAATGGGTACCGATTCGGGGTGTTCCGGGAGGTTTGCTAGCTCCAAAAGAAGGCCTGCTCTGCCTTTCCTACTTTCGCCCATACCCAGTATGCCGCCACAGCACACTTTCATTCCAGCATCTCTAACATTCGCTAGAGTTTCCAAACGATCACTGTACGTCCTTGTCGTAATGATATCTCCGTACAATTCCGGTGCAGTGTCCAAGTTATGATTGTAGTAATCGAGTCCAGCATCTGCGAGCTCTTGAGCTTGTTGATTCGTTAACATCCCTAGTGTTGTGCACGTTTCTAGTCCTACTTCCTGTACAGCTGTAACGAGTTCGGCTACTTGTTTAACTTGTCGATTGGTCGGTTTACGCCAAGCGGCACCCATACAAAATCGAGTTGCTCCTCCTGCTTTTGCATTACGAGCTGCCTCGAGAACGTCGTCGACTGGAAGCAGCCCATGGACGTCTACCCCGGTATCGTAATGGACGCTTTGAGGACAGTATTTGCAATCTTCAGGACAGCCGCCAGTTTTTATACTGAGAAGGGTGGCAACCTGGACGGCATTCGGGTCGTGATATTGTCGATGTATGGTTTGTGCTTCAAAGAGCAAATCATTGAATGGTCGACCTATCAGGTCGACCACTTCTGAAGAGTCCCAGTCATGACGGATCATTCGATTACATCTTTATAATTTGAAACTGTGAAAACTACCAGATTGTGCGCCTATGATCGATTGGAATTACCGGTCATTTCGTAACAGTAGTTACCGTTCCACTGCTAAGACCAACGAACTGTAGCCAAGAAAAACTTAATAAAGGAAATACTGTCGCCTCGATATGAGGGATATGCCAGTATGTTGCGCCATGGAGAGTGGAAATGCAGACCTACGGGTTGTCCTGAGCGTAAGAGATCTGGCTACTGAATTTCGGACAGAGTTGGGTACAGGGCGAGCTGTAAATGGTTTGTCTTTCGAGATTCACGCAGGCGAAACGCTTGGAATAGTGGGTGAATCTGGCTGTGGTAAGAGTGTTGCAGCGTTATCTATCCTTGGGTTAATACCCAGTCCACCCGGACGTGTGGTAGCTGGATCTGCCGAATTTGAGGGTACTGATCTATTTACGATGAGCGATGCCGAAATTCGGGACGTTCGAGGAAATGAGATCTCGATGATTTTTCAGGAACCGATGACAGCGCTCAATCCAGTGTTAACGGCCGGTTTTCAAATCGCAGAGTCAGTCCGTAGGCACGAACAAACTAGCAGGCGCATTGCGTATAAAAGAGCCGTGGAAATGCTCGATCTCGTACGTATTCCAGAGCCCGATAAGCGCGCGGGGGAATACCCGCATCAACTTTCAGGTGGTATGCGACAGCGTGTAATGATCGCTATGGCTCTTGCGTGTAATCCTAAGCTTCTAATCGCAGATGAACCGACTACTGCACTGGATGTAACAATTCAAGCACAAGTGCTTGAATTAATAGGAGATTTACAGAAAAGTTTGGGAACGGCGGTGATCCTAATTACGCATGACCTAGGGGTTGTCGCGGAGACGGCAGATCGTGTGGTGGTTATGTATGCTGGAAAAAAAATCGAGGAGGCACCTGTCGATCAGCTTTTTGAGACACCTATGCATCCATATACGAGAGGTCTCATGGCGTCGGTGCCTCATCTGGACTCGGACAATGACGATGCCGGTTTCCGTAAGCTCAACGAAATTCCAGGAATTGTTCCTGCGCTCACTGAGTTACCGATTGGTTGTGCCTTTTCTCCCAGATGCCAACAGGCTGATGACAAATGCCGTGGTCAAGCCCCCTTATTGGAGTCGTACGTTCAAACTACTCACCATACAGCGTGCTGGCACGCTGAGACCGCCCGTTGAACTCTACTGCTGTCATACGTGTCAAGGACTTGAAAAAGTACTTTCCAGTTCGCAAGGGAGTATTTGGACGGACTGTTGGTCATGTCCACGCGGTAGATGGGGTTTCGTTCGACATTAACGAAGTGGAGACCTTGGGACTCGTCGGCGAAAGTGGATGTGGCAAATCGACGGTCGGTCGGACGCTCATTCGACTACTCGAGCCGACTTCAGGGTCCATTTATCTGGGCAATGACGAACTAACTCATTTGCATAGTAAGGATCTGCGGCCCCATCGAAAAAAAATGCAAATGATTTTTCAAGATCCCTTTGCCTCGTTAGATCCGCGTATGACTGCCAGAGACATTGTCGGTGAACTCCTGGATGTGCACGATGGGTTAACCAGGAAAGAAAAGGACCGACGCGTCGCCGAATTGTTCGAGCGCGTGGGGCTACGATCGAATCAAATGGATAACTACCCGCACGAATTCTCGGGCGGACAGCGACAGCGACTAGGTATCGCTCGTGCATTGTCCCTTCGACCGCAGGTCATTATTTGTGACGAGCCAGTTTCGGCGCTAGATGTATCTATTCAAGCACAGGTCGTGAATCTACTTGCCGAGCTTCAGGCAGAACTTGGACTTTCGTATCTCTTTATTTCCCACGATCTCGCCGTGGTAAAGCATATTAGCCATCGTGTCGCGATTATGTATCTTGGACGTATTGTGGAAATTGGTACACGTCGGGATTTATTTGAAAACCCGCAACATCCATACACAGAAAGCCTTTTGAGTGCAGTTCCTATCCCTGATCCCAAGGCTCGACGAAAGGTGAGAGTTTTACAGGGAGATGTACCAAGTCCCATCAACCGCCCCAAGGGCTGTCATTTTCATACTAGGTGCCCCTACGCGACTGATCGATGTGAGAGAGAAGATCCTGTTATGCACGACATAACATCAAGCCACGCGGTTGCATGTCACCTCCGATGAGAATCCATGATAGTTTTTGGGTGTTGATCTTGCTGATTGTTGTAGCAGGCTGCAGTCCTACCGCTCAAAGAGATGTTGAATCAGTCATGGCTTTGAGTGCTCCACTGCCGAATGGTGCTCGTTACGGAGGACATCTAAAGATCGGCATCGCGGATGCTCCGACATCTCTAGATGCTGTTCTCTGTCGATCCGGCATTGACGCCTATTTTTGGCGGCCTATATTCGATCAGTTAGTAGATGCGTCACCAGATCTCGATCCTCGGGAATCGACTTCATTAGCCATATCATGGGAGATAGCAACGGATCCGGATTCGATCACATTCGAACTTCGGGATGGGGTAGTGTTTCATGATGGAACACCGTTTGATGCCTATTCGGTGAAATTTAATATTGAACGTATTCTTGACCCGAACACCAAAGCCACCCCTAGAGCATCCATGACTGTGATTGATTCAGTCGAAGTTATCGACCCCCTAACAGTACGTTTTAATCTGAAGCGTTCTTGGGGGGCCGGACTTGCGATGCTGGCTGACCGAGGTGGAGTCATGAATTCCCCTGCCCAGATACTTGCTCTCGGGGCTGATTATGGATGGTCTCCATCCGGAACCGGACCATTTAGGATCGCGGAGTTGATAACCGGAACGATGGTGCGTTTTGAGCGTAATGAAAACTATTGGGGAACCGATTCGGACGGAAATCGATTGCCTTATTTGGATGCAATAACCATTCGAGTGATTAGAGATCAGACAGTTCTCGCTTCGGCGATCAAGACTGGGGAAATTGATATAGCGTATCTCCCATACAAGGATGTAGCCTCTTTTCGACTCGATGATCGCTTTAGGATACAGACGATGGAGGGAGGTAGCATCGCTTTGCTTTTAGCCTTTAATGTTAATAAGCCGCCACTAGATGATGTAAATCTCCGTCTCGCTATTGCACACGCAATTGATCCCGCAATTATCAATCGAGCAATATTTTTTGAGAAAGCCATTGAAGCTGATTCCGGAATGTGGCCGGTTGGGGCTTGGGCGCATGATCCAGATGTGGAACGACCGACCTTTGACCTTTCTAGGGCTCAACAATACATGGCTAAATCGAGAAGTCCGGAAGGCTTCAGTTTTACCGCGGTAACCAATACCAGTCCCGTCCTCGTGCCGACAGCCGAGATTATACGGCAGATGCTCAAACGTATTAATGTCGATATGAATATAGAAGTGTTGAGTGCCGGTTCGTCTACGGAACGTTTTTTTCACGGACAAGAATATCCACTTTACTTGACTGCGTGGAGCCGTTATCCAGAGCCGGATTGGTTGGCATCACTCGCTTACAAAAGTGATGGTTATTACAACGCAGGAAATGTAGATCGACCTGATCTCGATCGCTTGGTCGAGTTGGGATCTTCTGCGTATGACCGAGAGCAACGCAAGCGTTTTTATACAGAATTAAATAGCAAAGTATTGAGCGAAGCTTGGTTTGTGCCGCTGCTGTATGGAGTTACTTATGCTGCAGCACCATCTCATGTGGGCAACTTAGAGGGATTGATGGGCTGGGATGGAAAAATGACTCTTAGAGAAATATATCTCAATGAGTAATTCGGGGCTCTATAACTAACATGTGGTCATATATTATCCGCCGTTTGATACATATGATTCCTGTGATGCTGATCGTAACGTTCATGGTGTATGCGCTGATGTTGGCGATTCCAGGGGATCCGGCTAGGGCGTTGATCGGTCCAGGTGAATCATTGGATGAAGAGCAATTGGAGCTCATACGCAAGGAATATAACCTGGATCGACCGGTAATCGTTCAATATGGACTTTGGCTTGGAAAGGCAATTCAGGGTGATTTGGGTCGATCCACTCAAAACCAAAGACCTATCGCAGGGGAATTGCGTGTTCGAGCAGCGGTGACCCTCCAGTTTGGGTTGGTGGCGTGGATTTTGGCGATTGTTATCGGTGTACCTCTGGGGATTGTTTCAGCGGTGTATCGAGGTAAACCGGTTGACTATGTGGCTACGGTCGTATCTATCGGTGGCGTAGCCATCCCGAATTTTTGGCTTGGGATCATGTGCATCCTATTGTTTGGTGTAAAGCTCGGGTGGCTTCCAACGCAGGGGTATGTAGATATTTGGCAATATCCACTAGAAGGTCTCAAGCACATGGTGCTTCCAGCCTTTGCGTTGGGGATAACGAGTTGGGCATTGATTATGCGGCAGAGTCGTTCGGCAATGTTGGAAGTACTAGCCCAGGACTATATGCGTACTGCCAGAGCTAAAGGATTGTATGAACGCACGGTGATTTGGATACATGCGTTGAGGAATGCGCTACTTCCTGTCGTTACGGTATTTGGACTGCAAACCGGACGGATTTTCGCAGGGGCCGTAGTTATAGAGACTTTATTTGGGATTCCTGGTATGGGTAATTTCATGGTGCAGGCCATCTTTGCACAAGACTTTATGGCTGTTCAGGGTGCAGTCTTGTTGATGGCTGTGGCCGTTTTAGTCGCGAATTTAGTCACTGATGTACTGTATGCATGGCTGGATCCGAGGATTTCGTTTGATGACTGACATCAGCGCGACAGAATTAATAAGAGAAGGTCCACATAGACGTACGCAGACTTTTCGAAAACTCATCGCTATACCCCAGGCGGTATATGGATTGGTTGTTATTGGTATCACATTATTCGCAGCAATATTTGCGCCATGGATTGCTCCATTTGATCCGGAGTCAATGGATTTCGACAATTTATTAGTCGGAATAAGCGAGAGTCATTGGTTGGGATCGGATCAGATGGGTAGAGATACCCTTTCGCGGCTAATATCGGGAGCGCAAATTGCGTTGATTGTCAGTTTAGGCGCAGTGGGAATTGGTGTGCTGATTGGTGTTCCTCTTGGTCTGATATCGGTCTACTTCAGGGGATTTATCGATGATGTCATTATGCGTTTTATGGACTCATTGGTAGTGTTTCCAAGCTTATTGATTGCTGTGGGGCTGGCTGCGGCGATGGGAGGTTCGTTAATTAGTGTCATATTAGCGATTGGTATTGCAAATGTTCCGTGGATGGCACGAGTGATCCGGAGCCAGGGCTTATCAATACGTGAAATGGATTATGTGGCAGCGGCGGAAGCTGGGGGGATGAGCCACATTCGCATTATTGTCCGTCACATCCTACCTAACAGTGTCTCGCCCGTAATTGTCCAAAGTACGTTGAGCATGGGCTATGCTGTTCTGACGGAGGCGGCGCTAGGATTTATTGGAGTGGGTATACAGCCACCCACACCGACGTGGGGTAATATGTTACAGCAGGCATTTCCAATGCTGGATCAACAGCCACTTTTGTCTATCGTGCCGGGAATAGCGATCTTTTTGTTAGTTCTGGCTTTTAATTTTTTAGGTGACGCCCTGCGAGACGTGCTTGATCCAAGATTGAAGGGAGTCATTCATTAGCGTCGAGTGAGTAGCAATATGCAACAACCGGATTACAACTTAGGTCATGCGACCTCTCAGCAAATTGCAGAAGATATTGATATTGGTGAAGCAGAGCTTTTTGAGGATCCCAATTTAGCGGATGCACATCTTGGTTTGAGTGGCCAAGAAATACATTTTTTCAAAGAACGTGGGTTTATAGTCAAAAGAGGTCTGCTACGTGAACCGGAATTATTCAATCGTATCCGTGATTACGTTTGGAAAAATGTACCGAAAGGGATATTAAAACAAAACGAACCGGCAACTTGGTGGGACTCGGCTGACAAGAAATGGACGGCCGAAGATGCCGAACGCGTGGGCCTTCTGACTCGGACGAATTGGAAAATGCGTTCTCGCGGTGGCATAGGTAGTGAGCACTGGCTAGTGAACGGAGTTGCCAATCATCCCAATATGCGGGCAATGGCGAAATTATTTATAGGATCTCCTGTGAAGCATTGTTCGAGAGTGCGAGGGATCTACGGTGTATTCCCCCAGCCACCTGGGTCGAAGGGTTCGTTGGGGCCTCACGCGGATTACATGGCGGCTGAAATATCTGCGATGGTACTTGTCGATCGAGTTCCAGAGCGGTGTGGTGGATTTACTATATGGCCGGGGTCCCATCAGATACTCCACCCACACTGGGATACTATCCACGGAGGAATAATTACCGGTTCGGAAAAGAGCCGATCTTTTCGACTAGCGCGAGATTCTGTGTTAAGGGATATAAAACCACTAGAGATATTCGGTGAACCAGGTGACGTTATCTTTTGGCATCCTCGGTTGCTTCACTCTGCTGGCATAAATCATTCCGCCGAAAGCGACGATCCTATTTTGCGATTGATCGTACCGTGTGATTACCAAAGGTCCGGTCACACTTTGTACGACGACGAAACATTTGGTCCAGGGTCAACATACCAGTGGTGGGTAGATACTCGTAACTTTAGAGAGGATGTACCGGCGACCGCAGAAAACATATGGGATGGTTGGGTGTTTGCGACTAGTTAGGAAACGATTCTTATTTTTGCTAGTTGGATTCGCCTCGATTCGCATAGGGGCAGTAGATGTTTTTTCGGTCGGTGATTTTCTCCAGTCCATTGCGGAAGAATCACGTATTCCAGGTGCTGGACTAGTAGTGGTTCGACAAGATGTTGTTGCGATCACAACGATTGGGCTAGCGAATGACACTGGACAATCTTTTGATACGGAGACACTTTTCCCCTTGGGAGATATTTCTGGTGCTTTTACAGCAGCAGCTGTTTCAGTTTCCGATCTTTCTATTGATCAAGACATTAAAGAATCGATTCCCTGGCTGGGTATCTCTACGACCTTACGTGATCTCTTAACGCATACGAGTGGCTTCGATGACCGTACAGTGGGGTATGTATCCACTAAGATCAAAGAGGAGACTTTAGAGGAGTGGTTAAGATCGGCGGTGCCGCATCGTAGTGAGGAGTCAGCACACTATCCGAGACGTAGTCGTTGGGGAATCGCATTAGCCGGTCATATTGCGGCCCAATCGCAAGGCTCGAGCTTTGAAAACGTGGTCAAAAACATGGTGTTTGACCCGCTGAATATGGCGTCGTCAACCTTTGTGTTTCCAGACACTTTTATTCGGGCAATGCCTTGTCCATCCACGCAATGCCGTCCGGTACCGGCTTTGTTTCGACGGGATACACCTTCTGGGGGCATGTATACCACTCTGAGTGATATGGGACGCTTTCTCAAACTGATGACCACTCCAACAACTGATTCGAGCAAAACTATCGCTAAGGCTTTGACCGCAGCCGCTTGGTCGTCTGATGAAATGTCCCAAAATATGAGTTTAGGTATGCCGGTACAAATGATCGGTGGTTCTATGGGAGTTGCTCTTTCCGGCGGTACGATTGGCGGCTACAGAAGTTTATTGGTTATAGCGCCAAAAGAACGAGCCGCATTATTTCTTATCGCGACAGGGGGACATGAGAGCGTTGGTCAGAAGGTGCTAGAACAATTCGAGGTGACACTCGGACATGTAGATCAGGATACTTTAGAAAAAAAAATACCTGTCACACAAGAATACTCTGGGGTGTATTTGGAAAGTGGAGCACCTCGTGCGGGAATTGGCTTATTTCCAGGTCTATTTACCTACAGTAATCCGTTAGCCATTGATTCAGAGGATTGGTTGTTGCGGGTCGAGGGAGCCAGAGTAAGCCAATATGGCAAAGTTGAAGGGGAACGATTTCGTCAGAAGGAAGGCCCGGGTTTTATCAAATTTGTTCGGAATGTAGATGGAAAGATTGTTTCGATGCATGCTGATTCGGTTGCGTTCGGTGCACGCTTTCCGACGTCGTACGACAAAGTGTCTTCTTTTAGAAATCCTCAGTTGATTTCTGATTACCTTCCGCTGCTTGTTTTAATACCAATAGTTGTTTTCTTGGCGTGGCTGTTCGTTATTTCGGGTGCGCAGAGTGGTCAATGGAGAGCTTCGACGGCTCTGAAAGCAAGGAACAAAAGATCGTATCTAACACGGTGGGCATTTTCTACTGCATGTTTTGTGTTAGTTCTTCAGGCACTCTTTGTTTTTCACTACCTGCAAAAGATGCAAGAACTTGGGTACTTATACGTGGAGACTCTTGCGAGTGGTATATCGGTCACGATGTATCGTGCGGCCTGGTTGGCCCTGCTGATAGCTATGGGTACGCTAGTGTTATGCACGTCTTCTGTTGCGATATGGCGGGATCGGGAGACGCGTTGGGTTGACCGAGTTATGCTTGTTAGCACCAGTCTTTTTGGACTGATGTTTGTATTGTTTCTTGTTTGGTTCGATCTTTTAGTTATTCCACAGTCGACGTATTTGCATTAATTACAAATTCAGAAAATTGACATAAGAGGGACATATCTTTCGGTCTAGTCGATCGGCAATTATCCTAGATAGCTACTCCCACTTTCCCGATTGCCTTTTGGATCGGTAACGATATGTACCACCGCTGGCCGATTTGCTCCGATTGCTCGTTCTAAAGCGGGAGCTAGTTCGTCAGGTGATTCAACCCGTTCGGCATGTCCATCGACAAGTTCTGCGAGTTTCTCGTAGTTGGCAGGTAATAATTTCGCGATTCGAGGTGAATCAGCTGGAAACATACGATCTTGTATGGTGTGTCCTGCTATACCTTCGTTATTACATACGATAAATACTACGTTGGCTCCTATTCGTGCGGCAGTTTCTAATTCGATAGCTGCTGCGCCAAATGCATAATCTCCTACGACTGCAACTGACACTGATTCGGGTCGGGCAAGCTTCGCACCAATGGCGTAGGGCACACCTGTACCCATACAACCGGTAGTACCTGCATTAAGCCTGGAACGACTAACATAACTTGGAAGTAAAACTCGTGCGATGCCCATAGTAACTTCGCCATCGACAGCGATGTTTGCATCTCGAGGTAGTATATTTTTAATAGCCGTAATGGCACGGTGTGGGTCGATGGGTATTGCATCTGAGTTTATCCGCTCTGCGAGTCGTTCTTCGTTAGAGTCACAGACACTTCTCAGATGATTGAGCCAAGTGCTAGTTTGCAGCGGTGACTCACCCATGCATTGAACCAAAGCCTCGACTGCTTTACGTGCATCGGAGACGATGCCTAGTTCAACATTTGCAGCACTAGACATCTCTTCGGCCACTAAATCAATTTGGGCTATACGGACATCCTTGGCGTAGCGCGGCGAACGGCCGAATTGAAATATCCAATTAAATCGCCCTCCGATCATCGCTATTACATCGGCTTCGGCTATAGCGGTAGATCGTGCTGCATTAACAAAATGTGGATTGTCGTCAGGAATTATCCCCCGTCCCATTGGAGATGTGATGTAGGGAAGGCCTAGATTCACCAGTTTTTGTAGAACGTCTCCAGCATCGGACCATCCGGCCCCCTTACCGACAATTACGAGAGGCCGTTGTGCGTGAGCTAACAAATCGGAAAGTTTTTCTATTGCCATCGGATCGGGATGCGGAACAGAAATTTCAGGACTCTGTTGGCGTAGATCCAATTGCTCTTCGGGCAGTGTTTGCGCAATTATTTCGCCTGGGAAATCTAGATAAACACCGCCGGGCCGGCCGTTGATTGTTTGTGCCTGTGCTAAATAGGTCAATTCTGCGATGCGATTGATCGATGGGACCTGTTGTACCCACTTACAGCCGGGTCTTGCGAAGGATAGTTGNTCTGCTTCTTGGAATCCGCCTAAAGCATTTGTCATACGGGCTGATGAACCTCCAAGTACCAACAGAGGCATAGAGCTTTCCGTTGCCACATGAAGTGGAGTCACTGTATTCGTCATGCCGGGTCCAGACGCTGCCACCATAACCCCCGGCTTTCGATTAATATATCCCCACGCCGAGGCCATGAAGCCAGCAGATTCTTCATGCCGGCAGTTCACGACTTTCATGCCGATCTCATGAGCTGCAGCAAACACTTGAATCATTGGGCCGCCCACTACGCCAAAAATCGTATCGATTCCGGAGGCTTGAAGCTGTCGAGCGACGATTTGTCCACCGTTCAATTCAGACATATGAAGTCTCGTTGATTTTGCCAACTAGAACTATACGCTGGGTGGAATCAACCTACCTGATTTCTTTATGCGATTCGTCGGCGAGAGAACTATCTTGAAATTGAAGTTCGTGGAGCCTGTAATAGATTCCTTTCTGATCTATCAATTNGTCATGTGTACCGTATTCTTCGACTACGCCATGATGGAGGACGAGTACCGCATCGCATTCCTGAATTGTTTGTAGTCGATGAGCAATGACGATGGCGGTTCTACCTTCCAAAAGCCGATGCAAAGCATCTTGGATCACGAGTTCAGTTGCGGTATCGATACTGGCGGTCGCTTCATCCAACACTAATATTTCAGGATCACGAGCAAGTACGCGCGCAAATGCCAGTAATTGCCTTTCACCTTGGGATAAATTTTGCCCGCGTTCGGATAGATACGTGTCGTATCCCTCAGGTAATTCCTNAATGAAGTCATCGGCGCGAACCATTCTTGCAGCCTCGATGGCTTTTTCAGTGCTAATGGCAGGATCGCTGAGCGTTATGTTATCGAGGACAGAACCCGAAAATATATGAAAATCCTGTAGAACAATTCCTATTCGGGAGCGTAGATCGTCTGTTGTCACTCGATTGACGTCTACACCATCAAGATAAATCATGTCATCATCGATATCGTAAAAGCGGGCCAATAGTCGGATGACAGTACTTTTTCCGGAGCCTGTTGGACCAACGATGGCGAGCTTTTTACCCGGTTGCACTTGGAAGGAGACGTTTTTCAAAACAGGGTCGTCATCGTAGTAACCGAAATGAACGTTCTTAAACTCTATTTCCCCCTGGACGCGGTATGGTAGGTCAGCGGGCTGGGAGGGCTCGTAAATGCGTTCTTCCCAGTCCAAGGCTTGGAAAATTCGCTCTCCAGACGCCATTGTTCGAAATAAGGCGTTTAACTGATCGCCAAGTGTCACAATTGGATTGATGAGCATTCCTATGAATTGAGTAAAAAGGATCATAGATCCGAGTGTTAATTCGTTTTGTACTACTTCTCCACCGCCATACCATATGACTGCACCCGTTGCGATGCTGGCNAAGCTTTGATTGAACGAACCATAAACGAGTTCAAGATTGATAGCGCGATACTGGTGTTGCCGGTTGGCTTGATTGCGGTTTCGATACTCCTCTTCGTTTATAGGTTCACGGCCGGATAACTGAACGACATCAATTCCTACAAGATTTTCTTGCATATACTGGTTTAGTTCAGATACTGAATTGCGGACTAATCGATATATATCGCGCATGACTTTGCGAAATACAAAAGTTGCGACTGCAACAATGGGGGCTGCTATGAGTACTACTGCTGTTAGTTCGGGACTAATGGCAAACATTAAAAACATTGCCAGAAAAAATGGGACGAACTCGCCCGCTAACATCCCAAACCCAGTAAGGAGTTCAAAGAGATTCTCGATATCGTTAGTAACCCGAGTCATCACTCTTCCAATGGCAACGTGATCGTAAAAGGAAGCCGGTTTGTGTTCGAGTTTGTCGAAGAGATCGATGCGGAGATCGCGAAGCGCCCGCAAAACACTTGCTGACAATGTCACTCGATGGGCGTACATGCTGATAGCTGCACCGAGTGTCAAAAGCAGATAAAGCACGCAAGCGCCGATTAATGGATGTACCGAAAACATCTCGACTATCCATTGGTTGGCATCGATCAAACCGTAGTCTGGNGTTGTTAGTGAACGGGGGTCCGGTATTAGTATAGTGTCGACAACTACGCGACCAGTGACTATAGGGATAAGTACGCCAAGAGCGGCAGAGATAAGAATTAATCCACAACTAACAAGAAACGTGCTTCGATAGGGCTTGACCCAGTTGAGCAATCGAATAAATAACCGAACATTAAGTGCCTGATAGCGTAAATCGGCATCGAAGGCAGAGTACCTTTTCTTAACCTCCTCGCCAGCCGCAGATGTGGTAGCGTTTTCGCTCATTTCGCTGCCTCGAGTGGGTCGTATTCTAGATCCCGTAGTAAACGATCTCGGCGTCTTCGGTCCTTGTCTTGGTTGCTCTGTACAACTTCTAGGTCAGCATAAAATCCATCTGCGGAGATCAATTCTTCATGAGTTCCGTTTTCGATGATATGACCGTTGTCGAGAACGAAAATGCGGTCTGCATGTCGAGCAGTCGACACTCGGTGCGAAACAATGAGGGTTGTTTTATTCACTCGGGCCCGTTTTAAACCAGCGAGAATGAGTTCTTCAGTTTCGGTATCAACGCTTGAGAAACAGTCGTCCATGGCAAGGACGGTTGCATTTCGAATGAGCCCTCTGGCTAGTGTGGTTCTTTGTTGCTGACCCCCTGATAGAGTGACTCCTCTTTCTCCTACAACTGTTTTCATTTGTTTTGGAAAGTCACGAATCGATTGTGCAATTTGAGCTGCCTCGGATGCGGACCATATGGGTTCGTCACTACGAGCGGGTTGATCGTAAGTAATATTTTCATTAATAAGTGCAGAAAACAGAAATGGATCCTGGGGAATGAGCGCAATTTGTTCCCGGAGGTTTTTTAACGGATAGTCGTGGATATCTCTTCCGTCTATCAAAAGAGTACCGTGAGCGGGTTCAGTAAAACGAACCAGTGATCTCAATAAAGTAGATTTGCCTGAACCTATGCGGCCGATAAAGGCGATGGTTTCTCCAGATTGAATCTCTAAATTAATGTCGTTCAGTGCTGGGCTTGTGCTATCAGGAAAATGGTGAGAGAAATCTCTGAAAAGTATGTTTCCTTTTGCGATTTGGGGTTCATCAGCGGAAGGAACGTCTTGAACTTCAGGAGCAGTATCTAACACATCGTATAGCCTTTGTGTTCCAGCTGCCGCACTGGTAAACATCTGTAGCCATCCCCCAATCGAGCTAATAGGCCCGACAACCATGGTCATGTATGCGAAGAATGCAGTGAAAGTACCNAGCGTAATTTCGTCGGAGAGTACGAGATAGCCACCGTATCCAAGGATAATGAATGGTGAAGCAGCAGAAATAAAAGGCATTACGAGATTCATCAAGGCACGGTATTTGGATGCTCGAAACACGAGGCTAGCGTACCGATCCGAGATCTCTCGGAAACGCTCCTTTTCGCCACTTTCTTGTCCAAGCGCTTGAATTGTGCGAATACCATTAAAATTCTCTTGGACGAATGAGGTCACATCAGCCATAGCCTCCCGATTATCGCGAACCATAGGGAACAAGCGCTTCGACATTTTTACAGCGGTAACACCAATGAATGGCAATGGTAAGAGGGCGAGCAGAGCCAAACTCGGCGCAAGCGTAAACATAAAGGCGAGCCCGATTACGAAAGTGAATATGGTTGTGATGACGTTTATAAAACCAAACGACACGACCATGCGGACCATTCCAATATCCCCAGTAGCACGGGACATTAAATCGCCGGTGTTAAAGCGATAGAAGAAATTGGATCCGTGTTTCAAAATGTGATGGAAGAGACGTTTTCGTAAGTCGTAACCGATAGATATTCCGATACGGCGGAAGATACGTCGGGACCAAACAAATATNCCAAATCGCAANAAAACGATCNCCACGATCCCCAATGCGGGCCACATCAAGTTGGGCTCTACTGGCTCTACGAGACTATCAACGGCNACTTTGATGAAAAGTGGCACGATTGCGTCGAAGACACGGGTTATCAATTGGCCGATGAGNGCGATGGTTAACCAAAAGAGGTACCGATGGACGTATGGCTTAAGCCGCTTAAGCTGCATTAAGTGTTGAAAGGAAGCTTTCGGCCGTTCTTGTCTCGGACGTTGATAGGTAGGGTCGGTGTACTGTCCGAAACGTGCCACGCAGGGTCCTGATATGAAAACAACATATTATAGCGCGAATAGGGGGTTAACTGCGCTCTTGATCTTTAAGTCGATCTATTGTCTGCGGATCATTCTGAATCGTTAGAGCATTTTTACAGNCCAAACAAAACGTTGTAGACGATGAAAACCGAGAGAAGAGCTTGTATGCCAAATACGCATGCTGTGGCGACATAGGTCCAGCGTTTGGGCTGAATACGTGAATCCATACGTTTACGCTGCATATACAACGTAACAAAGCTTTGGACTGGCAGCATAAATGCCCCGAAGGTGGCACCCACCATGACTAGAAAAATAGGTTGCTCATAAAAGAGATAAATGATGGTGCTAAGGATGGGCATCGCGATTATGTAACCTCGAATCCATTTCTTTCGAAGCTCGAGGTTTTGGCGGTCTATAAAACCGAATGTCACTAATAAATCTGGAAACGATCTAGATCCGGCGCCGATTCCGGATAAAACCGTTGAAAATAAAATACAGAATGCACCAAAGCTGAATAGCCAGAATGACCAAGGTCCAAGTGTGGTAGTAAACATCTGGGATAGGATGTTAATGGTCTCACTTCCTGCGGGTTGCGCTCCGATACGATGCAACACGCCGGCACCCAAAAAATAAAACGATAACGTGGCAAAAGTGAGTATCACCAAAGTCACCCACACGTCTGTTTGCACAACCTTTATCCATCCTTTGGCTCTTTCAACCCAGCCGGGAGCAGAATGATCGGCGCCAACAAAACTTGGGTATCCTTTCTCAACGCACCAGTAGGTGTAGGCGGAGATTTCTCCTGAAGCAACACCGGTAGCCCCATACATGGCTATTGCGAGTGCAGCGTATTCGAGAGGAAAGTCAAAACGAAAACCGGATGCAATATCGTTCGCCGTTNCNGCGAACTCTGTTCCTTGCATTAAAATTGCCGAGACGATCGTAGCGAACGTAAAGCTCATCACCATAACAAGCATAATCTTTTCGAACCGTCCATAGGCACCGGAGCCTAAAATAACCATGACGATTGCNGCAGCAATAATCGTCCCCGTAGTGCCTTCCATTCCATTGAACACAAGNCCTAAAGCCTGNCCAGCCCCGCCAATGATGCCTCCGGATAGGAGGAGGCCAGGAATAAAACCAACTAGTCCAAGCCAGATTGGCCAAGAAATACGTTGTCCTTTAGGACCGGGNACGCTTCCGGGCAGGCGNTTCAGAGCCCTCAGATAGGTATCTCCGCTGGTGACGACGTAACGTGCGAGTTCNGCTTGAATAAGGGACTTGATCCAAGCGGAGAATAAAACCCACCATAACATAGAGAATCCAACCGCGGCGCCAAGACCAGCAGTCAGTAAGATTTCACCAGATCCCACAATAGAACCGGATACGACTACTCCAGGTCCTAGACTACGAAGGCGACCGAACCAAGTCTTCGGCGGCTCCTTCGTCCCNCCGTCACTGATTGTGTACGGATCTATTTCGTTGTCAGTGGCATTGTTTTTCATCGTCGAAACACGATATCTGAGTCGTTAGGATTTCGCANATAAATCATTATTNTAGTNGCTCTTGAGATATGGTNATGTCGTCAATCTGTCGAGATGTATCTACATGCATTCCGTTTGAAGGCATTTCAAAAGTTCGTCCCGATTCCAGATCAAATCCTAGACGCCCTGCTTGGCGTGCGAACGATACGCCATAGAGATGGAAATGGCAGGAGGGCTCGTCTGAGATTACTCGAATGCTATGAATATCGTCCGACAGAAACGCTATTGAATCGCCTTTACGGATGACGCGCACGTTGTCTGTCCGGAGCATTGCTTGTTTTGCACTACTCGGGGCATCAATTTTTGAATAGAGCGTATTCTCTTCCTCTCCCGCCATGCCCGCAATAACTGCCCAGGTATTATGGTTGTGTGCGGGTGATTGCACGCGTTTATCTCCAGTAACGAGATAAAGAGCCAAACTTTGATTCCTATCTTCGCTGAGGAGATAAATCCGACTTGGCTTATGATCGGAAGGCAGGGGAAAGTCTCTTGAGTCGAACAGATTGGAGTGATGGGTAAGTATTTCCATCTCTTTACGAATATCGTCTAACGTGTCGCGGTCAATACCATTTTGGATAAGCTTTCGTACTTCTCGGAGCGTGTCGGAGATTATGAGACGGCGTTGTGCGTGGCGGGTGGACGAACTGGTTTCCGGTGGTTCAGTCATTGTTGCCGGCTCCGAGAAGCTCGAGAAATTGCTGCTTCTGATCATCGGACATTTCTCTAAAAATGGGGACACCCAAAGCAGTTGTCGGATAGGTAGTGAACTCTGGCGACGCGCATTGCAATGTGGCAGCAATATTGTGTAATCCGCCACCGTTTTCTGAATCCTGGCGTAGAGCATTTCTAACAGCGCTAGGCCAGAAGGGTTCCTGACGTTTAATATCGAGCGCATCTTCACGGCCAAGATAATTAGCGATTTCGGTGTACATTGTCTGCTCTTCGACAGATCGTTGTTTTTGTCCAGCGCTTCCGTATAAAGATCGCGATTGGTTGCAAATTGCGGCCCAAGGAATTTCGACGTGGAAGCCGGGTAGCTGTCTACAGACTTCGGGTGCGCCGTCGCCACCGCTGATCTGGCCGTCCTTCACCATTAGATAGTAAGCAGCCTGTGTTCGATTCGAGTGTAGCAACCGTTGCGGTGGGTAGGTGTATATCTCGCTAAATCCCCAGGCGAGACTTTTTGGTAAATCTGCATCCTGCAGTAGTTCCACACCGTATTGAGCGCAGGATTCACACCATATGAAGGAACCGAATTCACCTACGGGAGCAAGCGCTGTCATATCCACGGACATTAGACCTGCCTTGATTACGTTTTGACTATCCTAAGTCCTTGGACATTTGATTTACATTAAAAAAAAGTTTCCTATAGGAAAAGATTTTCACAAAGAGAGTATTTGTAGTGAACCGAAGGGAAATATTTAAGGCAGGTGTAGCGTTACCATTACTGTCCGCTCATGGGGTCAGTAGCGAGTTCGCGCACCCTACGCGGTATCCCCATCCTGATTTGGTGACACTTGATCCGAGTTTTCGAGGTTTCCTCGGTAACACACCGATCGAGAGGTTGTTTACCAGTAGTTCCATGTATTGGGCGGAAGGGCCAGCATGGAATGGACAGGGAAATTATCTAGTGTGGAGTGATATCCCGAATAACGTGCAATATCGCTGGTTAAGCGAAAATGGTCATGTATCGGTTTTTCGCAGCCCATCAAATAATTCAAACGGGAACACGTTCGATTTACAAGGACGGCAAATTTCATTTGAGCATCTGACCCATCGAGTCGTGCGATATGAGCGGGATGGCACGGTGTCCGTATTGGCAGAAAATTATGGCGGTAAGCCGTTAAACGCGCCTAACGATGGGATCGTTGATTTGAAAGGAGACATTTGGTTTTCCGATCCGGGTTACGGCACCTTGGGCGATTACGAGGGTAGGAAAACAGATAATGGTTCCCCTCAACCTCATCAAAAAGAGGCGATTTATAGAATTGACGGCAAAACGGGTAAATTGTTTCAGGTCGCTGATGACATCTATAAACCCAACGGATTGTGCTTTTCACCGGATTACAAAAAATTGTACGCGGCTGATACCGGTAGCTCGCATTATGGGGCGGCAGCGCCTCGCATCATCAAAGTATGGGATGTTGTCGAGGGCACTACACTCACGAACGGACGACTGTTCGCTTCGATGAGCATGGTTGTTGACGGTGAGGAAAGGATTGGATCTGCCGACGGTATTAGAGCGGATGTTGATGGGAATATATGGGCCAGCGCCGGTTGGGCTGGGGCAGGGTACGACGGTGTACATGTTTTTAACCCGGAAGGTCAACGAGTCGGCCATATCGTCCTGCCGGAAATATGTGCGAATCTGTCTTTTGGTGGCATAAAACACAACCGTCTTTTTATGACCGCAAGTCAGTCGCTTTATGCAGTATACACGAATACTCGAGGTGCCCATTATTGTTGATCGAATTAGTCGATAACGGTTGGTAATCGAGTCAAATGAACTGTGATAGGTTTTACGGATCAGGTTAGGAGAAAATCGTGGAGAAATTGGTAGAAGTGAATCCTCAGCCAGCGGCTCATCGGCAAACGGGATATGAGCCGGCACCTTATATAGATCCGCCAGAGGCTTTGCCTATGCCGACAATCACCGATGACATAGCTGAGGCTAAACGAAACTTATCAGAATTCGGTATTTGTATTTTATCGGACGTGTTGAATCAATCAGAAATAAAAACACTTGGTGATCAACTGGATGCTCAAGCCGAGGCGGAAAGGAATTTGGGGAATTTGGCGCCTCTTTCCGCCTTGTCGCCAAAGCAAGGGGTGTCAAATCTAGTCAACAAAGGGCAAGTATTTCTAGATTTAGTAGAACGGCCGGAAACCGATGAACTCGCAGGCTATATGTTGGGAAAAGATTTCCTTATATCGAGTATTACGGGTGGGTTGTTTGTTAGTAAGACCACAGAGCCGCAGCCGTTACACAGAGATCAAGGTTACGTGCCTGCCACCGCCGAATTTCCTGCGGCTTGTAATCTCTTTTGGCTCATCGATGAATTTACACCGGAGGATGGTAGTACTTGTCTTATACCAGGGAGTCATCGATGGCGTCCGGAATACCAAGTGAAACCGCCACCACGCGGTTTAGAGGTGCAAGTTAATGCGCCTGCTGGAAGTGTTTTTGCATGGGATGGACGCATCTGGCACGGCACGGGTGTTAATCGCACCGGCAAGCCGCGACGATCTGTTACCACCTTCTTTTGCTTACCTTGGATGCGGCAGCAGGAAAATTGGGGTGTTTCGTGTCTACAAGAAGTTCTAGANTCAGCTAGTCCTAAGTTAAAGCAACGGTTAGGACTTCGTACTTATGGGACCCTAGGAGGGGTAAACGGCAGCCGACCTAGTGACGCTGGCGACAGGGGACAGCCGCTCGGCAACTCGGACGTAATTTTTCCGGAATACATTATTGGAGAAAATGGGGCCTTGCACCGATTAAAACGAGTTGAACGTGATTAGCTGTGCAAATGAATAGAAGATGGCTGAACTTACGCAGCGATACGCTCATTGCNACGCTGGCAATCCTTCTATTTACCTTGGTCGTGTCCTTTGGTGCTCTCGTATTGTCATGGTTATCTTACAACGAAAAGTACGGCATCAGCTTTTTAGACTTTTTGGTGATAGCGTTGTGAGTACTGAATGTTTCGCTAGGGGGCTTTGTTGGCCCCGGACGATTTTGGTTAGTCCGGGACCCTGATGGTGTGACAACCCAATTAATTTCTACCTATTGGGTGTCCAATAATTTCCATCGAACTCCACAAATCATCACGGTATCGCCATCTACAGTGCAGCCCCTTCTCTTTGCTGCGCTAATAATATGATCTCGGTCCGCCACTTCGATATCTAGTCCTCCCAATCCGGGACCCCGGCCATCCGCTTCTTCTACAAACCGAATTTGTACATTATTTAAATCCATACTGAGAATTTCGCCGGTTCGTGTGATGGGCAATCCGGCAACATTGCCCCAAAGTTCGGCCAAACCTACAGGATCGGGTCCCTGTAATTCGACAGCTTTGTAGTCGACAGTCACGTCTTGTTTAACCGTGTCTTCCCATCCGAGTCCGCCGACGGGATTCCAGTGCCCATAAAAATCATTGTGTGAATCAGTTTCAACTTCAAAAAATGCTGCCTTCAGATCTCCAGGATGGAATTGAATAAGATGCCAGTCATCTCGGACTGTTTCGTGTGCGATACGGACATCATTTTCTAGAGCGTTTGCTCTTATGGTCGACTGACTTTCATGCGTGTCGGCCTGGGTGATCACCATATAGCCACCGTCGCCCTGTCTACGATCCAAGTAGCGGCCACCTGCAGTATTCTCCTCGATCGGGGCGACGACCTCGAGGAAATTTCTACCTATTGGCATTAGGGTGTTTTCTAAACCGAAAGCTCCCACGCCAGGGTCTACAAAGCAGCGATTGATGCCCAGGATAGTCGTCAGGTCCTCAATCACAGGTTCCAACTGACGTGCTACAAGACAGATCTGTCTGAGTTGAAGGGTCATTTTTTTTCCATATTTTTACTATTTGGTAATAACAATACTCGCAAATGGACTAGATTCGCATAAGATTCCGTACGAAACACGCGGAGGTATATAGCGTTGGAACGTATTACGTCAGAGCACGAGGCCCATTATCGAGAACATGGGTATGCCATCGTAGAGAATTTCTGTACAAGGAACGAGCTCGAGGGTGCGCTAAAGGATTTCGATGAAACGATTCCAGGTTGGGTGTCTTACGTCAGTGGTGAAACGTCCACTAAACCGGACACATGGTCCAATGCCTTTCGAGGGCAGCGGGGTATGCCCCATTTCCCCTACAAAGGACACTCATTAAATGACCTGACTTTTCATCAAGAACTTCGGAGTTTTGCGACGCATATGGCTGGGGGCACGGAGGNCTATTGTGAGCAATCCCACCTGTCTTATAAGGGTTTAGGTTATACCGGAGATGTCGATCAATCGATGCACCTTGACTATGGGAACCATACGCTGGCTTATCCGCCTAACGATCCGAAGTACTGGCAAACCGCTTATCTCTATTATTTTACAGATGTTGAAGAGGGATTAGCGCCAACCGCAGTTTGTTCTTGGAAGCACTATCCGGAGCGGATTTTATGGCCTGCGCACTACACGAGGGAGCAAAGACCTGCACTCTACGAGAATGAAGTTAAAGTCATTGCTCCCGCAGGTAGTCTGTTGGTGTACAGCATGCGTACGTTTCATCGAGGAACCAAGTTTGAGCGGGATGGCGGAAGGTTGGGTATGTTTGTTACTTATGCGCCAATGGCTTGTCAGTGGATGGGTATTGTGGGTTGGTCTCAGGAGGCACCACGCCCGGAGTTTCGCAATTGGATGGAGCGATGTTCNGTCGCTGAAAGGACAAGTTTGGGATTTCCACCGCCAGGNGACCCCTATTGGTCNGAAGAAACCTTAGACGGTGTTGGGGCCCGNTATTCCAACATGGATATGGCGCCGTACCGAGATTTATTAGCAGATAAGTGAGAGGAGCACCTTTGTTAGCTAAAAATAGACAAGTTGTTATGCGAAAAATACCTGAAGGTTTTCCGTCGGCGAATGACTTTGAGATAATTACGGTGGAAATGCCAGAGCTCGGTATTGGTCAGATGCTGTTGAAAACGCGTTGGCTGACACTTGATCCCTATATGCGTTCTGGATTTATGAATGAACCTAATAATCGACAGAGTCCAATAATCGGCGGTACGGTTTCTGAGGTGGTGGAGTCTCGTTCTGATCGTTGGAGAGTAGGTGATTTGGTTGTTGGCTATTATGGATGGCAGGAGTATGCAGTTGGATCTGAATCAGACGTGCAATGGAGCAATCCCGATATGCCAAATGAAAAATGGGATGAATCGCTAGGCCCTGCTTCAACAGCGCTAGGTATCTTGGGAATGACGGGTTATACGGCCTATCAAGGACTCCTGAATGTGGCGAAAGTAAAGGCGGATGAAACTGTAGTCGTGAGCGCAGCGAGTGGTGCGGTCGGCCAGGTAGTTGGACAGCTTGCGAAAATAAAGCGGGCTCAAGTGATAGGTATTGCGGGCGGGCCGGAAAAATGTGCTTATTGCATTGATGAACTGGGTTTTGATGCGTGTATTGATTACAAAGGCAGCCGGTTTGTAAATGAATTGCAACAAGCTGCCACACAAGGGATAGATATTTACTTCGAGAACGTGGGTGGAGACGTTTTGGAAGCGGTAATTCCGCTTTTGAATCCTGGTGCGAGAGTTCCGATTTGTGGCTTTATTTCACACTATAACCTCATGCCCACTGAACGCCGGCCAACGCCTTTAGAAAGACTAAAATCGGCAGGATTGCCGGTCTTAGATAAAGACGGGAGTAGAGAAGGCTTTCGGTTTTTTAGTTTTTCTGAATTGGCGGCCCAACATCCTGATGCCGAGAACGCTCTTTGTGAAATGTCCGGTTGGATTAAAGACGGCCGTCTGAAATATCGTGAAAGCATAACAAGTGGGATTGAGAGTTGTATTCCGGCATTTATGGGCATGCTATCAGGGAAAAATTTCGGAAAGACTATGGTTCGTCTTTAGCGTCGTACACCTGGCCCTTCAATGATTAGCCCTTTAGCTCGCCATGCAAGATAAAATTCGAGGGCTACATATTCGGGACTACCATATTCAAATGGTTCTGCACGTACGCCTATATTGCAAGACCTGAAGCGGCGATGTAGGGATCCAAGATTTTGCCATTCTAGTCGGTAGGCAGGGTAACCAACAGGCTGTCCTTGACTGAGCGTGTCGCCGCGTAGCTTCCGACCTACGTTATCGTCATGGCATTGATTGCAGGCGATGTTAAGTTGGCCGCGACGTTCAAAATAATAGTGTTCTCCAGCTTTGAAAGTCTTGACGGAATCTTCATCCAATCTAATCTGAAGAGGCTGCCCGCGCCCAATCTCGACGAGATATGCGGTTAGCGATAGAAGTTCTTTTGATTCGTATTCAAGAGGAAGTTTTTTTTGATAGCTCACTCGGCACGCGTTAATCCGCTGCTCAAGATTGAGTACTTTTTTTTGATCGTTGGAATATTTTGGATAGTTGGCCGCCGCTTTGGAAAGGTTTGATTCGTGGCAGGATTTGCACGAATTCGGTTCATCGGTGAACAAAGTGGAGCCTTGATCGACCCACAGAACTGCTGGATTGCCAAAGGTATCGCTTTGTAGGGATTGAATTTCCGAGGATTGGAATTCGAAACCTGAAATAGATTCCATAGCGATGATGACGTTACTAAGAATGACAGAGCTAATGATTAGGGCACGAAAAATCAATGTATCTGTACTTGTCTTTTTTCGAGGTGCTCGATTCCGTGTTGGTCTCGCCATAGAAACTCGAGTTCACTCGTCGTATCGAATTTCAAGTAAAAAGAAAGATACGGATTAGCAGCGATTCCCGGAAAGAGTCTAGTTTCGAACACCAAATCACCGTTCATTCGTACCTCAAATGAAACGAGAATATTTCGTGGCATTTGACGCCCAAGATTGTCTCGACGAAAGCCACTCTCCATTGGATGGGCTATTAAGGTCTTTATTTCAGCGGTGTCCCCTCGTGAGACAGATTTTGGAACGGAAATTCTTGCTTTCCACATGATCAAGTACCGTCTAAGCAAGCAGCCAAGGTAACGATTGTCTCACTGCTACCGGACCAGAGTGAGCCATCGTTCATGGCTGCGACGGCAACCAAGGTCTGGGAGTCGGCGAGTCGTATGCGAGTCACGACGCGAGCTGTCCCAGTAGCGGGGGTGAGATAAAACGTGGCGATGTTGGGTAGGGGATTGACTTCAGAGAAGATATGAATCGATTCGACGAAGTCATTCGATGTCATGGGGCTGGTCACCTCCACAGACATGGTTACGGAATTACCGTTTTCCGTGAGTGGCGGCAATTTGAGTTTTACGCGATTTTCTTCAATGTGCTTGTTGCCACCGAATATATTTGTGATGGATTCAACGATAGAAATAGGCGCAGCCTTCAGTGAAATGGGAGCGAGAGCGACGGTGGCACCGGCGAATGTTTGTTGTAAAAAATTTCGTCGGGAAGTCACTGCGAAGGTCCTTGTAACGTTTCTAGGTAACTTATCAAATCTTCGATTTCCTGGGCGGACAGTACAGTCTTTGCCTCGAATTGGCGAGCGACTTGAACTAAGCGTTCTGTGCGGAAGTATGGTGGCATTATGCTTTGAGGATTAATTCGGGTGTTATCTACAATTCGCAAACGCAGCTGCCCTGAGGTTAGTCTGCGCCCGATGTCTGATAGTTCCGGTGCGATATTGCCTTGGAACAATCCATCGCTTTGTTCGAGCGAATGGCATAGCAGGCAGTGACCCTTTTCGCGGTCGTGAAAGATTCGCTTACCAGCTACTTTATCACCAGGCTGATCGGTCAGAGGTTGATCTATAACGTCGCCTAGTCCATTTAGCGCACTAGCTAACATGAAAGCCAAGAATGTCATCTAACCAAATGTCTGAGACGTAATAGCACGAAACCAATCTCTAGCGTATCTAGCTTCAAGCTTTCGAGTGTTTTCTTTTGCATCTCGAGGACTAATGCCACCAGCTCCCGGCACGGGATCAAGATATTTTCCAGGCCGGTATACCCCGGCGATTGAAATTCCGTAATCAGGAGCGACAAGGCTGTAACACGTGTTTGCAAGTGTTGTGCTTATCGGCTCCTGATTGGAAAGGATCTGTTTTAGTTGGAGCGCACATACCTTCGCCTGGGCGTTTGCAGAAAATGCCGATTTTGGCATCGCGTTTGCAATGGCTGCATCTCCTAAAATNTGCACGTCATTATGAATNTTGGATTCAAAAGTCAATGGGTCGATNGGACACCATCCTGAGGCATCAGCAAATCCTGATTGCTGNGCAATCGTGCCAGCTGATTGAGGAGGAATAATATTAGCGACGTCGGGTTGGAACGTATCAAAATCTGTTTTAATCGTCTTTGTGGCTGTTCGAACTTCAACGATATTTCCTCCGTCAGATGCACCGACCCATTCAACCATACCTCCATAAAGTGTTTTCCAAGCGTCCAAGAACAGCGATTTTTTTGAGAAATTATCTTTTGGATCCAGTATGAGTACCTTTGATTTAGGTTTGTATTTAGTTAGATAGTTTGCAACCAAGCTTGCTCTTTCGTAGGGTCCTGGTGGACATCGAAACGGGTTGGGTGGTGCTCCAATGATAATCAGCCCGCCATCTCGCATATCCANGATTTGTTGACGCAGGAGCATTGTTTGNGGNCCTGCCAGCCAGGCGTGTGGAAATACTTGAGACGCACTTTGATCGTATCCCTGTATGGCGTTCCATTGTAGAGAAATTCCCGGAGCAGCGACTAACTTGTCGTACGTAAGGGTATCCCTGTTTTGAAGGGCTACCTGGCGGGTTTCAGTATTGATGNCCATAGCTCGCTCGTGAAGGACGGTGATTCCCTCTGCTTCTAAAAAACGGTAACTAAATTGTTGTTGCGACAGATTTCGTTGTCCCGTGATAACTAGGTTACTGAAGGGGCAGGCTGTAAAAATGGGGTTGGGCTCGACGAGAGTAACTTGTAGGCGTGGAGCATAACGCTTCAAGAAACGAGCAACTGTGGCTCCAGCGAATCCACCACCTATCACAATAATTTTTGCACTCACATCGCTCGGATACAGTTGTTTTGAGGGCAATAACGCGGCTGCGGCAATGCCACCCAGTATCCGACGTCTTGAGGTCATTGCGGCTCTTTACCCAGATAATTAGCCAGCAAGATGATTTCTTCGTCGGAATATCCTTTGGCTATTCGACCCATGACTGTCGAGGGTATTTGATCATTCTTAAAGCTATTCATTCGACTCGCGAATANCTCGCGGGAGAGGGTTTTCAAGTTCGGAATGGAGTATTCCTCGATCTTAGTGACATGGCAGCCNCTACATGATTGTGCGATGAAGCGCTTCTGAATTTCTTCCCCAGCGTTAACAGAGGCATAGCTGAGTGTTGTGAGAGCTCCGATCGTGAATTGAAATAGATGTTTCGACACGATCGGACTCTCTGACTCAATTAGGCGCTCAGATCAATGCCATCGATAGGCAATTGTCGGACACGTTTCCCTGTAGCGTTAAATATGGCATTCAGGACAGCCGGAGCAGCTACGGAGATAGTCGGTTCTCCGACCCCGCCCCAAAATCCACCAGATGGCATAACGATCGTTTCGACTTCGGGCATTTTTGCCAAGCGAAGTGATTGATAGTTGTGGAAGTTGGTTTCCTGTATTTCGCCATTTTCAAAGGTACATTCGCTGTACAACATAGCTGAAAGACCATACACGAAAGAGCCTTCGACTTGCGCTTCAATCTGTTGCGGGTTAACTGCGTATCCGGGATCGGTAGCAGCGACTATTCTGTCGATTTCCAGTTCGCCATTCGATACTGTGACCTCAGCACAAGCTGCAACAAAACTTCCAAAGGCGCTAAACACAGCTAGTCCACGACCGGAACCCGGTTTAGTCTTCGTGCCCCAACCGGCGCCGTCTGCTGCTGCTTTCAGTACCGCAAGAGCTTTCTGATTATCCTTCATAAGCTCTTCTCTGAACTCTAAAGCGTCACGACCCGCTGCATGCGCTAATTCGTCCATAAAACATTCCATATAGACACAGTTTTGGTTGACGTTGACGCCTCTCCAAAAGCCGGGTCTTAGGTGTGAATTACGCATGGCGTGATCGACCTTAAGGTTAGGAATCGTGTACGAAATTGGGTGTTCCTGCCCAGGTGCATTCAGTCCTTGGAACTGTAGCTGATCGCCGCCGCCGCGGAGGGCCTGTGGAAACAAGCCGGCGATAATGGATTGTCCAGAAATGCGTAGGTGCATTCCGACCAGCTTGCCATCGTCGTCAAGTCCGCCGACGACCCGAGCCTTGGTATAGGGATGGTACATGCCATGCAACATGTCTTCTTCCCGAGACCATAATAATTTAATGGGCGTTCCAGGTAACTGTTTAGCAATCGCAACGACTTGTTCTACGTAGTCGGAATTGCCTCTGCGTCCAAACCCACCTCCGAGGTTGATTTTATGTACATCACAGTTAGCTGCATCTAGCCCGCTGGCTGCAATACATGCTCCAAGTGCTGCCTCGCCATTCTGAGTAGGGCACCACACTTCACATTTGTCCTCGGTCCAAACAGCCGTGGCGTTCATGGGTTCCATGGGCGCATGATTTTGGAATGGATAACCGTATACGGCTTCCACTGTTTTGCTGGCACCTGCCAGTGCTTTTTCAGCATCACCTGCTTCGTTGCCCACGAACGCTTCATCAGCCGTAAGNCCGGCGTCAATGATCGCTTCGTATTCTGAACTACTAGCCTTGGCGTGCTCGCCCTTATCCCATGTAATCGGTAAAGCATCGAGTGCTGTCTTGGCTTGCCACCACGTTTCTGCAACCACNGCTACAGCTGTGTCATCGACTTTTACTACGGCCCGAACACCCGGCATGTTCGATACCTTGGACTGGTCATAGGAAACCAGTTTACCTCCGTTAACAGGACAGGCTTTNACGGCAGCATTGAGCATACCGTCCAATTGAACGTCGGCTCCAAAAATCTGCTTTCCAGTAATCTTGTCGTGTGTCGTATCGATCCTTTTGACAGGGGCNCCTATTAGTTTCCAATCTTTTGGATCCTTGAGTTTCACATCCATGGGCGGTGGCAGCGCTGCTGCTTTTGCCGCAACTTTGCCGTAGGTAGTCTTTCGCCCGCTGGGCTTATGGGTGATTACACTCTCACTAGCCGTGCACTCGGAAGCAGGCACTCCCCACTCATTTGCAGCCGCCTCAATTAGAAGAGCACGAGCCGTTGCTCCACCTTCCCGTACATATTGTTGGCTCGCCCGAATTCCTTGGCTTCCACCGGTGGAAAAACTGCCCCAGACGCGATCCCGCGCAACATTTTGCCCGGGTGTCGGTTGCTCGGTAGTGACTTTAGACCAGTCGGCATCCAATTCATCGGCTACCATTTGCGCTAATCCGGTGAGAGTACCCTGACCCATCTCTGAACGGACGATTCGGATCGTAACCGTATCGTCAGGTGCAATCAGCACCCAGGCGTCGACTTCGGTTTTTGCACCATCCGCGTGGTGAGCAGCGTGAGAATTCCGTGTCGCGAGGCCGAACCCCAGAGATAACCCTGCACTCCCTGTTGCGGAGCCGATCACAAACTTTCGTCTTGATAGATCTAGTANTTTATTAGTCATTAGCTTGTCTCCCCACCTGCGTTGTAGGCGAGCTCTGCGGCTCGGTGCACTCCTTTGCGAACCCTTTGCAACGTCCCACAACGACATATGTTTGTGATACCGGTATTAATGTCAGCATCTGTCGGTTTGGGCTTGTCGTTGAGAAGAGCTGCAGAGGCCATAATCATTCCCGGTTGGCAATAGCCGCATTGNGGAACATCCAGCTCTGCCCACGCTTGCTGAACGGGGTGATCACCATTTTCCGATAATCCTTCGATGGTCGTCACTTCTTGACCTGGTTGGACCGCATTTACTGGAAAAACACACGCTCGAACCGCCTTACCGTCTATGTGTACGGTGCAGGCTCCGCATTGCGCAACTCCACAACCATATTTGGTTCCAGTCAATCCTAGCTCTTCCCGTAGTACCCATAATAAGGGCGTCGTGGAGTCGGATTGAACCTCCACCTCTGTTCCGTTTACTTTCAAGTTCGCCATACGATCCCCCTCGTTGTATACCTATGCCGAAATAGTCGTAGCCGGCTCTCGGTAAAAGAAGTGAAGTGCTTTTACTCGCGCTCTCCACGCAAAGGGTGATCCTAGCGATTCCTGTGGTACTAGTGCAAATAAACTAGTTGCCGTTTCAACGGTAAATTGTTGTGGTTGGCCTGCGCCTTTCGTAATGAGGCCGATTCTTGAAAGATATTTGGGTATTATCTCCGCCCAGTAAAAAACATTATTTCCAACATTNTTTAGGGGCTCGAGCTCAATGAAGTACAACAGTATTCTCGACACAATAGGTAACACGCCCGTAGTCAAACTGAATCGGCTTNGTCCGAAACATGTGACTATGTTTGTAAAGGTCGAATCATTTAACCCAATGGCTTCAGTGAAAGACCGCTTGGCNTACGCGATCATGAAAGATGCNATAGATAGTGGTGACCTTCTTCCNGGACAGACCGTCGTCGAAGCCACCTCAGGAAATACCGGTATTGCCCTTGCTATGGTCTGCGCCGTATTGGGACATCCGTTTGTCGCCACTATGGCCGATTCGTTTTCGGTAGAGAGGCGCAAATTAATGCGAGCCCTAGGAGCGAAGGTCATCCTAACTCCAGCGGCAGAACGTGGTACTGGAATGGTGAAAAAAGCGGAGGAACTGGCGGAAAAGCATGGATGGTTTCTGGCGCGCCAGTTTCAAAACCCTGCCAATCCTGCCTACCACCGCAATACAACGGGTCCTGAGATTTTAAGAGATTTTGCAGGGGAACGATTGGATTATTGGGTAACTGGATGGGGTACAGGAGGAACCCTAACTGGGGCCGGAGAGGTCCTTAAAGTAGCACGTCCAGATATTCATATTGTTGCTGCTGAACCGGCTCAGGCGGGCNTGTTGGGAGGTGGAGAGTGGCAGCCGCACAAAATCCAAGGCTGGACCCCTGACTTTATTCCAGAAGTACTAGAACGAGACGTAGCTGATACTATTCTGCCGGTTGACGACGAAAGTGCGGTCGCTAATTCGCTGGCACTAGCGCAGGAAGAAGGCATATTTGTCGGTATATCAGCGGGCGCGACTTTGGCAGCTGCGCTTCAGGTTGCGGGTAGCGCGCCAGAAGGCTCAGTGTTTCTAGTAATGTTGCCGGATACCGGCGAACGCTATTTGAGTACGGTTTTATTCGACGGGATCGAAGAAGGCTCTGACGATAAATGGCTAGATTCTCTATAGATGAGGCATTAAGAAAATTCAAGTTGGATAACCCGAGGTAGTCTTATTGTGGATGAGAGCCGAATAGAATTACATCGAGAAGCTATTACCCACATCAACGAGAAGGGATTCTATATTTGGGAAAATGCGTTTGATTCGTCTTTCTGTGACGAAATACTGGACGAAATCAGTAGGTTAGAGACTCTCTCGACGCCCCGGAGTTTGGACAACGACTTTCATGGACATAAGACTGTTCGGTACTACGATGTGCTGAACTATGGCGAGATATGGCAACGCGTTGCGACCCATCCGAATTTACTTCCGGTTGTCCAAGGGATTCTGGGTAAGGATTGCTTACTCAATACGTTTGGTACATCGATAATTAATCCAGGTGAGACGGCACAACCCATGCATGTGGACGATGGGCCTTTTATAGCGGCACATAACTCGGCGCTGCGAGATAGGCCTCGTTTAGGAAAATCCCTACCGAGACAATCGATCGTCGTCAATACAATGATCGCATTGTGCGATTTCACAGAGGCCATAGGTGCAACACGATTCGTACCCGAGAGTCCGAAATTAGATTATCCAAAAGCTATCGATTCCGACCGTTGGTTTAACGCGAGCCATCCTGCAGAAATGCCTAAGGGGAGTATTCTTTTTTTCGAGGGGCAGTGTTTCCACGCGGGTGGGGCGAATCGAACGCAACAACGTCGTTTTGCTGTGTCCGTCTATTTTTGTGCGGGATACTTACGGACACAGGAGAATTTTTTGTTGAGTATTTCGCCAGATCGCGTGGAAACTTTTAGTGACGCACTCAAGCAATTAATCGGATTAAAAATTAGCCGTGGGGGTGGACTCGGACATGTTTATAACCACAATCCAAAAGGGCTGATGCGACATGTATCGATGCCCTTTGTAGAAACTGACTGATGTGCTGTGCTGTAAGTCGGGCGCAAGCACAGTAGCGTGAGCAGTCTTATGTGGGTTGCAGTTGGGTGGTTCGGACTAAGGAGAGTTTGATGCAGGAGAATTTCGACGTAGTCGTCGTTGGTGCTGGATTCGCAGGAATGTATGCGATACATCGGTTCAGGAAGCTTGGTTTGACGATCAAGGTTTTGGAAGCGGGGAGCGATGTAGGGGGTACTTGGTACTGGAATAGGTATCCGGGAGCAAGATGCGATGTGGCGAGCCTTGAATATTCATTTGGCTTTTCGAAAGAGCTAGAGCAAGAGTGGGAATGGCCAGAGGTTTTCTCTTCTCAGCCGGATATTCTTCGGTATGCGAATCATGTTGCTGATCGATTCGAACTACGTCGTGACATTCAATTTAATACTCGTGTTGTTGAAATGAAGTACGTCGAGTCCANTAACCTTTGGCANATAAAGAGNGAGANCGGAGAACTTTTTCAATCAAGATTTTGCGTCATGGCAACAGGATGTTTGTCGGTACCTAATACACCCTTACTAAGTGGNGCGGATAATTTCGAGGGAGAAATACTNCACACTGGACGTTGGCCGAAAGAGCCAGTGAATCTAAGTGGAAANNGAGTGGGCATAATCGGGACAGGTTCTTCCGGTGTGCAAGCGATACCTGAACTTGCCAAACAATCNGAACACCTCACCGTGTTTCAGAGGACTCCGGTNTACACTGTTCCAGCCAATCGTAAAAAGATGAATCCTGCGGTTCAGCANGAATTTCGNGACCATTACGAACATATACGTGCTTTGCAACAGAATAGTAGAGCCGGTGTATCNGGATACAGACCNGGGAAAAACGCCCANGCTGCAGTGGGTGCAGTGGGTGCTGATCAGTCAAACCAAATACGTGAGCTTTCTCACTCGGAACGTAAGGCAATGATCGATCAATACGGATTGGGNATTTTGTTATCTTTTGGCGATGTGTCGTCCGATTTGGAAGCGAATGAGATCGCCAATGANCTNTTCCGAGAANCAATNGAGGAAATGATTGANGATNCAAATGTAGCGCGCAAACTGATGCCGAAAAATTATGGACTTGGTTGTAAGCGTCANGTTTTAGATAGAGATTACTATGCGACCTTCAATNGNCCNGANGTNACTNTAGTGGATCTTNTTGAAACNCCACTACAANACATTCAATCAGNAGGCATTCAGACCATGGATGATTTTTATCCGTTNGATGTGCTGATTTATGCGACTGGTTTTGATGCGATGACAGGGGCNTTGATNCGGTCGAATATTNTTGGACGTAGTGGAAGNAAACTTAAACACAAATGGTCNGATGGNCCNGTNGCTTATTTAGGGCTTNCAAATNCATGGATTTCCAAATCTATTTACCGTTACAGGNCCGGGAAGNCCTTCAGTTCTATGNAATATGTTAGTNGCNATTGANCAGCACGTCGATTGGATTGCNGANTGTATNGNNTACATTCGTGATAACAAGCTGNAAACGATCGAGCCGACTGTAGAGGCGGAGANTCGTTGGGTCGAGCACGTCAATGAAGTTTCTGTTGGGACAATGTTTCGGGCTCCCACATGCAACTCTTGGTATCTAGGGGCAAATATAGAAGGGAAACCTCGCATTTTTATGCCATATGTAGGTGGGTATGAGCGGTATCGTAAGCAGTGTGAACGCATAGCGTCGGAGGGCTATGACGGGTTTATGTTGGCGTAAGCTGTTTAGGGGCCTCGGTATCGGAGGCCCCTAACATCCTCATTAATCTTCGACAAGATATCCGTTTGCGTCACGCAGTTCAGGTCCCCGGACTTTTGCTCGTCCGTCACCAAACTTTCCATCTCGTTCGAGTAGTGTGTCTTTCAATCCCTTTTCAGCAACCCGTTGTCCCCAGGTTAACGCAGCTTTGGCATTATGACCTCTGACATCATTTTCGACAGCCATACGTTGCAGTGTCCGGGCTCCCATCAATTCAAGCCCCTGCTGAATAATTCGTTTGTTAGCTGAGAGTAGATCGGGATCAATAAGAGCGAGACGATTCGCTAATGCTTCGACTTCATTTTCGAGGTGATCTTTAGGAACTGACTTGAGAACTAGTCCAATTTCTTCAGCCTCTTTACCTGTTATTGAGTCTCCTGTAAGCATGAGCCGCTTTGCCCACTGTGGTCCCACGTGGTAAAGCCACATTTGGTTTGGTAATGCGCCGAGGTCCCTGGCTGGAGGAAAGCCGAAGCGTGCATCATCCTCGCAGATGATCATATCGCAGAGGGTCGCGACGTCGGTTCCACCAGCTAAACAATACCCGTGGACTTGGGCGATCACAGGTTTGTGCATGTCAAAAATTGCCATTCGAAATCGCTGCGTTCGTTCCATTTGCCACGCGTCGTCATCCACCATCCGGCCACCACGATAATTACCATCGGAAGTCGCAGACTTAACCCGCGATGTTGAGTAAGTTGCTGGTGTTCCTCCCAAATCGTACCCTGCAGAAAATGCTCGTCCGGCACCGCGCAAGATGACGCAGTGCACATCTTGGTTATCGTCGGCTTCCCACATTGCTTCATGTAGCTCGTAAAGTAAGTCGAACGATAACGCATTTAGTTTTTCTGGACGATTTAGAGTTATGCGAGCACGCCCATTCTCGACTTCGTAGACTATATTGTTGAAATCAGACATAAAATCCCCTTTTGTTGCTCTACATAATACGCAAAAAGTTCTTAGAGTTTGAAATCTGTTTGTTGAGATGGTTTAAGTTCACCAATCCTTTCCTCGGAAGGGGTCGCGAATTCATTGGCGGGACTGCCGACCCGCCCGTACGCATTCCAAATCCCAAAGCCTAATCGGCGCTTGAGCGCTGGGGAGCATTTTTCGTAAACCTCGGGAAGGATGCCTAGCGTATAGTTTTCTTGGGTCCGAAATTGAGGTCCACAATAGGTTGCCAGAAGACCGAGGCGTACTCGGTCACTTGTATTGGCACCTGTTCCGTGCCAAGTCCTACCTTCAAAAATAACTGCTGTACCAGCAGGCCCTTCTGCAGCAATAGGTTTTAGATTGAGCATATCGGTGGGTTGTCTGCCTGTTAGGTGGCTTTTGGGAACTAACCGAGTACCGCCGTTATCGGCAGTAAAATCATTCAACATAAACATGACATTGCATGCCGCTGGAGGGGCTATTTGGTTGATGTCTTGACGATTGATGTCGTGGTCGAAATCTTGACGAGTAATATTGCCTGCTCGTACGGGAGGTTGGTTGGGGGTCGACGGTGCGGGCATCCACCACTGATCCGTATGCAATTGCATTTCAGATCCACCAGGTTTGGCGATGTTCGCGGAAAGTGTCGAAAGCTGAAATTCCTTACCTAGGATATGTTCAACAATTTCGGATGCACCCTCATGCATTACAGCATCACGAAATTCTTGTCCTTTATTAATCAGCATCCAAACGCGCTGATTAATACCGATTGAGCCTACGTTAGGTATAGCTTTTCCACCTTCTGAAGACCCATGGAAAGCGGGTGTGGCTCCCTTCTCAATGAGTTGCGGCTCTCCACCATCCTTGAAGGCAACGTCGGATTCCAGCTCTGCTTCTGCTTGCTCAATCAGCCGCTGACGTGTTGCTTCAAGGGCTTCACCGCTAAGGGCATTCGCATAGACACAGTAGCCAAAAGCGTCAACATCTTGTTTGAGCTGGGATAGATCATCAGTTGGTTGAGGCAAATATTCATTCTGACCCTTCATAAAGACTCCTCAATTGGTAAGCCGGTTTCATCGACGAGCACGATCTCATAGCCCAGCCCTTTCAGGCTAGGTAGGATCGTTTTTTTGTCACCTACGACAACAATAATCATTTTGTCAGGGTTTATATATTTTTTTGCAATTACGTTTAATTCAGCGCCGCTTATATCTTTGAGTATTGCCTTTTGCTGATCAACAAAATTTGGAGGTAGATCGAATACAAGCATTTGACCGAGAAACCCAATTTTTTGCGAAGGGGTTTCGAATAGTCGTGCATCTCTTTGACCTACAGCATTCTTAAGGAAAGTTAATTCTGTGTCAGAAATACCGCTTTGAACATATCCTGATATCTCTTTAAATAACTCGCTAATTGATTCAGCAGTCACATCTGTTCTTACTCCAGCGCTGGCTATAATCATCCCGTAATCTTTATACGCTGTGAAATTGAGGCGGGCTCCATAGGTGTAACCTTTATCCTCTCTCAGATTAAGGTTAATGCGGCTATTGAAGGCTTCACCAAGTACATAGTTAGCCAGTCGAGCTCGGTAGTAGTCTCCCGTCGCGTCGTAGTGAGGCCCCGTCCCTCCAATTCGTATTTCTGATTGGGCAGCGGTAGGTTTATCGATAAGGTAAAGTTTTGTTGACTGTATCGTTGGGGTATTTGTGATTACAGATCGTTTGATAGCTGGCCCGTCCCAATCAGCAAAAACCGAAATTTCTTTTAGAACCTGCTCTTTGGAAAGGTCGCTGACAACTACAAGTGTCGTCTGAGATGGAGAGTAGCGATCGGCGTAGAACCTACGAACATCGTTTACCTCGAGTTCCTTGATCGAGTCTTCAGTGCCTCGATCCAGATATGAGACAGTGTTTTCAGAACCCAATACTAGTTGCTGAAAAACCAGTTGAGCGGTTAACTCTGCTTGCGTTTTTCCTTGTGCTATTAATTGGATGGTTTGTGCTTTGACCCGCGAGAAATCTTCATTCGAAAATGCTGGTGTAAAGAGTCTTTCCGCGGCTAGTTTTAGAGTTGGCGTGATATTTTTCGTTAGCGTTCGGACATTCAGGGTCGCAGAATTGTTTGCAGCTCTGAAACTTACGCTGGCCCCCAGTTTTTGCAGACGGTCACTCAGCTCTTCGTTTGTTGAAAACTCTGTTGCTTCGTTAAGCATATCTGCTGTTAAAACGGCAAGTCCCAAGGTCTCTATAGACTCTTCGCGTTGCCCTGCTTCGAATCGTAATGATAAGTTTGTGGTAGGTGCTTCTATGTTTTGGGTTCCCAAAACTCGAATACCGTTCTTTAGTGTAGCTTCCCAAAAGATAGGTAAACGGGTCTCTGGATTTTTACCTGGGGGTGGCATAACACTTCGATCGAAATCATCACGCCCGCGACGAATAGCGACATCACCGGTTGATGGCTGTTTTGGAAATTTTCGTTCGTATCGTTTCCAATTGTCAGGGCGTGCGCGTAGGTCTGATCCCCCGTGAGGTACTATGCTCATTATCACGGCGGGGTTGTTTTTTTTATATTTTTTATACACTCTCCTTACGTCTTCAGACGTTACATTCTCGTATCGCGCAATGTCTTTTTTTATGTAGTTTGGATCACTAGTGTAAGTTTGATAGAGGGCTAACAGTGAGACCTTTCCAGCCACGCTTTCAAGTCCGTAGATCATATCGGAGATAATGGTTGTTTTGACTCGTTCAACATCATCATTCGTGACCCCACGGCTTTCGAACTCGTTTAAAGCCTCTCGAGCGATTCTCTCGATATCGGCGAGTGTTCGCCCTTTCGCCGGATTTGGTAACGCTGTAATTGCAAAATTGCAGGCTAGCTCTCGGCACCCGTGACTCGCGGTAGCTTGCACCGCAATCTGATTTTTGACCATATTCTTGTATAGAAGTGACGTCTCGCCAACACCTAGGGCGCTGACTAATACATCCAACGGGGCTTCATCGGGGTGAAAAACATGGACTGTTGGAAAGGTGATTTGCAAAAGTGGAAGGTGAACTCGATCTTCGAGAGAAATGTAGCGACTTTCAGGCAGAGTATTTATCGTTTTTTCGAGAGGGGGAATCTCAGGCCCTTTGGGAATCGTCCCAAAATATTTGGTTACCCATTCAATCGCATCGGATTCCTCAAAGTCTCCGCCAATGGTTAAAACTGCGTTGTTTGGTCCATACCATTTCATGAAGAAACGTTTTAGATCTGTGACGTCGACGCGGTTTAAGTCTTCGATGTAGCCGATAGTTGACCACGAGTATGGATGGCCTTCAGGGAAAAGAGCTTCGTGTACGCGTTCGCGTAGTAATCCGTATGGCCTATTATCGTAGTTTTCTTCACGTTCATTTTTCACGGTGTCGCGTTGGATTTCGAATTTTTCTTGTGTAACTGCATCTAAGAAAAAACCCATTCTGTCCGCTTCGAGCCAGAGTATTTTTTCGAGTTGATTGGCTGGAACAGTTTGGTAATAGTTGGTGCGGTCTGCGGTTGTCGAGCCGTTATTTGTTCCACCGGATGCGACTACGATTTTGAAGTGCTCTTCATCACCAACGTTTTCCGAGCCCTGGAACATCATATGTTCGAAAAAGTGGGCGAACCCAGATTTACCAGGTTCCTCGCGTGCTGAGCCTACGTGGTAAGTGACATCCACATGTACCAAAGGGTCGGAATGATCTTCGTGAAGAATGACAGTCAAACCATTACTTAGTTGAAATTTACGATAGGGAATGACCACTTGGTCGGTTGGTTTACGTTTCAAATCTTCCAATAGCGTTATCGGTTTCGAATCCTCGATGGATACTGGGGATTTACTGACCACAACCGCTTGTTGACATGCAGCGTTTGATAAAATCATCACTATGGTGATTCCCACGCTGACGATCGCGCACAATATCTTCATTTTTGATCCTTTATTTCGACCATTACGAGCATAACTTAGCTAGATCCTTTAGGTTGCCGGGTAAAGCGTATTAGAAACGTGAAGAAAATGGTGCGATATTACAAGTTCGATATATTTTGGAGGGACTTTTAAATGAATGAGCTACAGTTTTCGGTATCTCCACTAGAAGATTCTAGTTTTGGAGCAGTTGTCACTGATGTAAAGCTCTCCGAAATTGATGATGAAACCTTCCAGGCACTCTATACACAGTGGCTAGAATATGCATTGCTCATATTTCCCGGTCAGCATCTCACTAACGCGGAGCAAATTATTTTTGCCAAGCGTTTTGGTGATCTTGAGTTTGATCTCGCCCCGATTACCAATGTGGATAAAGACGGTAATGTTCACTTCGATCCTACCGAAGATCGTGT
>PAMR01000008.1 GCA_002708205.1 Gammaproteobacteria bacterium
GAAGGTAAAGAAATCGTATTGAAGTTACTGGCCGATGCTGACGTTTTAATTCATAACTATCGACCGGGAGTTCCTGAGCGACTTGGAATAGGATACGAACACGTAGCAAGTGTTAACCCGAATATCGTCTATTTACAAAGTAACGGATATGGTCCTGATGGACCGGGTGCGCACCGTCCGAGTACACATCCTGTTCCGGGTGCGGCGATGGGAGGTGTCATGTATCAAATGAGAGAAGAACTCCCTAGCAAAATACAGGACTTTGACGGGCTTTGTTTATGGACGAGACGTCTAATGCGGGCGAATGAAGTGAATCCTGATCCGAATACAGCGGTAGTAGTCGCGACGAGTGCAATGCTTGGTTTGGTCGCTCGACAACGAACAGGCATGGGTCAACAAATACTTGTCGATATGTTCGGTGCTAATGCATACGCTAATCATGACGACTTTTTGAGTTATCCAGGGAAGTCCAGCCGTGCGATGCCGGATCACATGATGCATGGTTTATCGCCTTGTTATCGACTATACGCGACTTCAGAAAATCAGTGGGTATTCTTAGCGCTCATCAGCGAACGGGAACGAGAAAAATTTCACACTATTTTATCGGATGTTGGAATTCAGGTGCCGACTGTCGAAATGCTTGAAGAAAATGATTCAGTACTTGAACAAGCTTTGGAGCTAATGTTTAAGCAACAAGATGCGGATAGTTGGGAAAGTCTTTTGGCACCAAAAGGAATTGGATGTGTACGAGCAGATAGAACAACGCCCAGCGATTATTGGCTACACGATCCGCAAGCAGTCGCTCTGAACGCAGCCGTTCCGATCGACCATCCACATTGGGGCGAGTATAAACGTCATGGCGCTATGGTAAATTTTGACGGTGAGTATCGGCCGCTCAAAGCGCCACCAATGGCAGGACAACACAACAAAGAATTGTTAGTTTCTCTGGGTTATGAACCCGATTTAGCTGACCGTCTAGAAGCCTCGGGTATTCTGTATCGTGAATAATTGGTTGCAGAATACATAGCTTTAAGCGCACCTCAGATTCTGAGGTGTCGAGCGATTTACTCTTTTTATTACAGTCACTTTTGGCAAAAAGTTGCTTTGACTATCATTCAATAATTGCTTGACGGATTGCATTTTCGAATTCGTATTGGGTACGACCATGGGGCTGCTGTAGCATTAACACGGCGGATAGATCCTCAGCTGGATCAGTCCAGGAGCGCGTTCCAAAAGCTCCACCCCAGCCAAAGGCGCCTTTACTGCGTCTACCCCCAGAAATAATCGAGTCTTCCGTGACTGCGACGGTGTATCCGAATCCCATTCCTTTTCGGCGATCGCTGTAGAGGTCTCCGACTTGATTACTTGCAAATATGTCGACTGTCCTTGGACTTAAAATCCTGTTTTTTCCGAGTTTCCCGCCGTTCGCCAACATTTGCTCAAAACGTAGATAGTCCCGAGCAGTGCTCGAGAGCCCATATGATCCGGAAAAATAGGTATTGTTTGAATTTCTAAATCTAGACATATCTCGACCTGAAATAACCACACGTCTAGTCTCTTTGGATGTCGGGAGATTGTAGTGAGTATCAACCATATCTAACGGAATAAATATGCGTTGCTTTATGAATTCGTCGTACGATTTTCCCGATGTGATTTCTATGATCCGAGCGATTACATCTAGCGCCGTTCCCGGACTGTACTTCCACCTTGTGCCGGGTTGAAAATCGAGAATGGCGTTTCCCAAGGACGGGATAAACTGTTTTAGCGTTTCTCTCGGACTGCGTTTTGATATGGCTGAACCCAAGCCCCCGCTCATTATTCCTGAAGTGTGCGTTAGTATGTCGTGAATAGTCACCTCCCGATCTGATGGCACAAGGCGATACTCCGGGATCTCGGTTCGACGAACAGATTCTGGACTAATATTTTTGTCTCTAGGCTCCTTGAGAACAGCAACCGACATATTTGCTAGCTCTGGAATGTAGCGGCTAATGGGATCCTGAGGGCGGAACCAGCCTTCTTCTATTGCGATCATCGCTGCAACGCCGAGAATGGGTTTGGTAGATGACATCATTATGAATATGGCGTCGCGTTGCATGGGTATGTTTTTTTCCACATCCATCAGTCCATGTGTTTCAAAATGAACTACATGGTCCCCTCGAGCTACTGCGGTGATCGCGCCTTGAATATTTCCTGCCACGATATTCTTTGAAATAACTCGATTAATTTGTTCCAGGCGTTCTGACGACAGGCCCATTTTCTCGGGTAATGCGGAGGGTAACTCTGCAGCGAAGCTGTAAGTGGAAAAAATGAAACACAGGAGAACACGACTAAGACACATCAGATTTCCTCGTCAATTCTGGTTTTAGAGCGTTTTAGGAGCCGAATTATGCCAAATATTGAAAATTTTTACGTTTTAGGGGTTGAAACGACATATTCCATCCCTATTATTAGCGTCCCTCGATTAGCAGTCGGCATATGCGAGTGCTAATCCGCATTATATGATGTGGATAATTCAAAGGGATGGGTTTTAACCTGGGAGACATTAGGAAATGAAAATTCGACCTCTACACGANCGTTTGGTCGTGCGCCGTTTGGAGGAGGACACGGTATCGGCTGGNGGCATCGTGCTNCCTGANTCGGCATCNGAAAAGCCTTCACANGGCGANNTTCTTGCCGCTGGNCCNGGCAAGATTGCAGATAATGGTGACGTTCANAAGCTCGACGTNAAAGTNGGCGACANNGTCATNTTNGGCCANTANGGGGGAAGNACAGTNAAGATCGACGGNGAGGAACTNTTNATCCTTTCNGAAAGCGAGATCTTTGGTGTTCTGGAAGACTAAATTAGATTCATAGAGGAAAAAGCGAATGAGCGCTAAAGACGTAAAGTTTGCCGATGACGCTCGCAGCCGGTTGCTCGAAGGGGTCAACACGCTCGCGAATGCAGTAAAAGTCACGTTGGGCCCGAAAGGCCGAAATGTGGTGATAGACAAGTCCTTCGGGGCTCCAACAGTTACAAAAGATGGTGTATCTGTAGCGAAAGAAATTGAGCTAAAAGATAAATTCGAGAACATGGGTGCGCAAATGGTGAAGGAGGTTGCTAGTCAAACTTCTGANGAGGCNGGNGACGGNACCACNACNGCNACTGTNTTAGCACANTCGATTCTGTCTGAAGGNNTGAAATCAGTNGCNGCAGGNATGAATCCCATGGATCTCAAGCGTGGNATCGANAAAGCCGTTGCNGCTGCCGTGGANCACGTNNNAGGNATGGCTACNCCATGCGAGGATTCNANNGCGATTGCNCANGTTGGTACGGTTTCGGCCAANAGCGATACCCAAGTAGGGGAAATTATTGCTGACGCCATGGATAANGTCGGTAAGGAAGGNGTTATTACGGTAGAGGAAGGCAGTGGCCTTGAAAACGAATTGGACGTNGTAGAAGGGATGCAATTCGACNGGGGTTATTTATCTCCNTATTTCATNAACAATCAGGACTCTATGGCTGCAGACTTGGATGAGCCATACATCCTTCTNTGTGATAAGAAGATCTCTAANATTCGNGATATGCTNCCNATNCTGGAAAATGTNGCNAAAGCTGGAAAACCTCTAGTGGTCATAGCTGAAGACATTGAGGGCGAGGCGCTTGCTACGCTGGTCGTAAATAANATGCGTGGAATCGTTAAGATAGCCGCGGCGAAAGCACCGGGTTTCGGCGATCGTCGAAAAGCTATGCTTCAAGACATNGCGATTTTGACCGGGGCCACAGTGATNTCTGAAGAAGTCGGACTCACATTAGAAGGAGCGTCTTTAGAGGATCTGGGTACGGCTAAACGAATTTCCTCATCNAAAGAAAACACGACCATCGTTGATGGGTCTGGCGAAAAAGCTGATATTGCAGGTCGTATCAAGCAGATTCGNGCAGAGATTGAGGATACNACCTCCGACTACGATCGAGAGAAGCTGCAGGAACGTCTTGCAAAACTTGCTGGCGGAGTGGCCGTCATCAAAGTAGGGGCGCCGACTGAACTGGAAATGAAAGAAAAGAAAGCACGGGTAGAGGATGCATTGCATTCTACGCGAGCGGCAGTTGAAGAAGGGATCGTGCCAGGCGGTGGAGTGGCATTGATTAGGGCGTTGCAGAAAATCGAGGATCTGACTGGAGANAACGAAGATCAGAATGTCGGNATTCAGATTGCGCTTCGATCGATGAGTGCGCCTTTGCGCCAGATCGCGGAAAATGCCGGAGATGAACCAGCAGTAGTTGTTGAGAAGGTGCGATCACTAAAAGGTAACCANGGCTATGACGGTTCCAATAGTGAATATGGGGATATGATCAAAAAAGGTATCCCGGATCCTGCGAAAGTAACGCGTACCGCGTTGCAAGCCGCGGCATCNGTCGCTGGTTTGATGATCACAACCGAGGCAATGGTTAGTGAACTTCCAGAAGACAATCCACCAGCTATGCCACCGGGTGGCGGCGGAATGCCTGATATGGGCGGAATGATGTAGAACAACATCGAACCTGCCACGAAAAACGGCTCAGTCAAATGAGCCGTTTTTTTTTGCCTTCAGTAACGAGCATATACGTTAGGAAAGTTCAGGATTGTTGCGGAGTCCTGTTTCCTAGTATTATGGGCTTGCTTTAAACAACATATTTGAATCGAGGGGTCATATGGAAGTATTAGAGTACCTACCACGCTGGGGTCATTACATCTTTGGAGTTACTTGGATCGGACTGCTTTATTATTTNAATTTTATCCAAGGGGGATACATGGCTTCGGCTTCNAACGAAGCCAAAGTAAGTGCCTTTACNAAGCTCGTACCAAACGCATTGTGGTATTTCCGCTTTGCGGCCTTATTCACGTTTTTGACAGGGATAATTCTGCTCTATCAAATACATACGTCGCGTTTAGGTCCGGATATTCTAATTGGAGTGATCATGGGTACGCTCATGTTCTTAAATGTATGGGGTATTATCTGGCCTAATCAGAAAATTGTTATTGCGTCTAACGAATCTGTTGCTGCAGGCGGCGAAGCAGACCCGAATCAAGCGTCAGCTGCGGCTAAGGCTCTGCTAGCTTCGCGAACCAATACGCTGTTTTCGATGCCCATGCTTTTCTATATGGGTTCAGCGCATTGGAGTAACTCGGCTGCGACAATATCAGGGAGCAATCTCGGTTTCGTTCTGGCTCTATTGATCATAGCCGCTNTGGAAGTTAACGCTATCGTTGGCAAACTGGGGCCAATAACTACGGTCAAAGGTGTTATCGGGTCTAGCCTTGCTTTAACAGTTGTCTTTTTAGTGTTGTCGTCGGTTTTATAGGTAACCGGATATAGCAAGTGCCTGATTGAAAAGCCCTGTTAAGGCGGGGCTTTTTTTTGCCCGGGAGAGGAGATAAGTTCGTTTCGTATGGACAGGGGAAGAGGTAGTGAGTGACGAAAATCCAGCAATAGCGGCGGACTCGCCCACTGGATATAACCGAGGCAATAGAAACCGGAGACGCTCGGTAGATCAGGGTGGCAACCGGCTGGGAAGTTCTTTTCTCGTCCTTTTGGTATTAGGTTTACTGCTTTCTGGTTACTTTATTTTTCAGCAGAATCGGGAGCTCGCTAATAATCAAAAAATATTATTGGATTCGGAGCAGCGAATACAACAGCTCGAACAACGGTTACGAGTAACGGATGAAACTATGTCCGAGTCNGGAGCAGATACTAGTAAGCAAATAGATCTGTGGGAGGATGAAATACGGAAGCTCTGGGACGTTTCTAACAAACGTAACAAGAAATGGATTGAAGAGAACCGGGCGGCNGTAAAAAAACAAACGGCGGCACTTTCGACAGTGGACGCATCGATGCGAAATTTAAAGTCGGATGTCTCGCAACACGCGGGAGCTTTCGAAAAGCAACAAGACATTGCCGANGCGCTAACTGCGATGGAGATACGGGTAACTCAAATGCTTGAAAGACAGCGTGATATTGCGGATAAGGCCAACGTGGCGAATCAAGTTGCGAGTAGTCTGAAAGTGGGACTCGAGACTCGCGTCAACGAAAATGAGCAAGCTATCAATGCTATAGATGCCTATCGACTACAAATTAATTCTCGTGTGGCTGATCTGCAGCGACGTATAGAAAGCGGTGGACTCTAGTGCTACAGCTATCTTGAGCATAGAAAGTTAGGCATGTTCGCTGCACGGGTGTTCTCTGTTGGATAAACNTTCTTCATCGTGTGACTGACGATTGGTTTCGATATAAGTGTCTTTTTCTTTCCAAGCCTTATTTATCCATGCATTCATATCGTTCCTATTTAGATTGGGAAGATTTCGGNATTCAACTGACAAGCTGACTGCGTTGCATCTACCACAGAGGAAATCCCAAAAGGTAGGGGCATGAGGTTCATAAATAATTGTGACATCGATAATCCTATCGATTCTATGTCCCAAAGCTTCGCTAACGATCAGTAAACCNCCTACTTTGGGTTTTAATAAGTGGNCGNACGGTGGTTTTTCGGTTTCATGTTTGGAGGGAGTGAAGCGTGTACCCTCTACAAAATTCAATACAGATGTTGGCCGTTCGAGAAAGCCTTTACAGGCCTTTAAGGTCGCGTTTTTATCGAGTTCCCGTAGATGAGGATTTGCTGCCAATCTATCAGCGTTTAGTCGTCTTACATAAGGGAATCCCAGGAACCACAATGCAAGACCTATTAACGGTACCCAAATAAGTTCTTTTTTNGTAAAAAATTTGAGGGGTGGTGCATAACGAAGAAAAGAATTTTGTAAAACAATAATATCTGCCCAAGATTGATGATTCGAAATAATTATGTGCCAGGCGTTTCGTTTCAATTCTTTAATTTCCGGCGGGATTGACATATCTGTAATTCGAAGATGTTTTATGAGTAGCCGATTGCCAGCCACCCACTTATCGACAATAGCGTCCATGCTTTTTCCCATCAGAATATTAGGTGAGCTATTTGCTGGAAAGATAAACCGGAATAAGCCTAGCAGGTACAANACTGGGCACCAGATGAGAGAATTAAGTCCAAGAAAGACTGAGGCCGCAATACCACGCAGTGTAGAAATCATGGTTCATTTCGCGTCAAAGGTAGTAAATAGAGCTTACCATCGTCTTTTCCGCAAAGAGACTTGGACTTTTTGTACCAAATTATTTTTTCTACCGTTCATTTGTATAGTTATTGCTGGTTGTGCGACTGCGCGTTTTTATCTGCAGGCAGTTGCAGGACAGATGGAACTCCTAGCAAAACGCCAAGGCATAGAAGAAATATTGTTGGACACTGCGACTACGCAGCATGTGCGTCGCCAACTAGAATCCGTACAGCGCATTCTTGACTTTGCTCAGTATGATTTGTTTTTGCCAGTTGATGGTCAATACCGCGAATATGTCGATTTGGACAGGGAATACCTTGTTTGGAATGTAGTTGCTGCTGAGGAATTTAGTGTTGAGGCAGTAATGCGGTGCTATCCAGTGGCGGGTTGTGCTCCATATCGAGGCTACTTTAACGAGGATATGGCACTTCAGGAAGCGCGACGTCTTCAGCGCAAAGGATACGATGTATATGTTAGTGGAGTNCCAGCATACTCTACGATTGGTTGGTTTGACGATCCTATTGTTTCTACATTTTCCCATTGGGATGAACCTGATCTGGCGCAGCTTTTGTTTCACGAATTAGCACACAGCGTACTCTTTGTTCCNGGGGATAGTGCCTTTAACGAGGCGTTTGCTACATTTGTTGGGAGAAAAGGGGGAGCGCTCTATATTCAGAGTAGAAATCTTCTGGGCGATTTTCGTTTGATTGATGAGGAGCAAGAGTTGCTATTCGAATGGTTATTGAGTTGGCGTGAGGAGCTAGGTCAGCTATACGCTTCCGAGAAACCGGTTTCCGTGCTGGGAGAACTGAAGATGGCTTCATTTAAAAATATGCAATCCTGCTATCAGGCTAACAAACAAGTTTTGGGTCACGGCCGGTTCGACGCCTTTATGAAAAGGCCATTCGATAATGCGCGTATGGCCACGATCGGAACGTACTACCTTTGGGTGCCGGCGTTTCAACGGTTATTCGTTGAAAATAACGAGGATTGGCGGTCGTTTTTCGAGGGTGTCGAAACACTCGCAAAACTCTCTTTTGACGAGCGTTTGCAGCGCTTAATGGAGTTACGTGAGGAGGAAGTAGCTCAACGTGGATATAACCAAAGCCCCGATGATATTCAGTGCGAAACCTTCTCTAATCATCCGCTCGATACCAAACTTTCCGGTTGAAAAAACCACTACATTCGGAGCAGTGGCAACAGGAAGCATAAAAGCACAACTCGCGCTCATAGCCGCAGGGATCATGAGTAGTTTCGGATCGATCGAAGCTGCAACAGCGGTGACTGCCAGTATTGGCATTAGCAGAGATGTTGTNGCGGTATTACTAGTCATCTCGGTGAGAAAGGTTACTGCCAGACANAATGTTAGAAGAATGAAAAAGATATCCCATTTTGCGATGGCGGCTAAAGTTTCCCCAATAGCGGTGGATAGCCCTGTACTACTGAATGCTGCTGCAATGGACAATCCTGCTCCGAAAAGTATTAGCATTCCCCATTCAATTTTTGCGGCTGAATCCCAATCCAGAAGCTTCTCGCCTTTACCGTTTGGTATCAGAAACATGCAGATCACACTTGCGAATGCGACCATGTAATCTTTGGTTCCGGAAAGGTCGAATAGATGTTCCCAGCCTCCAAATGGTTCACGGCGCGTGATCCAAGCGAATGCTGTAAGTACGAAGATGGNCAGTACCCTGCGCTCGTGGGCAGTCCAATTGCCCACTTCAGGTAGGTCAATATGGCCTTTATAGTTTAGCTTTCTCGTAAGCCACAACCAGACAATCGGTACAAATATGATTANGGTTGGAAGGCCCCAAGACATCCAGGTAGCAAAATTAATACTCTCTCCAAAAGTTTCTTCATAAATTCCCATGAGGACGACGTTTGGCGGAGTGCCAATGGGCGTCCCGATTCCGCCCACACTGGCCGCATAAGCTATTCCTAGTAGTAAAGGAATAGCCAATTGCCGATCTCGAGATTTTTCGATCACAGCCATTGCAACAGGAAGAAGCATNAGAGTAGTAGCCGTATTCGATATCCACATCGATAGAGTGGCTGAAGCAACCATAAAGCCAAGGACGAGTCTTTTGCTACTAGTTCCNCCGAAGGCGCGAACCATAGTGAGAGCGATGCGTCGATGNGCACCACTTCGTTCCATTGCGGTCGATAAAATGAATCCGCCAAGTAAAAGTAGAATGAGCGGATGGCCATAGGAATTGGAAGTTTGCTCAACCGTCAACACTCCGAATAGGGGAAGCACAGTAAGAGGTATGAGTGAAGTAGCNGGAATGGGTATGGGAGTAAAAATCCACCAACTTACACACAATACGGTGACACCCAGTGTCAGAGCAGACTTATTATCGAATCCGATATTGATTAGCCATAACGCGGCAATGACTGACGCGATAGGACCACCAATGAGCGCTAAGAATTTGATCGAAACGGCGTGACTTGTCATCCTAGGCTATCTTCCATGTAGTAAATTGGACGTGGTTATGTCCNCTATAGTAGCGAAACACCGTTCGAGAAATCACTATTCTCCTGATTTCGAAGGGGCTAGTTTCTATTGGTACGATTTAGAGACGACCGGGACGAATCCGGCNTCGGATCGCATTATCCAGTTTGCCGGTATGCGCACAGATTTAGACTTACAACCAATAGAAGAGCCNTATGTCACTTACGTTCAAATGCCGGTCGAAACGCTCCCCAGTATAGAAGCCACCCTCGTTACCGGCATTTCACCCCAGCAAACGTTTGAAAAAGGAATTCCTGAGATTGAGGCGATTAAGCAGATAAACGCTCGTTTTATGGTCCCCAACACTTGTGTTGTGGGGTATAACAATTTGCGTTTTGATGACGAGTTTATTCGATACACGTTGTATCGTAACCTCATGGATCCGTACGCTCGTGAATGGAGTGCCGGGAATTCGCGCTGGGATTTGATTGATTTGGTGCGCGCGACAAATGCCCTGCGACCAAATGGAATTCAATGGCCCATTAATGATGAAGGCCTCCCGAAATTTTCCTTAGAAGCGTTATCGCAGCAAAATGGGTTATTACATGATAATGCTCACGATGCTTTGTCTGACGTCATGGCCACGATCGAGTTAGCGCGGCTGATAAAAAAAAACCAGCCTGATATTTGGACATATGCGTTGGCAAATCGTTCAAAACAAACTATCCGAAAGTTACTCGAACCTCTATATCGAAAGCCTTGTGTCTATGTTTCGGGTTTTTATCCGAATCGACAGCATTGCCTAGCCCCGGTCCTTCCCGTTGCTTTTCATCCAAAAATCGATACTCGTATTATTGTTTGCGATTTGCGCGGAGATNTAGACTTNCTGATAAACGGAACCGTTGACGAGATTAAAAAAACACTATTTGAGCCTTCTTCTACGGTGATGGAAAAACATAAACGTGTACCACTATCAGAAGTTCGAGTGAATCGATGCCCTTTTATCGCCCCACTTGCCGTGATTCGAGAAGCAGACGCACAGCGTTTAGAGATNGATTTNGAACGAATAAAAGGAGCACATCGTGACCTTTTGAAGGTTCCCNACTTAGAGGAAAAAATAGCCTCTCTTTTTTCAGAAGGACCTATCGCAAAAACGCGGGATGTAGAGGAAATGCTCTACGAACGATTTATTCCTAAAAAAGACCGTTTGTCCTGTGAGAGTTTGCATTCGGCGATATCCAGCGGACAGCCTTGGCCAGACATACACTTCGAGGATGCTCGTTTGGGTGTGCTAGCCACGCGCTTAAAATGTCGNACGAGGCCGGATGAATTAAGCGTTTCAGAATCGTATGGGTATTTTAGTTGGTTGAAATCACGCCTAGAAGGCGGAAAACTAAATATCGAGTCTTTCCGTAGCGAAATAGAGAGTAGAGTCCGTGAAGAGGGTCCCCGGGAGCTTTTTGAGCTACTTTGGGAATACGCGGAGCAACTAGACGTGATGATAGAGGCAGGGATGCGACAGTATGGGTGACTGCGTCACTTTTAAAGAGGTAGGTAAGTGTTTCGGTGATCAATGGGTCTTTCGTCATGTGTCATTGACTCTACCTGAAAGTGAAGTAACGGCCATAGTCGGTGCCAGTGGCAGCGGNAAAACGACGCTCCTGCAACTTGTAAATGGGGTATATACCCCGGACGAAGGTGCTGTTTCGGTTATGGGAAAACCGATACCAGAGGACTTGACGAGCTTCCGCAAACGAATTGGCTATGCGGTGCAAGGGGTTGGTTTATTCCCTCATATGACAGTATTCCAAAACGTAAGTTTGTTGGCTCGCCTTCAGGGTTGGAACAAACAAGAGATAGATACACGGTCAGTCGAACTTATGAACCGCATGGAGCTTAGTACTGAACTGCTGCACCGATATCCTTATCAACTATCGGGAGGCCAGCAGCAGCGGGTCGGGCTTTGCCGTGCGTTGATGTTGCGTCCGCAGATGCTTCTCTTGGACGAACCCTTTTCGGCAATCGACCCCATTACGCGCNCAGATCTCCATGCGCATTTTGCTGCACTGCAATTGCATGAGGGCGTTAGTACATTACTCGTAACTCATGATTTAAGAGAAGCTGTAAAGCTCGCGGGTTTTCTAGTGATTATGGCAGACGGTCAGATAGTCCAATCCGGTAAAACAACGGAAGTACTGGACGCACCTGCCAATAGTTATGTGCGTCAGCTATTGGATACGCAGTTGTGAGGCGATGTTTATCGATTTTCGTACTCCTTTGGGGTTTCGTCGTGTACAGCGACGTGCGGCCCCTTGTAGTCGCGAGTAAGGATTTTAATGAAAGCTATATCCTTGGAGAAATGGTTGCACAAACGTTGGAATCGAAAGGTTTGTCTGTCGAAAGACGGTTCGGGTTAGGCGGTACACTAATTTGTTTCGAGGCATTAGTTGCGGGGGAAATTGATGTTTACGTGGAATACACAGGAACCATCGAGCAAGCCATATTGAAATTGCCTCAACGGGCCTCGGTGAAACAACTAAATGAACAATTGAAGCATCGGGGATTGCAGTTGCTATCCCCCTTAGGATTTAACAATACGTATGCACTTGCTATGCCGGAGGCGGCTGCTGAAGCACGAGATCTGCGGCGGATTTCGCAACTGCAAGACCAAATNGGGATTCGGGCGATGGTCTCGCACGAATTTTTGAAGAGAGAAGATGGGTGGCCTGGCTTACAGACACAGTATGGAATTGACTGGTTGCCAGAGGCTATTGAGCATGGATTGGCGTATCAAGCGATCGCCGATGGGACCATTGATTTGACAGATGCCTACTCGACTGATGGAGAACTAGCTCGCTATCAGTTGAGGGTGTTGGAGGATGATAAAGACTTTTTTCCAAAATACCTGGCCGTTCCCCTGATTAGAAGAGATGCTCCCCAGCTGGCCAAAGACGCTCTAATCACACTCGGAGACACTATAGATGACTCAAAAATGGCAGCGATGAATGCTTCAGTACTATTTTCCGAAGCTGATTTTTCTTCTGCTGCACAGAGTCATTTAGAAACCTTGGGAATTACTTATAAGCCTGTAGAGAATACTTCTACCTTGAGGAGGAATGTAGTACGACATCTCTATCTAACTGGAGTTGCCATCGTGTCTGCAACTTTAATCGGCGTCTTGTTATCTTTATCGGTATTCCGGATTGGTTGGCTCTCGCGTAGTGTTGTCTATGTTGCGGGCTTATTGCAGACAATTCCTTCTATTGCGCTGCTTGCGCTAATGATCCCTTTGTTTGGAATTGGAGTTTTTCCTGCAATTATCGCGCTGTTTTTGTACTCCTTGTTACCGATAATACGCAATAGCGTCACGGCTTTAGTCACTGTCGATCCAGTGCTTCAACGCGTTGCAAAAGCGATGGGGATGTCCTCCTATCAACAGGTGCGGCACGTATATTTGCCGTTGGCGCTGCCATCAATACTTGCCGGAATTCGAACGGCCGCTGTTATTAGCATAGGAACCGCTACTTTGGCGGCGTTTATTGGGGCCGGTGGTTTGGGTGATCCCATCGTTACTGGGCTGTCTCTCAATGACACAGGTCTAATTTTACAAGGAGCTATACCTGCAGCTTTAATGGCTGTGTTCGCGGAGCTATTATTTGAAGCAATTGAAAGATTTGCCTTACCAAAGTATTTGAGGTCGATCGAGACGATTTCCTAGACAGCGAAGCGGTGCGAAAGTAGGTTGGACGGTAAGTGTCTTTGTGGCGACGACGTTCATAAAAAATAGAGAAATAACTCGTGAAAAGCCGAACCTGTTGGTTTTGGTAATCGCGTCAAACAATACGGTGGGTGGGGATATTGTCAAAGATTCGTGAGGCAGCAACGATTTTACTAGTGCGTCCCTCTGAGGCTCGTAATGCTCTCGAGGTGTTTATGGTCAAGAGGCCTGGACGAGGAGATTTCCCTGACTTGCACGTCTATCCAGGTGGAAAAGTTGATAATTCGGATTCAGAAATTTTTGATTGTTGTGTTGGATTCGACGATGTTGTCGCTTCGGAACGGTTGCACGTTCAGTCAAAGGGCTTGAGGTTTTGGGTCACAGTAATTCGAGAGTGTTTTGAGGAATCTGGTGTGTTGTTGGCACGTCGCAACGGTCAACCTTTCGTATATCAATCTCAAAAAGAAAAAGATCGTTATAGCGAGATACAAGGGCAGTTGATGGCTGGTGAGATGAATTTTCCGGAGTTTATTCGTTCCGAGAAATTACAGCTTGCGGTAAGCGATGTGTATTATCTTAGTCATTGGATTACCCCATCAAGTGCACCGGCTCGGTTCGATACACGTTTTTTTCTGGCGGCGATGCCGGATGATCAAGTCGCTGATCGTCATGAACGTGAGTTGGTGTCAGGTCAGTGGGTTACGGCTACTGACGCTTTGGAGCATCATGAAAACAAACGCTGGCAGATGATCTATCCNACCATAACGAATCTGAAATCCATCGCGTCTTATTCGACAGTGGCAGAGGTTCTGACGGCAGTGGAGAAGCGTCAACATTTACCCTCAATCAACACCGAACTGCATCAGCAGGGAATGCAGTACGACTCGGTATAAACTGCGTGTCTAATTGATCTACATCCTATGTATGCTCTTGCTAATGTCGGGAAATCTTTTCGTGATGGTTCAACGGTTCGTTGGATACTTCGTGACATTTCATTGACGATTCAGGAGGGAGAGACGGTGGTTTTATGGGGACCGAGCGGTTCGGGCAAAACCACACTACTTAACCTTCTTGCGGGGCTGTTGCGTCCGACCCAAGGCATTATAGAGTTCAAAACCGGACGAC
>PAMR01000009.1 GCA_002708205.1 Gammaproteobacteria bacterium
AGGACAATTCTTTACTGTCGAGGATGTAAGAGCCGTAGTAGAAAAACAAGGTACCCCGATCAGAAAAGGCGATGTGGTCCTTTTTCATACTGGTTGGACCGAAGCGAAACTGGAATCGGAGCCCGATGTCTGGGTCGCTGGAGAACCGGGGCAATCGGAAGAAGTCGCACGTTATCTCGCGAGAATGGATGTACTAGCCGTAGGAGCTGACACTTGGGGACTGGACGTTGTGCCTGCTCAAAATGCCAATCGCCCCTTTGTAGGCCATGTGGTTCTGTTGAAAGAAAACGGCATTTATATTTTGGAAACGATGAACACTGGACCACTGGTTCGTGACAAAGCGTTTGAATTTTTGTTTGTCCTTGGTCAAGCAAAGGTACGTGGGGCGGTCCAAATGATCATTAATCCTATCGCGATTCGTTAGGATTACTGATTTGCATTCAGGCGAGCGGCTGCTTATTTTTTGACGAGTCGCCTTTTGAAGTTCAACAAGACAGCGTACATTACGCGCCAAATTAATTAGAACATTGGTTGGGGGATTGAAGTTATGGCTGATTATGAAAATTTGATTGTAGATCGGGTAGGTACCGATGAACGGGTTGGACGAGTAACCCTTAATCGTCCTGAAAAATTGAATGCGCTATCGCAGGAGCTCTTGTTCGAATTGAACGATGCGCTCCATGATATGGAAGCGGATCATTCGATACGGACTATTATTCTTCGCGGAGCGGGGAGAGCCTTTAGTGCTGGGTATGACCTCACGCCTTCGTCTGGGAAAGGCGCTGATGCTGTTGTTAGACGTCATCAAGCGGTAGACGATAAGGGTCGTAGATTGCTGATGAATATACGAACCGGTATGCAACAAATCACTGACATACATATGTATCTATGGAATATGGCTAAAATCACAATAGCCCAAGTACATGGATATGCGATTGCTGGTGGTTGTGAACTCGCTATGATGGCGGATATGGTAGTCGCAGCCGATGACGCGCAACTNGGNCATCCGGGTTGCAGAGGACTTGGAACCTCGCGGACAGGAGTTATTTGGCCACTAGTTATAGGAATGCGAAAAGCGAAAGAACTCTATTATACCGGTGAAAATGTGGTTGCCACGGAAGCGGAAGAAATTGGAATGATTAATTACGCTTGGCCTAAAGAAGAGCTTGAAGATCGAACGATAGCATTCGCAGATCGGCTCGCTATTATGTCAGCAGATCAGCTGGCGATTCTGAAGGTTAATATGAATCGNTTTTATGAAAATATGGGCATTTATTCTTCGGTACGTAGTTCTACGGACCTTGATGCAGCTGGCCAATTTACAGAATATTCTATGGATTGGCAGGAAAAGATGCGCACAGAAGGTTTGAAAGAGGCNCTACAGTGGCNGGATGGGCCTTACAGAGATTCGGATTGGTATAAGCGATAGGAGCGGAATTGAGTCGACTGACCACTTTAAAAGCTCAGTTAGATCTCAGACCGTGGTGGATGAATGTCATGTTCGCCTTTTGTTTGTATATGACGTTTATNTACCTGCCGTTTGACCTCTTTGTTAAGCCCGTTGAGGACGACGCAGAAGTCTGGTTTGGGTACATGTTTGTTGGATGGGCTGCGAAAGTAGCGGCGATTCCTCATTGGGCTGTATATGGCTTCGGGGCATATGGGTTTTGGAAAATGAAACGCTGGATGTGGCCATGGGCAGCTCTATATTGCCTCCAGGTTGTGGTGGCGATGGTTCTATGGAACATCATTAACCTCAATGCCGCAGGGGCCGCGGGCTTTTGGGGAGCAGCTATATCGGGGTTTATTTTTCTTATACCGACGGTGGCGCTATGGCGAGCGCGGGCCGTGTTTTCTGTTACTTGACCTATTTATTGGAGTATTAATGCAAATAACGATATTAACGTCGAAAGGCAATATACATCTGCGTCTCTTTCCGAAAGAGGCGCCGGTGACGTGTGCAAATTTTCTCAACTTGGCGCAACGTGGATACTACGACGGATTACAGTTTCACCGTGTCATCCCTGATTTCATGGTCCAANGGGGTTGTCCACTGGGTACAGGCACTGGTGGACCGGGCTATCAATTTGAAGATGAGTTTGACAGCAGTCTCAGACATGACCGGTCTGGGCGACTCTCTATGGCGAATGCAGGTCCGGGAACAAATGGCTCACAGTTTTTTATCACTCATGTGCCGACACCTTGGTTGGACGATGCGCATACTATATTTGGTGAAATCGTGGGTGAGGAAGATCAAGTGGTAGTCGATAGTATTGACCAGGGGGATACGATCGAAAGTATCAGNGTGGAAGAGGATATCGCACCAATTCTTGCTGCGGTCGGTGATAGATTGGACGAATGGAATTCCAAGCTCTCCTAACAGGCATTAAGAACGCGCCAAATGAAACTTCTATCTGACACTCAATACGCTGAATATCTTGAAAACGGGTATGTCGTTTTGCAGATCCCGGAGTTGGATGGAGCATTTCATACGAAGATGACCGAAGCCGCTGCAGCTGTCCATGATGAATCTCGAGCTATTGGTGGCGATTCAGGTCATTTGCAAGTTGTAGGAGATAACCTTCGAGCGCGAATACCCGCTACGCAGGAACTGTTGGATTGCGGAATAATCGATGGAGCATTAACGAGTGTTTTGGGTGCAGAGTATGTTCTGCATCCACACCATTTTGTTCATGAGGCGGGTAATTTTGATCAGGGATTTCATCAAGATGGCAATTTGCCTTGGAATGATCGGGGACACTATCGTACCCATCGCCCGAATTGGGCGATGCTTTTCTATTATCCTCAAGAGGTTCTAGAGAAATCCGGGCCCACTGAAGTATTAGCGGGATCTCANTATTGGACTGTGGATTTTGAGCAAGGAGAGTCTGAGTGGCGTCGAGGTGATCGGGTTGATCCGANTTTNGATATGGAAGACCTTCGCCAAGATAATCTANAGTCAAGGGACGANAANTTAGCTGGCTCCNTGAAAACTCTCAATATTAAAAATTTGTATAGGGAACGATTAACAGTTCCTGCTGGTAGCGTGGTCTTAGCGCATTATGATCTTTTTCATAGAGGCACTCGAAAATCATCTGATTGGGATGATCGACGATTTATGTACAAATTCTATTTTATGCGGACTCAAGATCCAAAGGTGGCGGNGTGGGATAACCTTTCTGATAAACCAGCCTTATCTGATCGGCACGAAGCTATACATGGAGTGGTGAAACGGATATGGGCATGGTCCAGAGGCGAGAATGAATGTGAATTAGAGGTGCAATCTGACTGTGTCAACCGGCTTAAAACATCTTCTGGTGAAGATGTTCGTGTTAAAGCCGCATATGAAGTCGGCGAAGCGTTGAGGCGGGGAAATCTTAACCATTCGGTCGCTGATGAACTATTGAAAGATGGTAAGGAATCAGTTCGTCGAGCCATAGCTCACGGTTTGGGCCTCTCTGGGGAGGTAATTCATTCGTCGCTGATTAAGGCTCTTAAGGCGACGGATGCGCGGACTCGACGGGTTGCAACTTTTGCCGCTGGTGAAGCGCGTTCAATCGAAACGGTTGAGCTTCTTCTAGAGATTTTAGANAACGATAGTGANGATTTGGCGCGATCAAATGCAGCGTATGCGCTGGGAAATATAGCCCGATCCGGTGCGGAAATTAATGTGGAACGCTTATTGTCGATATTGATGGAGGAACCCGATAACACAACGAACGGGAATATGACGCGCTCCACCGTCCGNGAAAGCATTCTTTATGCCATTTTGCAGGTCTCTAGGAACGCAGACATCCAAGCATCGACACTCGACAGATTGGCGGAAATTGGTTTAAGCGATCATGATCGTTATGTTCGGGGGCTTACGTTTGAAGTCCTAGCACACTATGTTGAATCTGACTGCTTTTGGCAAACNACATTGCTGAAAGATTTGTTAGCGTCTCGTTTTAGTGAGCGGCCCAAACGATCGGCTAATTTAAGTTAGGATTTGAAATGATCACGAGCGGACAAAACGCTCAGATCAAGCGGGCAGTTCGTCTTCGACAACATAAAACGCGACTCCATGAACGAGCTTTCATTATTGAAGGCTATCGAGAAGTTTCCAAAGCGNTACGAAGCGATTTAATTTTCGACACAACCTTTGTCTGTGAAGAATTTTCGTCGATTGAAACAATCGAGTTTCTTTCTCGAAGTAAGGGATCGCTAGGAATTATTCGGCCTACTGATGCAGATGTTTTTCGAAAGATATCNTTTCGAGAAAATCCGGACGGTATCTTGGCGATAGCCAAAATGCCCGATTGGGATTTGAATCGCTTAAAAGTTCCGGGTGAAGGTTTATACGTGGTTGCGAGCGGAATTGAAAAGCCGGGTAATTTTGGCGCTATTTTACGAACAGCCGACGCTGCAGGAGTCGATGGTGTAATTGTGTGTGAACCACGCACTGACATTTTTAATCATCATGTTATACGAAGTAGTATGGGNTCTTTGTTTCATGTTCCCGTAGCTGTCACGAATCGGAAGAGGGCTATTGGGTGGCTTAACGACCAAAATATAGAAATTATTGTAACTACCCCAGGCGCTCAAACTTTGTATACGAGTATTGATCTNAGGAAAAAAGNNGCAATAGTGGTGGGTAATGAGGCTGATGGATTAGACGATNTTTGGCTAACTANTGGCANNGNGATTCGAATCCCAATGGCGGGAGANGCAGATTCTNTGAATGTNGGTATTAGTGCGGCGGTGATGCTCTTCGAGGCNCGGCGACAACGAGATATTGTTCAGGTTTAATTCAGCATGGTCAGAAAGTTTTAGCTAATACCCATTTTCTAGCCAGTGCAGCATATTTGCGTCGTATCTTTCTCGGGATACTTTTTCATACATGTCTAAGCTTGATGAGTCGAGAACGCCTCGCCATTGNCCGCTTTCCCCTTTGTGGAAAAAATTCGAATTATTGATCCAGACTTTATGTTGGGTGTCTGGTGCGGTGTGATCGGCATTTGCTTTCATCGATTCAAATGAGGCAGCGGCTACGAGTTCGTCCCAATTGCCTCTGCTTGTTTTAATATCTAACTTTATAGCAAGTTGTTTCATTTCCTTAGACAGATTTTTTTTTAAGTTCGCGTAATGTATTAAATGGATGTTCGGTAGGTCTTGATACTTCCAGAAGGTTTCCATATGACGAAAATGTGACCAATAAGGGAGTCCGTCTTGTTCCCAGGGAAAAGATGCTTGCGAGAGCCACAGTTGGAAGCGTTTTTGTATGTCTGCTGGCAGTGGATCTGGTGGTTTGGAGGGGAAAGTCGCACCGTTGGCTATCATTAGTTTTACTATGTGATCTGGATTTCCAGTTCCGTTCGAAAGGTGATTTTGTAAGGACATAAAAACATCTCTCGGGTCTCTTCCGCAGACGACGTAATCAACATTATCGTAGTACGGTAAACCGTCGAGAGGCGTGTGTGTTTTGATTATTCGACGATGGTTCTGTGAATTCAAGTTAGCGATAATGTTATCGATTGATGAGAATCGTACATCAAGCCAAGGTGATAGTTGTCCCAACGGGGCTGGTAAGACTGGCTCATTGTGAATCAATAACGCGCAAATCATTTGGGTCCACGTAGTTCCGGCTTTATATGAAGTACAGACGATGATGTCCCCGCTTCTGGGCGTGAATTGATCCCATCGCTTGCTATCGAAGATTGGGAGCTCGTAGTGGTGTTCTCTTACCGGTTTCATAGTCATCGGAGCGTGTGCACACTTACGCGGCTAATCCCCATGCGAGTCCGTTTTTTATCAATTGAGCAAAAGTGGGTTCATCCCAGACCCCATGAAAGCTTCTTGGTGGAGCTCCTCCGTCAGTGACGCTTTCATCGACAACCGGTTGTGCGTTGGTTTGGGGAGAGTGGCAATGTCCAAGAGCGACGTAAACGACTTCACCTTGCCCGACTGTCTTGGAGTATCCAAGGGCTCGCGTTTTCCCGTCTGGAAGTAGAGAAGTGTCCTTATCGTAGGTAAATCCAAATCCATCAGGTGACGGGTCTTTTACAAGCTCTGTCGTTAGTAACACATCACAGTTTTCTTGGAGCTCGATAAGGTAAAGTTCGTCCGAAACGTCAAAAGAATCAGGTAATCCTTGAGTCACTCGATGTGCTTTGTTGGCAACATTGACGGTAAATTTTCTAATCGGCGGATGGTTGAGAAAAAAACAGCCCAATGAATCGTGATGACTCAATTTGACCATTTGTCTCTGACTTGAGCCTTGAATTCGTGCAGCTTTTCCGCCACTTGTTCCATGAAGTGCCAGCCAACGCCCTCCATCCTTTAGCCATTCATTTAGAGCAGTACATTGAGCATCATCAGGATACGGCCCAGCGACGTAGGTCATAAGTAGATCGGTACCCGAAATCCATTTTTCTATATTAGAGAAATCGCTGGAAACCGTAGTGTGCGTATTCTCCTGTCCCTCTAACATATTTAGGATTTGTCTGCGGGCGAAATCCATGTCATGCCCAGCGGTAGAGCCTGCCGGATAGCCCCCAACGATTAAATGCGCGCGACTCATATAGTGCCTCTCCTAGCTCTCAGTGATATGTTTCTAGTATAGCGCTGTAGATATAAAGGGATAGGTTTATGAAAATCGTTACTGGTATTGGTGGTTGGCCAAGTAAAGCACCGCAAGCTGCTAAGGACGCCGAAGAATCAGGTTATGACATAGTCACCTGCGGGGAACTAGCTCACGATTCGATCGTCTTGATGACTTTGGCCGCGACCGAAACGTCTCGGNTTGAACTACAGACTTCCGTGACTATTGCNTTTCCGCGAAGTCCTATGGTTTTGGCAATGGAAGCATGGGATATACAAGAATTATCCAATGGTCGTTTTACCCTAGGACTCGGTAGTCAGGTGAAAGGCCATAATGAACGGCGTTTTGGTGGTACCTGGAGCCCCCCAGCACCCCGAATGCGCGAGTATATTCAGATGATGCGCGAGATATGGGCTTCTTGGCAGGATGGAAAACAGCCGGAGTTTTTAGGAAAAAATTATACGTATACATTGATGACTCCCAACTTTAATCCTGGCCCAATTGATCAGCCCTTGCCGAAGGTAGGGTTGGCGATGGTTGGACCTGGTATGGCTCGTGTATCGGGTGAAGTGGCTGATGTGGTGATGCCTCACGGTGGAATTATGTCGGACAAATATATGCGTGAGATCCTATTGCCTGCTGTGCAACAGGGTCTGCAGAGAAGTGGCCGGACGTGGACTGACATTGAAATAGCGGAAAGCGGTTACTTAGTCATTGGCGACAGTGAAAGTGAAATAGAGCAAAAGCTTTTGGGTATGCGTACAGCCTTATCTTTTTACGGTTCTACTCGGACTTACCATAAAGTTCTAGAATTGCATGGTCTTGAAGAACTCGGTCAAAAATTGCACGGATTGTCTTTGCAAGGGAAGTGGGATGAGATGAGGGAAACGGTAACCCTAGATGCTCTTTACGAGCTGGCTCAAACGACCACCTATGACAATTTGCCAACGTTTTTAGCCGAGAATCGCGAGTACGCATCGAGAATTGGGTTGAATTTGCCGCGGCAGAGCGATGAAGAGAGGGAACGATATCAACATATTTTCGAGCAGGTGAAACGTCTAGACACTCCGCGAATACCTCGCGGTATGAGCATCGAATAGATGGGTTTAGACTTAAACCTTGGAAGGCTGATCGTGATCCCAGATGGCATTCTCGTTGATTGAGTAGATACTTCGATAAATCGAGGGAAGTTTCTTGTAAACGCGGTTATCAATGTCTAGAAAGGTAATAGATTCGCCTTGTCTAACAGCTATCAAAGCGTGGTGCTCTCTTTTTCTACGATCTAGTACTATGACAATGCGCATATCGTCTGGCGGTATTCCAAACTGTCGGAGTAGCAGATATTTTGAGGTTGCGTAATCCTCGCAATCGCCTCCTCTTTGTAGGAAGTCGATGAGAGTGGCCCATTCTTGGCGNATGNGTTNGGGANTTGTGGAGAAAAAAGAAGTTCGTGGACGATCGCTTCTATAGCGTTGGTGTTGGTTTACCCACCGGTTCGTAAGTTGTATCTGTTTTTTACGACTAAGTTTCTGGCCTCGAGAAATAACTACTCGAAGTCCTCGGAGATGACTAGGACATACAGATTTTTCTTGTACGCATTGGGCGACCAGTTCCTGTTCGCTTATTCCTCGTTCAATCACGTTGAACCAAGCCGGAAAAATGTAGGATGGTGCCAGGTAAGAGTTGTCAGAAAAATCGTACGCGCTCAGAGGGCTATGGCATAGAGTTAACGTGCAGAACAAGAAGGTCCTGAAAATTATGTCATCCACTTGTCCTCCCAACCCTTGTCCGGTTGGCTTTCAGCAAAAGGCCACTTCTCACCAAAGTGATCAATAAACACAACTTCTTTGACCGGTTTGCGTTTTAGAGGGCCGTGCTGATCGCTGGGATAGCCTATGGGTATGACACAATAGATTTGATTGCTGTCGGGTATCTCTAACAGGTCTCTTAATTCTGATTCATGTGAAAGCGGAAAATTAAAAACGGATCCAGATAAACCCAGACCTCTGGCAGCTAGTAATAGGTTTTGCACAGCGGGGAATGCGCTGCCACCAGGCGTTGAATGTCGGTCCTTAAGTCCGAGCACCAGGACCACTACAGGGGTTTCCTTAAAGTGATGGACGAGATGCTCGACGCTGCGAAGGGATAAGCGTTGTGATCGAGGGAGTTTGTCGATTTCGCTGGGGTCGTCCGCGTATCGCGCTGAATATCTTAACCAGGGGGTTTGGGCCCAGTCATGCATCTTGTCTTTTATTTTTGGATCTCTAATACAGATGAAGCGCCAGTCTTGTGCATTTTGTCCTGACGGGGCCCGAATAGCTGCATCCATGAGCTGAAATAAAACTTCGTCATCCACTGGTTCGTTCTTAAATCGCCGCAATGCTCTGGATGTGTAGATGGTTTCAAAAAGTTTGGGATCAATATTCATATTCAGAGTATATCGTCTCCTCCGCGGGTCGAGAGTGTTGTTTACCTTATTTGTTATCGATATGTAGACCAATTTAAGCTTCATACGGGTACAGTAAGCGTTCGAAGAATTTCTTCGTATTTTCCGAGCATGTGAAAGGAGTCTATAAGTGAAGTTATACGTGTTTCAGGTCGCGCCGAACCCGACTAAAGTGCGTCTATATTTGTCCGAGAGGGAGGTATCGGGGGCTCGTGTAGAGGTAGAGGAAATTTCTATCAATATTCCAGAGGGCGAAGCAAAGACTCCAGGATTTCTGAAAAAGAATCCGCAAGGTCAATTACCAGTACTCGAGCTTGAGAATGAGATTTTCATAACTGAGTCATTGCCCATTATAGAATATTTTGAAGAGTATGATCCGCAATACAAAATGTTTGGGAATACCTCTGAAGCACGCGCGATATCGAGATCTTTGGAACGCACTGTAGATACCGGCGTATTGATTCCTGTCGGTATGACCGTTCATGCCACACGTTCACCAATTGGGCTGCCACCTAATGCTGAGGTTGCTGCGGCTGGCTTGCGCTCTGCTCGCGGTACCTTGGAGCACTTAAACGCATTGATGAGCGATGGACGGTCCTATCTCGGAGGCGAAGAGCCAAATGTGGCAGACTGCACGCTTGCTGCTGCTCTACAATTTGGTCGGTTCGGTCGTTTGAGTCTACTAGACGATTTAGATCACTTAGCTATATGGGACGAGCGATATCGTGCAAGACCTGCAGCTAAGAACATCTTGATTATCTAGGTGAAGTAGTAATCATCGGGGTTGGGCCGTTTCGATTGTTTCCAAAAATCGAGACTGCTACCCGGCCAATTTTGGGTGACGCGTCCATTTTCGTTTTTGTACCAACTGTTAACGTTGGTGCTGCCCCAAGCCCTTAGCAGATTGTCTTCGTCTATTTTTTTATTGTATTGATCATGAACGTCTTTTCGACAATTCATTATGGTATGGCCGTTTCGGAGCATATGTAAAAGGCTTTCCATGGTGTATCGGACTTCGCATTCACTAAAAAATATAATACTGCTGTTGACGACAAGATTAGTGTTGGGTCCATACAAACAAAATAAATTTGGAAATCCAGGGACGGTCATCCCGAGATAANCACGGGGATCTTGGCCCCATTGTTCTCGTAGGTTGTTATTTGTATTACCGTNAATTTCGAGAGGGAATAGTAGCTTGTTAGCTTGGAAACCGGTTCCATAAATAATTATGTCACAATCAAANGANGCATTTTCGGTGACTATNCCTGAGGGNGTTATTTCCTNTACGGGACTCGTAATGAGATCGACGTTGTTCCTTCTGAGCGTTTTGTACCAGTGGCCATTATCCACTAACATTCGTTTGCCGGCTGGTGGATATTGGGGAATGCACTTGTCAATAAGATCAGGTCGGCCAGACAAGGCTTGCTTTGCGCTATCGGTTAGATGTTGCCTTAAGCGATCATTTTCTGAACTTACTGAATCTTGGGCATTCCATGATGGATCGCGCTGGACCATTTCTAAAAGGCCTTCACCTGTCGCCCAGAACATATTGAACCGAAACCATTTCGAATAGAATGGAACGTGTTTTAATAGCCAATGTTTTCCCTTTGGTATTTTCTCGTGATAATCGGGTCGGGGTGAAACCCAGGGTGGAGTCCTTTGGAATACAGTGACTGTGCGAGCCGTTTTTGCAATCTCTGGTACGAATTGGAAAGCAGATGCGCCGGTTCCTATCACGCCGATGTGTTTGCCGGTTAGGTCATGATTTTCTTCCCATTGTCCGGAATGAAATGAAGGGCCGGCAAACGTATTTCGTCCTGGAATATCNGGCATTTTGGGTCGGTTCANCTGCCCAACAGCNGTAATTAACGCATTACAGNTGAGCTGTNNAGAGCCGTGTTTATCGACTAACTCAATTGTCCATTTATTATNTGAAAAGCGAGCAGTCTTCACCTCGGTGTCGAANATNATATNACTACGCAGCTCATAGTNAGTAGCAATTTGATCGAAATATNCTAGAAGGATTTTTTGTGGCGAAAAGTGGTTCGGCCANTCTTTCGGAGCGAATGAGTANGAGTAGGTGTGGTTTGGGCTATCAACTCGGCANCCCGGNTACNNGTTTTCGAACCATGTTCCACCNACATTTGGGTTTTTCTCTATGACCGTAAANGATAGACCGGCTTCCTTNAGGCGAATAGCNGCTAGTAACCCAGACATNCCGGCNCCGATCACNACCACGTGAAATTTTTNCCGAACNGGNTCGGGAATAGCTNCGAATCCATATGTTCTAAANGCGTCCGTTTCCTCTAGATCTAATTCGGCAAGGAGGTATTCGACATAGTCGTCCGACAATTCTTTTCCGGTCATGTATGTAATCATTTCGCGCACTAATTCGTCGGATGGCTTCCTGGTGGACGTTGGTTTATCTCTGAGGTGAGTAAGGATTTTAAATGCGGTATTTCTTACGCTATTGGTTTGTTCTTTCGTAATTCCTGCTAATGGATCTTTCAAAGTGCCCGGAGTTGGTCGAACTGGTCCACGAATATGACTGGGGTCGCCAGTGATATGCACCAGTGCGTTTAGTAAAGATGGCAAGTGTGCTGATGCAATAGCATCACGAATGGTTTGATCATCGCCAATGATAGGTTCAATAGAATGTTTCATATATAAAATACGCTTATAATTCAATATATTAAGAAATTAATAGAGATTTAACCTACGCGTGCTGTTACACCTCCGTCGACGGGTAAGGCTATCCCCGTGATGTAGCTCGCTTCATCGGAGGCCAAAAATAGAGCAGCATCTGCCACATCCCATGCAGTGCCCATTTTCTTCATTAATGGAACGGAGTTGTCTCGTTCTTGACGAATGACATCCCGCTCGACAGCGCGTTCTCTTGCTCGGCGTTCAATTGCCATGGGGGTGTCCATTAATCCCGGCATAATTGTATTGACTCGAATTCCATACTTACCATTATCTATTGCCATCGACTGGACCAAAGCATTCATGCCTGCTTTGGATACTTTATAAGTCATATTTCGGCCTGAAGTAACTGCTGCTGCGGAAGATATACATTGAATCACCCCCCAGCCTTGTTGCCGCATGATAGGAAGTGTGTGTTTGCTGCATAGATAGAAACCGCGCAGGTTCATCGACATTATTTTGTCCCAGTTTGATTGGGGAAGGGTTACAACTTCGCTATCNCCTTCGCTTTGTCCAACGTTGTAATGTAGAACATCGATTCGGCCGAAGTTTGCTATGACTTCCGAAGTGATCCGTTCGCAGTCGGCTTCGACGGTTACATCGGCATTGATCGTGTGTAGATCCGAGTATCCTTCCGTCCGAATGAGATCGAGCGTTGCGTGGGCCGACTGCCTATTTTTGTCGACGAGAATTATTTGGCCGCCCTCCCGTGCAAAACGAATCGCGGTCGCCCTGCCATTTCCTACCGTTTCACCGAGAGTTTGACCGGCACCTATCACGACACAGACCTTATTTTTTAGTCGATTCATGAAAAAAACTCCTTTAAATCCGAAAGAGAACTTGTAACACCCTAGAGTGATGGTTTGAAATAGTGTTTTACNCCGAAAAGTTTAAGAGAGGATTAGTACATGAGTGATTTCGAAGGCAAAGTTGTCATCGTAACGGGAGCTGGAGGTGGACTAGGAAGATGTCATGCGCTCGCGTTTGCAGAACGCGGTGCGAAACTNGTTATTAATGATCTGGGTGGNGGAGTTCATGGTGATGGACAAAGCGATATGGCNGATGCCGTTGTCGAGGAGATTAAGACAGCGGGAGGCGAAGCTATAGCGAATAAAGCCTCGGTGACAGATGCAGAAGGCGCTAAAAGTATCGTAGATGATGCNGTGAGTGCTTTTGGTACCGTCGATATCTTGGTAAACAATGCAGGAATACTTCGGGATAAATCGTATAAGAATATGACCATCGACGAGTTTGACCTGGTTCTTGATGTTCATCTAAGAGGTAGTAATCTCGTCACTCGTGCTGCCTGGCCTGTCATGTACGAAAAAAACTGGGGTCGTATTGTTTTTACGAGTTCTACTTCCGGGATATTTGGTAATTTTGGCCAGGCTAATTACGGGGCTGCCAAGATGGCGATGCTAGGATTTATGAACGTTCTCGCGATAGAAGGGGCCTCTCATAATGTGCGAGTAAATTGCCTGGCTCCAGGTGCAGCGACGCGTATGACCGCGAGCGTACCAGGATCAACATTCGATGCGGATAATCCTCCAGCTGAAATGGATCCAAGTCTGGTGTCTCCGGCGGTACTTTACATGTGTAGTGAAGATGCGCCATCAGCCGTGACTATACACGCGTCGGGTGGNCGATATTCTCGATCCCAAACCTATGTCAATGAAGGGATTGCCCTCGGTCCAGAAGCGACCTTTGATGAGATGATGGATAGTATAGATGGCGTCATGGATATGTCGGCGTCGACTCCNTTGGATCCTGTTAACNGACGGNGCGGATAAATACCGTTCCTGAGCAGAAGTGTCCCACATTTATTGGGGACACTTCTGTTTACGTGACCGACCTGGNGGTGATTCCTTTAGGGTGGTGGTAGGTCGAGGAGTGCGCGTTGCGTCGCCGAAAATCTNGACCACACCTGTTTATCAATTAGAGGCATAACATCGGTCTGGGGTGGACGTTTAGCCTTCGTAAAAAAGGAATGTAGGGCTCTGCGTAAACTGTCTGTTCGATTTTGTGTTCCGCTGTGCCATAGATGTGCGTTGTACACCACACAAGTACCGGCTTTTCCAGTCAGGTGAATTTCATTTTCAATTGGTTGAAAGAGGGCGCTGGGCACCTCGTTAAATGCTGAGCCTACCGGGTGTTTGCCCCATCGGTGAGATTTTGGTACGACCCGAGTGGGACCGTTATCAGGAGTAAAGTCGTCCAGCATCCAAATCGCGTTGACCACTTCGGGTTGNGTAACACCCCATCCCCAATCTGCATGCATGGCTTGTGCTCCATATCCTGGAAGTGGCGCATGAAAATTTGAACTGCTCAATTTGAATTGTTGCCCAAGTAGATGCTGTACGCAGGCAAGCAAGCGTGGATGGGAAAAGAAGACATCCAGTAGGCCGTCAGAATTGAGTGTTTTCACTACGGTTCCACTAAGCCGTGCGATACCTTGCGTCTGGCTGACTTCGTGCCCGGCATTTGAGCCTTCGGATTCTACACGAGTATCCAAACGTTCCCGCAATGAATCGAGGCTCCTATCGTCGAGCAANATTCCTAAATTGAGGTAGCCCAACTCGTCTAAATCTCTTTTCTCAGACTCTGTGAGAAGGCTACTTGACGGTGCTGACGCTTGTATGTGTCTTGTGGATTTTTCAATCTGTCCAGGTGGTAACCTCTGATGATCAGCAAAATAGTAACGTAAGGTCCTCTGTGCTTTGACGTCTAAAGAGAAAGAGGAGGCGTTCGCTTTTCTNTGATTGTCGTCAGAACCTGAACACCAAAGGGCCGTCATATTGTCCACCCACGCCTTGCGTGATGCTGAGGTTTGTTTGTNCAATGGAGCGTAACGCAGCCTGCCCAGATCTTTAGGTATATCTTTCAANCCGGCTGCTGCTAAGTATCGATGTAACACCAAATCATTAACCGGGATGGCGTAGGACGTTGCCTGCTCGGGTCCCTGTTAGCTGGTCGTCTAGTAGACTTATCTGACCGTTTACTATAGTCGCTTTGAACCCACGAGCCCTTTGGATGTAGCGCGGCGCACCACCCGGAAAGTCATGTACGAGCTCCGGCTGTTTTTCACCGATTGCGGCGAGGTCGAACACATTGACATCGGCACGCATCCCGGTTGCTAGTATTCCTCGGTCTTTCAGTCCAACAATACGGGCTGGTCCAGAAGTCATTCGTTCAATGACTTCTGGGAGCGAATAAAATCCGGTTTCACGATGCCAGTATGACAGCATAAAACTGGACCATCCTGCATCCATGATTTGCGAGACGTGTGCACCGGCATCCCCTAGGCCGGGATATAGATTTTTGCTTTTAAAGAGGTCTGCTTGTTCGTCGAGGCTTCCTGCAAACATACGAAAATTAAACAAGGCCTTGCCGTCGGTTTCGATTGATAGGCGGATGAAGGTTTCTATCCAATGCTCNCCAGCTGCTTTTGCTTGTTCAGATAGGCTCATGTTATTCGTATAGTTAGGTAATTCCTCTGAACCTAGGTAGAAACAGCGATTGATATCAATTCGAGGTTCACCGCGCTTGGCTTCGTCGATTAATTCTGCAACCGTTTGAGGATCGTGTAGGGCTTGTAGGCGTCCTTCTAGGTCTTGCTTGGCTAATTCTGTCCAGGCCTCGCCTTGAACGGGTAGATTGGACTGTAATCCAAGAATGAAACCAGATCCGCGTACATGCGCTATAGCACTTATTTCTCTTTCTTTGCTTAACGCGTCAATCGATGCGGCTGCTTTATTACCAATTCCAGAACTTATTTCTCGGGAAGAGGGCACCCCATTTTCGTCGTAGATTTCGAGTGCATAGCTAAATAGGACTCGATTTCTAGCGCTGTCCGAAATAGCTCGTAAGATTTCGAAATCCGCACCGACGGCTTGTACGAGCCCATTGTGGTTTCCGACTTTTTCTGCGATTGATTCGAGTTCGGATACGTTTGCAAACGTGCCTGGTATCGATCGACCGTCAGGTGCTCGATGTGGTTCAAATCGATTGGTTGAGAAGCCCCAGGCCCCATCCGACATGGACTTTTCAACAATCTCGGTCATTGTACTTACTTCTTCCGGCGTGGCGTCGTCCGCGAACGAACGCTCCCCCATTACGTAATAACGTACCGCGGCATGCCCTACTAATCCTGCTACGTTCACGGCAGTCCCCAGCTCCTCGATTGAGTTGAGGTACTCGCCATAGTGTTCCCAATCCCAAGCTAGACCCCCAAGAATTGCTTCTTTAGGAATGTCTTCTACGGTTTCCATCATTCCGGCTAGGAGATCTTGATCCTTCGGTTTACAGGGAGCAAAAGTCATACCGCAGTTACCTATTAGGGCCGTTGTTACTCCGTGCCAGCTGACTGGGGTCATGTCCGGATCCCAACCCATTTGGGCATCAAGATGTGTGTGGATGTCAATAAATCCGGGGGTTACTATTTGATTTGACGCATCAATTTCAGATGTACCTTGTTCGTTTATATCCCCAATTTCTGCTATGAAACCATCTTTGATCGCTACGCTTTCATGTCTTGGTTCAGCTCCGGTTCCGTCTACGACTAATCCGTTGCGAATAACAATGTCATACATAATGGTTCCCTCTTATAACTTGCCTAATTTCCAGTACTCGCTCTCTATGGTCGATAGCTGCTGCTCCCAGCAACTGGTCCAGTCTGTGTTTGGATCATACGCCATGCATCCTCAATAAAGTCAATCAATAATGAACGTGTTTCACGAGGATCGATGATGTCTTCCACTCCAAACGCATGCGCGTTTCTAAACGGTGAAGAGATTGACTGAAGGCGTTGTTCTATTTCTTGACGTTTCGCATCTGGATCTTCAGAGTCCTGGATCTCCCGTTTGTAGGCTATAGCTGTACCTCCTTCGATATGCATTGATCCGCCGTGTGTGGATGGCCATGCGTAACGTCTGTACAGACCGTCCCCGCCTCGTTGGTGTAGTCCACCGGCCACGCCATATAGTTGCCTTAGAATGAAACAAATATAAGGTGTTTTCGTTCGCGCAAGCGCTGTGACTACCCGAGCCCCGGCTCTCACTATACCGAGTTGCTCCTGTGCGGGACCGACACTAAACCCAGGCTCATCCGCAAAATAAACGAGAGGAAGGTGAAATGTTTCGCATAAATCGATGAGTCGGATGGTTTTTTCTCCAGCTGCGATATCCATGGATCCGCCGTTAAATTTCGGATTATTCGCCATCACTCCGACCGGTACCCCCTGTACGCGCGCAAGGCCGGTAACCCGCGCTCGACCGTATTTTGGGGCTATTTCAAAGAAACTGTCCTTATCTAGCACCGACCTCAATATGACATGTGGATCATAGATCTTCCGGCGGTCACGGGGGACTGCAGATAATAACGATTCGTCCCTATCTTCTGCCGTATCGATTGCATCAGTCCGAGGTGGCGCTTCCCAAACGTTGTTTGGCAAATACGAAAGAAATCGACGTACTTGATCTATCGCATCTTTCTCGCTGATTGCTAAGTTCATGATGACGCCATTTTTAATTTGGGTTCGTTCATCTCCCAAATCCTCTTTTGAAATGGTCGTCCCGGTAGCTTGTTCAACTACTTTTGGTCCGGCGACGAACACTTGACTCGTTCCTTTGACCATAATGTTAAAATGGCACAAACAAGCTTGTACGGCAGGTAAACCGGCGACGGATCCTAGCACTGCAGAAACCACGGGAACGTATTGCAGTAATTCGGCGGAGATATTTGTGCCAGAATTTCCCGGGAGATATGTGCGCCCAATTTGTTCGAACGTTTTTACGCTACCACCCGTAGCATCGAGTAATCGAACATAAGGGAGGCGCGCTTTGAGTGCATACTGTTCCGCGTACTGGCTTTTGTTCCCGATAGCCGCATCAGAGGCACCTCCGCGGATGGTGAAGTCTCCTCCCGAAAACGCTATTTTTCGGCCATTGATATGGCAGGTGCCAATCACTGTATTAGATGGTTTAAGTTGGTCTACTCGGTCGCCTGACCAAGTTGCGGTGCCCGCGATTGCGCCGATTTCCTGAAAAGAATTCGGGTCTTGTAATAAATCGATTCGCTCCCTAACGGTGAGTTTGTTTCGGCCATGATGAAAGGCAACGCTATCGGTTCCGCCCATTTCTTGAGCCATTTGGCGCTGGCGATTTAGTTCATCTACTTCAGTTTTCCAACTCATGCTTTTTTACACCTCAATTATGTATCCCAAGAGCCTTAGCTGAGCTTATCATGCGGCTATGGAAGCACTCGTCACTCCCCATCGACTAATTGTCTATCTAGACGTAAAGAGTCCTTATGCATTCCTTGCGAAGGACCCTGCTTATCAGCTGGAAGACGAATTTAACATCGAGATTGATTGGCGACCGCTCACTTTGGATATACCAAGTTATCTTGGTTCAGCTAAGACCAATACCCGGGGCGAAGTCGTTGAGAGCAAACGAAGTCCACAACAATGGTTAGCCGTCCGGTATGCCTACATGGACGCTAAGCGATATGCGCGCCTCAACGACATCATACTGTACGGTACTCAGAAGATATGGGATTCCTCCTTCGCTGGAATTGCGATGTTGTGGGCGAAACAGCATGGTCGGAAGGAGCTACGATCTTATCTCGACATAGTTTATGAACGTTTTTGGAGACGAGATCTCGATATTGAAAATTCAGAAGTCATGGCCTCCGTTTTGTTGGAAGCAGGGGTAAATACTGATGGTTTTGTAGACTATTTGTATGGGCAGGGTCGGCTTATACATGACGAGTTACAGGGAAAGCTTCATCCGGCTGGAATTTTTGGAGTGCCGACGTTTGTAATCGACGGTGAAATTTATTTTGGTCGAGAGCACCTCCCATCGATTCGATGGCATTTATCTGGATGTAAGGGCAGAGCTCCGGATGTCGCCTACCAACATTTTGGAGATTAGGATGATCACCCTAGCCGTCGATTTCACAGATCCGGAATCCTACTTGGCTTTGGGACCCTCTATACGGATGGCCCAAGAACTCAAGGAGCAACTGGAGGTGGTTCCATTTCGCATAACAAGACGANCGACGCAGAAAAAAACGTCTACGGAGCACGAAACTGTNGGAGAAAGNCACGCGAGGGTCCGGTCAAATTANCAAGAACTTAATTTGCGCCGTTATTTTGAGCGACAGGGGTTACCTTATCGCAAGATNGAGGAAACTGATTCAACTGCAGCATTGGTAGGTTTGCTAAAAGCAGGGGCGGCCAAAAAAAGCATCGAGTATGCAATAACGATCTTTAACCGATTCTGGAACAATTCGATTGATCTGACATCTAAAAGTGTCGACAGAATACTCGAAGAACTCAAGATCGCCGAACAGCCCAATCAGGACTTAGTCCTTTGTAGAGAGAAGTTGATTGAACGGGGTATTTTTAGTACACCGATGTATGTCGTAGCTGATCAGGTGTTTATGGGGAGGCAGCATTTGCCGATGATTCGATGGATCTTAACGGGTCGCCTCGGNGTACCGCCGCTATAGTTGCTTTGTTCGATAAATTAGCGAGATACCTTCCTGAAATGGATTGTTCTGCTAGGTTGTTCGAAATAATGGGGGTTGGACTGTGTTTCGTCGTCTGTTTGAGTGTCGGTGCGGTAGCGACCGACACTTCCAAGATTTCTTCAATTCGGGAGAAAATAAATGCAAAGGAGTTTACTGAAGCTCTCGAAGAAGCATTAAACGAAATCGCGAAGGTGGAAAGGGCGGACCGGTACGCCTCCGAATTGGCAGATTTATATGAGTTGGTTGGGGACGCTGCATTAGATATGGGCGATACAGAGCGATCGATCATGGCTTACGATCAGGCTCTATTCCATAAACGCATCACGTACGGTTTGGTTGATCCGGTGCAGTTAGAGNTGGTTCGAAAACAGACGCGAGTCTTCGTTNAAAATAACGATCTCCGTGANGCAACCGATCGTTTCGAATACGCGTATCAAGTNGCAANTCGGGCTTATGGGAGCAGAGACTTACGAGTCAAATCNACACTGCTAGCTTTGGCGNGTTGGTACAACGAAATNAGATATCCGCAGATAGCGNGACAACTTTATGAACGCTTGGCCGATATTGAAGACATANAGAGTGGTGATGTCAGTGANNTTAATTTGCAACATCAACTGCGAGTGGCAGAGACGTATTATCTTCAGGCTTTCCCTTTATCGTTGAGAGTTCGAGGACGACCTTTATGGCAGCCCAAGCCATATGGGTACAACCTNCCAGAGTCCACNCTGTTGAGGGAGACCCGAACCAGTCGGTTNGGACCGGGGAATATCGCTCTGAAAAAGGCCGTGGAAATCGCAAGAGACATCCATGGGGAGCATAGTGCGGAACATCTTAATGCGCTTCTCAAGTTAGCGGATTGGCGTCTCGCTTTTAAACTGTGGCGCCAGGCGTTCGGCACCTATAAAGAAATTTGGGATGTTTTGGCGACGACGGATCCGAGTAGATTAAATCAAGTATTTGGNCAACCGGTATTTCTGTTCGATGTGCGTCCGGGGACACCAAGACGGATGTTTGAGTCTATAAGAGAAGATCGTACTCAAAGGGGCGAGGCAGAGTATTCGTACTCAATCAGTCGCAAAGGGGAAGTTGAAGATCTGATCACCTTACGAAAAAAACCTGAAGAGTTTGACACGTACGGTCATCGGAGAGACCTGGGTAGGATGCGTTTTAGACCGGCTTTCGTTGACGGCGAACCCGTGAAATCTTGGGACCGAAGGCGTGTAATTCACTTCTTGTATTAAGCTTCACGAATTGATCTGACTAGGTGTTCACCTGTAAATTGAGTTTAGTTTAAAAAGGTTTTTCCCAGCTTCGGAGCGTGTCATCCCAGCGGCGCTCTTGTAAATAGCGCAGAGCTGTCTGACTCGCGCTGACTGATCCGATGCGGGCTAAGGCTTCGGTTGCTACAGCCGGTACGTAGCCGTTTCGATCGTCAAGTATTTGGGTCAAGATGTCTTCTATAGCCAGATTGTTTGTAGGACCTTCTACGGCCGAGAGTAAGGTAAAAGCTGCGTTCAGACGAACTTGATCTTCACCTGTCCATCCGCGTTGTACTTCTTTGGTTTGCCATTCTGGATTGGATTGTGTTANTAGATGCTCGATTTTTGGAAGAGCCATTTCCAAGTCGCAATTCATTAACGCAAGCGCGTCCAGTGTTTGTCTAACGACTTGTTGTAATGGATGGTCAAGGAGCTGTGTCAGAGCGGTTATTACTCCTTCCGAAGATTGACCAATTTCTCCCAGAGCGAAAGTTGCGTTCATGATGACCCAGGGNTCTTCTTCCTTGGTGAGTTTGAGAAGAGCAGGGATTGCCCCTTCTCCTATGGCCGCGAGAGCGTATGCNGCGTCGTCGTACACGATGGCGCGTTCATTCCAGCGTCGAGGATATCCCCTGGAGTCGTCTCTAGGAATTGTATTGCCGTCAGCGTCTTTAGCCAAACGGCGGTTATGATTCCCGGAGCCAGCCAGCGCACTGATTTGTTCGGCCAGAACGCTTATTTGATCCAGATTGCACGAGTATATGGACTCTAGTCGTTCAGCTTGATTCAAGCTGTTCAGCGCGATGAGATCGGCTCCCTGTTGGTTAATAGGGGAGCATCCAAGCATCCAGTTCCAAATATACTTCCACGCCGGTTCGGCAGTGTAATTAGTGATGGTTCTGTCGGGATTTTTCCAATTTCTATTTTGGCAGTTCCAGCTGGGTTCTTTGGGTGATTCGACACGGGTGAACACGAATTTGACCATATATCGGGTAAAGTCCGACCTATTCGTAAACCCCGCGTGGACCATGTCAAAGTGGACAAGAAAGAAGGTACCAGCTTTCACGTCTTTGGGAGCTATAACACCACTAGGTTCAACTGGTTGGGCAAACAAATGACTACCGGCTTGTATGCGTGTCGGGCCCATTTCAGGTGGGGCGTCGTGCGGAAAGTAAAAACCAATCAGAAATTTCGGTACATGATGCCGCGCTCGCGATAGTGGGCTCTGGGCATCCTGGTGCCATCCTGATCCGGCCATGGACCCTTTCCCCATCGGGGGGCCATCAAAGTCATCTGGATAGATTGTTGTTTTATCTTCTACAGGTCGATTTATATGGATTGCGCGATGCGGGTGAACGTAATAGTTAGGTCCTAACAAACTCGTAAGAGCTCCATCTATTCGACGGCTTCGTATGATGTCCCAAAGAGCTGGTACTCGGGATACGATATTATTGCCGTAGGAACCATTTTCTTTTTCGATGGCAAATTCGATATCACGCGCAATGTTGTTATGAAGTGTTTCAGCTACGTCAGGTTCGAGTCGGAGAAACCCGTTGGCTATAAAATCATGTACTTGATCGTCGTTGAGTAAATAGGACATATTTATAATCCGGCGTGAAGAGCTTGAGTTTGATTAAAGGTGGAATCGACCGCCATTGTGATGCTCGCTTTTGTTATGCGGTAAGCTTCATCGTCAATTTGTGCGAGGTGAGATAGAAACGGCATTGCAGAAGTTCGTATGTCGGGTTCAGGAGAAATGATACGGTGGACTAACCCGTATCGCATTGCGGTTTCACCATTCATGAGTTTTCCAAGATAGGCTACAGGAGCTACCAGTGATTGTTGGATTAGACGTGGAAGCTTGTACGACCACCCTTCGGCTGCCCAGAGGGCACGATCAATACGAGGGTCTCCATACCGTATGTCGGGGGTAACGAGGCGAAAATCACAGGAAAGACTGTAATCGTACCCAGATCCTAGAGCGACTCCGTGCATCAAGGCTACTGTTGGCTTGGTTAGGTGATGTAAGACGGAGCAGGTTTCTAATAAGAAGGATGGACCTTGTCCCATTTCCAAATCGATATTGCGTTTTGCGTGCCGTTCATTAGATCTAGGTTTAGACGCGGTTAAATCGTCGCCAGCACAGAATGCTCTACCCATCCCTGACAACGTCAGAACTCGTACCTTAGAAGCACGCTCCGCTTCTAAAAAGGCTTCCATAAGACGCTCGTGTTGAGCTAGATCTATCGCGTTAAGTTTCTGTGGTCGGTTCAGAATGATGTGTCTTATGTGGCCATTGTCTTGAACGATCAACGGCTCTTCATTCTGTGTGTCATTTGCTGTCATCGCCCTGTAAATTCCGGTTCTCGTTTTTCGCGCCAGGCGCGCATGCCTTCGACTCGATCCTCGATAACATGAGTTTGTCGAATTCCAAGGGAATGCGTCATAGCGGCTTCGAAAGGTAGATCAAGTTGTGGTAACACTTGCATTTTATGTATTTCCCACGCACGAGTCGGCATTTTTGCGATCTTACGGATCCGTTCTTCTATCTCCTTGCGAAATGTATGGGTATCAAAAGTTTCATGAACGAAATGGATTCGAGATGCTTCTTCTGCATCTAACGTGTCACCAAGAAGAAGGATCCGCATGGCTTGCGATTGGCCGATAAGTTTTGGAAGTATGTACGTGATTCCCGTTGCAGCGGTTCTACCTCGACGTACCCTGTCATCCGTCATTTGCAAGTTTTTGCTTGCGTAGCGGATATCACAGACTGCGGCAAGGTCTATGGCAAGCCCATTTACTTGATCGGATAGAAGAGCGATCGTCGGTTTCATGCATTCGCGGATGCTACGGACTGTATCTTGTTCTACAAGAGGCCCTGGCCCGTGTGATCCTTTTGGATGTCGGTGTGCAATGCGGTCTGGCCAGTTCCCCATATCTTCGGCAACACCGTCCCAAGAAACGTCAATGGAGATTGCTCGAACACTAGGATCGTCTGAAGCGTCTTTCACGGTTTCGCGGAGCATTTCGAGTGCACTGTAATCTATGGTTGGATGATTACCCTTTATATATAAAGCTCCGTCTTGGAGTTTAACGCCGAGCGGTGATGGCATATGAGCTTTCCAATTCAAAAATCACGCTGATCATAACTCGTTAATCTGCAGTTGATGAGTTTTCATCCAGTGGTATCAAATAATGCTATCGCGTTGGAGCGCGTCGATATCTTGTAATGAGAGTCCGATTTCTTTAAAGATTTCTTTGTTATGTTCGCCGAGTTGCGGGGGAGGACGATTGATCTGCCAAGGTGACTTTTCAAAATGATATGGTGCCCCGGAATATGTCACTGGATTAGCTCGGTCCAGATGCTGGACAGGAGTCGGAAAATTTCTGCTGATAAAGTGAGGACTATTTAGCATTTCGTCGGGAGTGTTTAGTACAGAACAAACTATATTGCCGCCTTGTGCGCGTTCCATAAAATCAATCGCATTGGTTTTTTTCGCGATTTTCAGAATACTTTTCTGGAGGCTATCGATTAGCTCCGTCGTATTCGGCCAGGTACTTGTGTCCAAATTTCCCGAATCGATATGTTCTAGCACACTTTGAAGGCCTGGCAAAATTGGCTCATCAACCTCTGGTAACCATTTCTGCAACAGCTTAAAGATATGGGGTTTACGCGCGGCTAGCATCACACACACGTGTTTTCCGTCTTTGCATTCAAATTGATTCTTTGTGCTTGGTTGAATGCTTGCGTGCCGGCCTGTCTGACGTTGAACCGTATTGTTAGCTACGAGCCACTGATAGGAGCCTGCCTCGGTAGTTACGTTGACTGAAGCATTAATACTTACATCGATGAATTGTCCTACGCCAGTTATATCTTT
>PAMR01000010.1 GCA_002708205.1 Gammaproteobacteria bacterium
TCTGCGCGGCCTAACTTTCTTTAGCAGTATTTCGTGCGGCAAAGTTTAAAGCAACGGCCCCCAGTAACAAGGCTCCACCACCTGCATTGTGCATAACAGCGACAACCAGTGGCAAATTAAATACAACATTTGATATACCAAGAATGAACTGTAGTAATAGCAAACCCCCTACTACTTGGCCTAATTTTAGATTACGAGTTTGCCAAACCAACGTGCCAACAACCGCCAAAACTAGAAAAGCCCCGACTCGATGTCCGACGTGTATCGCTATACGAGCCTCATTTGAAAGTTGCCCTCCCAAGTAGTTTGGGCCAACACGCTGAAATACATCAAAACCCTTTGCCAGATCCATGGATGGCAAAACCTGACCGTGGCAAAGCGGGAAGTCCGGACATGACAATGCTGCATAATTTGAGGAAACCCATCCACCTAAACCAATTTGAACAACCAATACCACTAATCCCAATGTGGCAAGTCGAGTCGGTATGCCATTAGCAACCACAAATGAAGGCCGTTTCAGAAGGAGCCAGTAGAGAAATAGTAACGATAACGTGGCGAATCCGCCTAAAAGGTGTGCCGTTACAACTTGTGGCCATAATTTAAGCGTTACTGTCCATGCTCCGAATGCGCCCTGTACGACAACAAGACCTAAAATTAGCAAGGGCATTTTTAACCGCGCTTTGCGCCGATACGCTAAGACGACCAATACAACGCATAAAACTCCCAGACCAGTAGCAAAGTATCGGTGCACCATTTCCGGCCAAGCCTTTTCGGGTTCGACCGGAGTGCCTGGGTATAGCAATTCTGCTCTCGCAATTTCCTCCTGCGATTCCGGGACCCCTATAAAGCCATAACATCCCGGCCAATCGGGACATCCCAATCCAGCATCGACCAATCGAGTGTACGCCCCAAGCACAACAACGACGATCGCCAAGATAATGCCAAAACCAACAACGCGAGCTAGAAGCTGATCAGCCATTTATTTTATCTCTGTCTTTTCGAATATTAAAAAACCAATAACCGGCAACCACTAAACCACCGATAAACAACCACTGAACGGCATAGCTCCAATGTTTTGCCGCGTCAAAATCAATAGTCAGAGGCACGGGTTTCAACATACCTTCAGTCGCGCCCGTTAGCCGGATTTCTCGTATTTGGGATCCGGTTTTTATAGCCATGCCGTCTAAATCAAAAGTCCGGACCTTTATTGGCCAATCTTGTGACCAGTCATTTTGCTGGGCAAAGTCTGAAACAGGTGTTGACGGCCATATTACTCCTTCTAACTGATGTCGACCCGACGGAATAGTTACTTGAGGAGCCTCTCGAAAATTAATACCGACTGAAATCCACCCGCGATTTACCAAAAACCGTCCTCCGTCTGTATTAAAAACCGCNACTACCCAATATCCGGGCCGTCCCTCGGATCTTCTATTTTCGACCAAAAACCCCATTTCCTGGTCGAACCAACCGCTCAAAACAATNCGGCGAAAATCACTTTCTACAGCAGCTAANATAGATGGNTTTATATAATGATCGTAAGGAGGAGATTCTAGAGCGGCTATGTATGTGTCTCTNAGTTCAAGCTTTTCAAAACCCCGGGTAATTTGCCAATAGGACAGTGCTATCGTGGTCAGTACCGCGAAAATTACCTGTAACAATAAGGGCGACATTTTAAGAAAATGCGGCATCGTCAAATTACCTGTACCGGAGCGTCTCTACCAGACCTGTCGTCGTTGGCCTGATACCACGCCAAAGAAAAAACGCTTCCGCAGCCTGCTCTATCAACATTCCCAGTCCGTCTGATACTTCTAGTGCTTTGTCCGAAGCCCATTNAATGAAGGGTGTACGATCGCCTAATCGATAAATCAAATCGTAACAACGCGCACCTTCGATTGCCCCTTCTGGAACAATATCGGCGTTCCCTCTTAATCCCGCTGAGGTGGCATTTATTACGATATCCCAATCCTGACAAGTTGCCTCTCGCGCATAGACAGACACCTCCGGGTTGCTCTTTGCTAGTTGATCCGCTTTAGATAGGGTGCGATTAGTTAACGTAATAAGACCTCCTGCATCAACCAACGGTCCAATGATTCCCGCTGCCGCTCCGCCCGCACCAACGATTAGGATTCGTGTCCCATTAATCTCCCAATTCATACGACTCAGGTCGCGTACCAGGCCAATTCCGTCNGTGTTATATCCTGACAAGGTCCCATCGGAAAATTTGATGGTATTAACCGCCCCAGCCTTCTGGGCGTACCTATCAAGATTTTTTACCCACCTGTACGCCTCNAACTTAAACGGTACAGTGACATTCAGACCGGCACCGCCATTTTCAAAAAACTCTGATGCACTATTAACAAAACGATTCAATTGTGCCTCCACTGTCGAGTAAGACATCGCTTGATTCGTTTCTTTGGCAAACATCTTGTGGATTTGTGGTGACAGGCTGTGACTAACAGGGTTGCCAATAACCGCATAGTTATCAACGGTCATCTGAGAAATTCCCCCGTTTTGGCGATTCGAATGGTGCTTGAACCGGCATTACCCGCTATCTCTCCCGGTAAAACAAAATCAACACTTCCGCCAAATTCTCCAACGACNCTACCGTACTTAGTAAGTGATGGTTCACCAGATCGATTCGCTGAGGTGGAAACAATCGCACCACCAAAACCGGCGGCCAAAGCTCGAGCTTGGNGATGACCCGGTACCCTTACACCTACACTGCCTTTATCCCCAGTGATCCAGTCAGGATATCGATCCGTAACGACNATCCAGGAAGAGGGTCCGGGCCAACTCATTTCAACAACCTGACGCTGCCTCGTTGATAGTCGACAGAGTTCTTCCTCAAAAACCGCGACTGTCCCGCCTATAACCAATAGACCTTTAGAAACATCCCTATTTTTTAGATCTAGGACACGCTGAACAGCTATTTTGTCATAGGGATTACAGGCCAAGCCCCAAACACCCTCGCACGCATGCGCTACAACACCTCCTGCTTTAAGGCAGGTTATTGCCTCTTCTAGTTCGATTTTGCGCAAACGACATTCGGTGGTGTCAACACTCACTACTCATTACTTCCGCTAATAATGTATTAGCCGCCTAGGGACTCTTGGACAGACTGGTTTTGCGTTTGAATTTTGCTTCGATTGGCGTTTCGTTCTTCTTCTAGTTTAGCCGATAATTTCGCATCACTNAGCGCAAGAATCTGAGCNGCCAAATAGGCGGCGTTTTTNGCACCNGGCTTNCCAATCGCGACNGTAGCNACCGGTATTCCNGGAGGCATTTGCACNGTAGANAGGAGAGCATCGAATCCGTTTAGGGGGCCNGCATCAATCGGGACTCCGATGACAGGCCTAGTGGTGTGTGCCGCTACCGCCCCAGCCAAATGTGCCGCCAGACCGGCCGCACAGATAAATACCGCGCANTCCCGATTCGTCGCATCTTCAACATAGGATGCCGTCTCNNTTGGTGTTCGGTGCGCGGAAGACACCCTCACTTCGAATTTNACTTCNAATTCAGTCAANAAATCCGTAGTTGATTGCATCACNGGCCAATCNGACTCAGATCCCATCAAAATCGCTACCCAACTCATTACCTATCTATCTCCTTTTTATCGCACAAATCGTAGGCCATCACACATCAACGGTTCATGCCTTTCTTGAGCTCATATTGTGCATCGTTTTCAAACGATCGCCTATTTCTTTAAGTGAGTTGAGGTCCTCAACCGAGAAACACGATCTGTTTGTGGCCCCCATCACAAGTTCTCAACCAAAGCACTTGTTTGTACCAGGATAAAGGCTCTCTAAAACTGTATAAATTCTCAATCGCTCAAAAAAGCATCATACTAAGAGCGTGTGAACTTAATCTTAAACTAGATAACAAAAACGAATTCGATTTAATGTCCTTACTCACGATTCTTGAATATCCCGATTCGCGTCTCAGAACGGTAGCGAGAAATGTCGACCGCGTTACAACTTCGGTCTCTAACTTCGTGGAGGATCTATTAGAAACTATGTACGCCGCGCCTGGAATCGGTCTCGCCGCTACGCAAGTAAACGTCCATAAACGTATTATCGTCATTGATGTATCCGCTGAACACAATGAGCCGCTCGTCTTTATTAATCCAACAATCGAGGTTCTTGGTGGAATGCAAACGAGCGAAGAAGGGTGCCTCTCAGTTCCAGGCTTTTTTGAGCAAGTAGAACGATCCGAGAAAATAAGCGTCAAGGCTTGGGATAAAACGGGCACTCCCTTTGAATTGAAAGCAGAGGGGCTCTTGGCGGTGTGCATACAGCACGAATGCGACCACCTAGAGGGGAAACTTTTTGTAGACTACCTCTCTGGACTCAAACGGAATCGAATTCGTCATCGAATTCAAAAACGAAGGCGCACGTAAAAATGCGACTAGCATTTGCAGGAACGCCCGAGTTCGCCAAAATTATATTGTCCCGACTCGTCCTATCGGAGCATGAAATACTTCGAGTGATCACACAGCCTGCCAAAAAAGCAGGGCGCGGCCGAAAAATAAAGCCTGGAGCTGTTGAGTCGTTCGGCTCTTCTTCTGGCATTACTGTCCATACACCAAAAGTCTTGGATGATTCTGTTTCGAGTCTATTTGCTGATATTGATGTGCTAGTTGTAGCGGCTTATGGCCTTATTTTGCCCGAATCCGTACTCAAAGCCCCACCGTTTGGCTGCTTTAATGTTCACCCATCCCTACTGCCTCGATGGCGCGGAGCTGCTCCAATAGAACGCACCATCATGCACGGTGATACAGTTACTGGGGTGACCATTATGCAAATGGATGCCGGTCTCGACACTGGNCCAATTTACGCTGAGAAACCAATCAATGTCAGTCGACATACCGGCCAGACTATGACCATCAAGCTCGCAGAACTCGGCGGCGATTTGTTGATGTCTGTACTTTCGAGAATCGAGAACGGCGAATCGCCCAAACCAATCCCACAAGAAAATTCTCTAGCAACTTACGCCAAAAAAATTACGGATAGCGATTCCATTATCCGATGGACAAATAGTGCCCAGGAAATAGACAACCAAATTCGGGCATTGAGCNATAGGCAAGCCGCTTACGCCATAGCAGAAACNGATAGCACTTTGAGAATAAGAATATTGGAATCGGAACCGATAAACGTATCCGGTNCACCTGGGAAAATTAGCTACACGTCGAACAATTATGTAGTTGGCTGTGGGCACGATTCTCTCATACTGAAGACCATTCAACTTAACCGCGGCAAAGGAAAACCCACCGCAATCACTGATGCTGTAAACGGTTATCCCTTTATCTTGGGAGCGGGGGCCGCGTTTCGTGTTGACTGAAACCATCCGTGTTTCAACCAACATACTAAATGAAGTATGCGAAGGGACCAATTTAGATAGGGCGCTAGATCCCTACCGTANGTCTTCCAATGCTCCACTTATTTTTGAATTGTGCTACGGCACTCTCCGGCATTGGTACTCCCTTAAAGAGCACATCGACATGCTCTTGGTAAAGNGTTTGAAGAAACAGAACAACGACATCCACTGCTTGCTCTTAATCGGAGCTTATCAGCTACATAACACAAAAATACCGGCGTATGCAGTCGTATCCGAGAGTGTTATTGCCGCACGAAATCTCGGTAAAGAGTGGGCAACCGGATTAGTCAACGCTGTTCTAAAAAAAGCAATCCGTCAAATAAAACCGAAATCGGCCGAAGCCCAATACGAAACACCCGACTGGCTACTCCGCGCTTGGAAATCAAACTACCCAAAAGAATGGGATCAAATAGCAGAGGCAAGTAATAGAAAAGCACCAATGACGCTTCGAGCAAATATTTCGAAGATAAGCAGAAACGAGCTGATAACACAGCTGAAATTGGCTGGAATATTGGCAAAACCCGGCTCGTCACCTACCAGTATCGTTCTATCAAAAGCACAACCCTCAACCAGCATTCCCGGCTTTAAATCTGGCCTGTTTTCGGTACAGGATGAAGCCTCCCAATGGGCTGCAGAATTGCTCGCCCCCTCGATCGANGCGCAAACGCTCGATGCATGCGCTGCGCCNGGTATAAAATCTGCCCAGATCTTAGAACGCAACCCAAATCAAAAACTAACGTCAATAGACATAGCCGCGTATGATCGTTCCTATGCATCACATGAAGGACGTCGGCTAGGAATCAACTCCCAAATACTACCAGGCGACGCAACGAAATTAGATTGGTGGAACGGGGANAGCTATGACTCTATCCTACTCGATGCCCCATGCAGCGGCACAGGAACTATCCGGCGAAACCCAGACATAAAACTACATCAGAATGAAGAAAATATTGGCCGAATTGTAGAGTTACAATTGTCCTTACTGACGAATTTGTGGAAAACCTTATCTAGGAATGGCTCGCTCTTGTACTGTACTTGCTCCCTATTACAGGAAGAAAATGATTTGGTAATGGAAACTTTTCTTGCAACGAACAAAGAGGCACAGATTAATGCCTTAGATACTAATGAAAATTTTTCATTAGTTAGCCGCAAGCTGAAATATGGATATCAAACACTCCCAAACGATAATGGACCTGACGGTTTCTACTTTGCATCATTATCCAAACGCAAATGAAAATACTTATTCTGGGAGCCGGTAAAGTAGGAGCAACCCTGGCCAGCCACCTCTCTGGCGAAGCTGAAGATATTACGATAGTCGATCTCGATGAGGAAAAATTACGCGAACTGCGTGATCGTTTTGATCTCCAGACAGTGGTAGGTCACGCCTCTAGACCGGACGTTCTTCGAAGGGCTGGAGCTGATAGCGCCGATATGCTGATCGCAGTCACGGGGAGCGACGAAGTAAATATGGTCGCCTGTCAGGTTTCGTATTCACTCTATCGAACTCCTACAAAAATTGCTCGTATACGGTCTAACGCCTATACGAGCGAAGCCCAATTTTTTAGCCAAGAGCATATGCCTATAGACTTCAGAATAAATCCTGAAGAGGTAGTGATAGCTGAGATAAAACAATTACTCCAACACCCAGGTGCATCAAGAGTGTTGGATTTCGCCAACGGGCTAGTTCAGTTAGTGGCTATGAGGGCCCATGCAAACGGCCCTCTCGTAGGCAACAAATTGTCGACTCTAAAAGATCGAATCCCAAATACCGACACGAGAGTCGCTGCAATTTTCAGAAAGGGNGCACCAATTGATCCTACCGGCGAAACCGTAGTTGAAGTAGATGACGAGGTTTTTTTCATTGCCAAAAGAGGCGATATCAACGCAGTAATGGCAGAACTTCACAAAATAGAAAATCCTTTCAAACGCATTGTTATCGCAGGCGGAGGCAACATAGGGGAAGGTCTAGCTCAATCAATCGAAAAGTCTCTCGATGTAAAAGTTATCGAGCTCGACGAGGCTAGAGCAGATGAGGCAGCAGAACTATTAANCTCTGGTGTTGTTATTCTCGGAAACGCAACAGACCGTGATTTNCTCATTCAAGAAAACATAGAAAATTCTGACGTTTTCTGCGCACTAACAAACGACGATGAAACTAACATAATGTCATCTATGCTAGCAAAACAGTTAGGAGTCCGCCAGGTAATGACTCTAATCAGCAAGCCGGCCTACATCGACTTAGTTCAAGGAGGAACGATTGATATCGCAATATCGCCTCAGTTAGCTACAGCGAGCACAATACTCAACCATATTCGNCACGCNGANGTAGCAANAGTACATAGCCTCCGCCGAGGAGCNGCNGAAGCGATGGAGGCAGTGGTTCACGGTGACACCAAAAGCAGTAAAATCGCCGGACGACGCATTGCCGATCTAAATTTGCCGAAGGGGGTTTCTATAGGTGCTATTGTCCGGNCGAATGAGGTGCTTATTGCTCATGATAACGTTGTTGTCGAANCCGACGATCATGTGATCCTCTTTCTGGTTGACGCGAAACAAGTGCACTCCGTNGAGCGTCTATTTCAAGTAAATTTAAATTTTTTCTAACAAGGGTTACTTGGATTANACGCAAGTACTATCTAATCAAGTAAGCTAGGAGCAAGTCGAATGCACCCCCGTATCATTCTAAGCATTCTAGGCATGTTGCTGATGCTTTTTAGCACTAGCTTACTACTTCCCATGTTAGTCGCTATTATTTATGAAGAGAGTTATTTAGATACCTTTGGATTGGCTTTCGTGATCACATTCTCCAGTGGTGCAATCCTTTGGATGCTACGAACCAAGAAAACAGAAATGCGGGCGCGAGAAGGCTTTCTTATTACTGCTCTGTTTTATATCGGTCTTGGGTTATTTGGTGCCATACCAATGTATTTAGCTCCCGAGCTAACGAATTCTTTTACTGACTCTACCTTCGAAGCTTTGTCTGGCCTAACGACCACAGGCGCTACGGTTTTAACCGGCATTGACAACCTACCTAAATCGATTTTGTTTTATCGCCAACTACTACAGTGGCTAGGAGGAATGGGCATCATCGTTTTAGCCGTGGCTATACTACCGATGCTTGGAATAGGTGGTATGCAACTTTACCGCGCAGAAACACCAGGCCCGGTAAAGGACCATAAATTGAAACCTCGTATTAAAGAAACCGCGCTATCTCTTTGGTACCTCTATCTCGGTTTCACCGTCGCTTGCGCTGCCGGTTACTGGTTTGCTGGAATGACCATCTTTGACGCAATTTGCCACGCTTTTTCCACTATAGCTATTGGCGGATTCTCCACTCACGACGACAGCTTAGGATGGTTTAACAGTGCGGCTGTAGAGGGCGTAGCCATTTTTTTCATGCTATTAGCTGGGATTAACTTCGCGCTTCATTTCGGCGTATTACAGCGAAAAAAATTGAGCCTGTATCTGGTTGATCCAGAAGTAAAACTTTACTTAGGCTCTATCGTCGTATTGGCCTGTTTCATCAGCTACTTCATTGCCAATACACCACAAAGTTCTGATTCGTTTATTAGGGACGGGGTTTTTCACACCGTCTCAATCGCCACAACCACTGGTTTTACTACCAATGACTTGAGCACCTGGCCTATTGCTGCACCTATTCTTTTAATGTTGTCAGCCTTCGCGGGAGGGTGCGCGGGCTCTACTGCGGGTGGAATAAAAGTATACAGAGTACTTTTAATATTTCGGCAAGGCTTTCGAGAAGTTAAGCGACTAATACATCCGAACGGGGTTTTTCATATAAAGCTCGGTGGCCAGATAGTATCTAATAGAATTATTGATGCTGTTTGGGGCTTTTTTGCCGTCTATATCACTTTTTTTCTACTCATAACTTGTCTGATACTTACTACAACCGACTTAGATTTTTTAACAGTATTTTCCGCCGTCGGGGCCTGTCTAAATAATCTAGGCCCTGGACTCGGTGACGTAGCCCTAAACTATCAAGGTCTCGATGGTCTCACTAAATGGTTACTAATCTTTACAATGCTCATGGGTCGGCTAGAAATTTTTACGCTATTGGTCATTCTCACACCGAGTTACTGGAAGCATTGANTACGAAGCCATACATTCTTTATGTCGNAAACAACTAACCAAGTGATCATTAACCATTCCAATACTTTGCATAAANGCATAACAAACNGTCGGTCCAATAAAGCGATATCCTTTCGCTNTNAGTCCCAGGGCAAGCCTTTCGCTCTCAGCTGTATACGCTGGGATCTCACTAGAATCCCGCCACGAGTTGACTATTGGTTCGCCNTCAACAAACGTCCATATCCAATCAACTGAATCGCTTTGATTTAAAAAAAGATTGGCATTTCGAATCATCGCTTCAAGTTTGCCCGCGTGCCGAATAAGCGCTTTATTATTAAGCCAGTCAGTATCGGAAAGTGCAGATAAAGACGCGATCCTTTCAAAATCGAAACCAAAAAAAGCTAACCGCATAGCTTCACGTTTATTTAGAACGGTAGACCAACTGAGTCCCGCCTGCATTGTCTCAAGTATCAAGCGCTCAAATACAACTTTCGGACGATGTTCCTCCACTCCCCATTCACTATCGTGATATTCCAACATTCGTGGATCACTTCCTGCCCATGGGCATCGACACTGAATCACTTCTCTATTCANGCTATTTCCAAANAAACCACATTATCTAAAACTCGGCTAAAGTTATTTATAAGTTTTATTATGAGGGAGCTGCCTTTATTATGACCGTGAGCACTTTTCCATCAGAGTGAATGTGTCAGCTAGATCTCCTCATCAATGACCAACATAATTCCATATATTCGTTCCAGTGTATTTTATATCGGTTACGGATTAATCACGCTCGTATGGGGTACTNTGTCGGTCATCGTTGGTTGGGCTTTACCGTATAAAATACGTTTCATTTTTATTGTCTTNNTCTGGTCGCATCTAGTTCTCAAGTGGCTCAAACTAAGTTGCGGAATAACCTATGAGATTTCTGGCAAAGAGCATCTTTCTATCGATCCTTGTGTATTGTTAGTGAATCATCAAAGCACTTGGGAGACATTATTTACACAAACTCTAGTTTGTCCACAAACAACCTTGATAAAAAAAGAACTATTAAAAATTCCTTTTTTTGGTTGGGCTTTCGCCCTCTTAAAACCAATCGCGATTGACCGAAAACGAAAGATGGGGGCTCTGAAACAGCTACTTAAACAAGGCAATGCCCGGCTAAATAACGGCATTTGGGTCACGCTCTTTCCCGAAGGAACCAGATCTACTGGCCGAAAGGGTTCCTTTCAGCGAGGCGGTGCCGCTCTCGCCGTATCGGCCCAAAAACCCGTTCTTGTTATTGCCCATAACGCCGGCAAATATTGGCCCGCGGGTGACTGGCTTAAAAAGCCTGGGACGATCCAGGTTCGTATAAGCAATCCTGTAGAGACTAGAGACAAAACAGTTGATGAGGTAAACCGAATCGCAGAGGCATGGTTAGAAAAGGTTCTTTCGANACTAGACGATAATCATAGAAATTAACTGTCTCAAACATCTAGATTGACTACNGATAGAGCGTTNGCTTCGATGAATTCTCTTCGAGGTTCTACATGTTCTCCCATCAAAGTCGTAAACATCTGATCAGCTGATATAGCATCCTCAACCGTAACTAGAAGCATTCGACGTTCTTCCGGATCCATTGTTGTATCCCAAAGTTGATCCGAGTTCATCTCCCCTAATCCCTTATAGCGCTGCATATCCACTCCCCGTCGAGATTCGGATAACAACCAGTCTAATGCTTCCGGGAAACTAGCTATATCANTTCGACGATCACTCCTTTCGACGTACGCACCCTCGTCTAATAAATCATAGATTTTTTCCGCCATTTTACTGATACGCGAATAGTCTATTGATNTGAAGAAGTCTTGATCTAAGGTGACGGTTTCCGTTATGCCGTGGCGTTTATAGGTGATTTGTACGCCTTTAGTTTCATTTCGGGTTTCACTAAGCACATCTACTTGGTATTGATTGTTACCGTCACCAGCATCTTTATTGAGATGTTGTTCGAACATTTTGGACCAAGATTTCATTTCTAATTCATTATCTAACAATTCGCTATCTACTGGTTGGACTAACAAAAGAGGCTGAGTTATTTCAACCGGGATAGACCGCGTCAAGATATTCAATCGATCCATTACATTTAAATATTCTCGAGACAGAGATTCTAGACCTTCATCGCTCATAGATGGAGCATCTTTGTTTACATGTAAGCGGGCGTTATCAAGACCATTTTGTAAAAAATAAGCATCCAATTCTTCTTCGTCTTTTATGTATCGTTCTTGCCTACCTTTTTTCATTTTGAAAAGTGGTGGTTGTGCAATGTACACGTATCCATTTTCTATTAACTCAGGCAATTGACGGAAAAAGAAAGTGAGGAGAAGCGTACGAATGTGCGAACCATCTACGTCCGCATCGGTCATAATGATGATGTTGTGATAACGCAATTTTTCGATATCGAAATCGGCCCTTCCAATCCCACAACCTAAAGCGGTTACGAGAGTACCGATTTGGTCGGAAGATAACATTTTGTCAAAACGAGCCTTTTCGACATTTAATATTTTACCGCGCAACGGAAGAATTGCTTGAGTGCGACGATCCCGGCCTTGCTTAGCAGTTCCACCGGCTGAATCTCCCTCAACCAGATAGAGCTCCGATAATGCCGGATCTTTCTCTTGGCAGTCATGGAGTTTGCCCGGAAGGCCGCCTAGATCAAGGGCTCCCTTTCTACGCGTTAACTCTCTTGCCTTACGTGCCGCCTCTCTTGCCCGCGCAGCATCAATCATTTTTGTGACAATATTCTTCGCATCTTGAGGATGCTCTTCTAAATAAGCACTGAAATGCTTCGCTAGTTCCTGCTCGACAGCAGTTTTCACTTCGCTGGAAACAAGTTTATCTTTGGTCTGAGAAGAAAATTTAGGGTCGGGCACTTTTACGGAAATAACAGCCGATAGGCCCTCGCGCGCGTCATCACCAGTTGTTTGAATTTGATCTCCTTTAGCTAAATTTTCACGCTCTATATATGTATTTAGGCTTCTTGTGAGGGCGCTTCGAAAACCTGCTACATGAGTCCCACCATCTCCCTGTGTAATATTATTTGTGTAGGCAAAGACCTGTTCCTGAAACCCATCATTCCACTCCATTGCTACTTCCACGCCAATACCATCTTCTCGATAAGATTCGCAGTGAAATATGGAATTTAAAGTAGTTTTATTGAGGTTTATGTATTCAACAAAGGCCTTTAAGCCGCCCTCATAGAAAAATTCTTCTTTTTTCTCTGAACGTTCATCCGACAATCTGATGGTCACGCCCGAGTTCAGGAAGGCTAATTCGCGCAATCGACGAACCAAAATATCATAACTAAACTTTATGTTTTCAAAGGTTTCTGTAGACGGCCGAAAATAGCACTCTGTGCCCGTCACGGATGATGTTCCTGTCTGGGACAGGGGCGCCACAGGAATACCGCTTTTATATAGTTGTTCGTAAACGTTGCCATCTCGATGCACTGTAAGCCGAAACTCATCAGACAGCGCATTTACCACTGAAATTCCTACGCCATGTAAGCCCCCGGACACTTTATAGCTGTTGTCATCGAACTTACCGCCAGCGTGAAGCGTAGTTAGGATAACTTCGGCAGCTGAGATCCCTTCTTCAGCGTGAACGTCCACGGGAATTCCTCTGCCGTTGTCCCGAACTGTGACAGCTTCGCCATCATGAACAACTATTTCGATCTCATCACAGTGGCCCGCTAGGGCCTCGTCAATCGAATTATCCACCAATTCCTGGACCATATGATGAAGGCCTGTGCCGTCCTCCGTATCTCCTATATACATTCCCGGGCGCTTTCGAACCGCATCCAGACCTCTTAAAACCTTGATGCTCTCGGAATCATATTTATCGTCTTCAGACATAAACCGGACTCTTTTTGTTTACTGTTTATATTTAGGTTAACTGGCAAAATTTGCCATGTTTCACGTGAAACATCCTGGCATTCACTGCTCCAGAAATATCAGATATCGGCTGTTTAGTTGTTGTAGTTGCTATGGCTTGTACACCTACTTCACTTAATAAACGGAAGAAAGCCTTATTATAATCTTTATCGAGCTCCGAACCCGCATCATCGATCAAAAATACGCTTTTTTTGCCCGTTGCCGAGGCTATGTCCTCCGCTTGACCAAAATACAACGCACTCGCCAGGGCTTTTCCCTGTCCACGAGACAAAATATTGGACGCAAGACGAAGCCCCATACGATCGTCGGCGACAGATGACCTGTTTTCAACAAACTTACTGTTGCTAACTTCGACTCGAATGGCGATATCGGCGCGATGGGGGCCCTTTTGCGTTGAGCCCATCAGCATATCTCGTGGCTCTTGCTGCCTTAGTTCTTTCGCAAAAGATTCACCTTGCCATCCGCAATCTAATGATAGGCTGACATTAATTTCCGGAGCTAGACTACATAGGCAGGCAGCGATAGCTTCGCTAACACGCTCTAGATAGGTATTTCTATAATCTGTGAGTGATTCTCCATGCGCCACCAAAGCGCTTGTCCAAGCCTTTAATGAGTCGCTTTTTTGTTTCAGCGCCGCATTTCTTTGTCTAAGAGCTTTTATATAACCTCTGTGAACATCTAGGTACTCGTGTTTCACGTGAAACACTCCCCAATCCAACCATTTTCTGCGTAACGAGGGGGCTCCAAATACAACGTCTGACAGATTCGGAAGAAATACTTGTAGGGGAATCATGGACGCTACCGACGATAANCGTNTTACNACGNTNCCATTTAAGCGCATCTCACTTTTTCCGCTTTTCGATTTTTGAAATCCNAGGTGACTGTTTTTAACCGCTCCACCGCCTAATATNGCGCGGACTATAAGGAGTTGTTCCCCATGCCTTATTATGGCTTGCGTTCTCGATCGGAAGGAGCGNCCCCTTATTAAAAGGTGCAGAGCTTCCAGTATCGCTGTTTTTCCAGCACCGTTTGGACCCTCGATTAAATTCAGATTACGCCCAAGATCTAGGCTAGTTTGAGGAATATTACGTACATTTTCGACCTCTATTCGGTCGAAATACATGACTTACTAGAGCCTCATCGGCATAACAACATAAGTGGTGTCTTCTGAATTATCCCCTTCGATAAGGGCACTACTATTTGCATCAGCTACCGAGAGCTTTACCACCTCCGTATCTAAAACATTTAATACATCTTGCAAGTAGCCTACATTGAAGCCTATCTCGAGGTCTTCTCCCTGATACTCTACCGGAACAATTTCTTCGGCTTCTTCTTGATCGGGATTGTTTGCCTCTACAGTCAGTTGTTCATTTTTAAGCATTAACCTCACACATCGAAATTTCTCATTCGAAAGGATTGCTGCTCGATGAAATGCTTGCTTAAGCGTATCGCGATCTCCAATCATAACTTGGCCAGTTACTTTAGGTATTACGGATTCATAAGGTGGGAACTTACCATCGACTAGTTTAGTCGTCAGCGTATAAGATCCGCGGGTAACTCTTAGGTGATTGCGTCCCATCGACAAGGTTATATCGTCAGTCCCCTCTGAAACCAGTCGCTGCAGCTCTAGCACCCCTTTACGGGGTACTATCGATTGAATTTTTTCGATCCCATCGACCCCGCCTCCAACCGTGCACATCGCAAGCCGGTGACCATCGGTCGCTACTGTCCGCATGTGGTCGCCTGTAATTTCTAACATTAGGCCATTCAGAAAGTAACGAACATCTTGCTGGGCCATTGCAAAGCTCGTTTTTTCCAACAAACGACGAAAGTCGTTATGCTGACAGACTACGCTGACATCTCCTGATTGTGCCTCTACTCGTGGAAAATCTTCCGACGGAAGGCTTGCTAGTGTGAAACGACTCTTTCCTGACCGAACGATCGTTTTGTTTTCATCGGTAGCTATACTGACTGATGCTTGATCCGGCAAAGATCGCCAAATGTCCGCTAGTTTTCGAGCAGGGACGGTAGCCGTTCCTTCTCTTTCTACTTTAATTCCACTTGCTGTTACTACTACTTCCACCTCCAAATCAGTTCCAGTGATTGAGATCGAATCTCCTGTAGCTTCGATAAGCAGATTGGATAAAACTGGCAGTGTTTGTCGCCGCTCTACAACTCCGGTCGTAAGTTGGAGTGGGCGGAGCAAAGACTCTCTTTCCACAGTGAATTTCATCCATTTTCCTCAGCGTTAATGTGAGCTATAACAATTAGTAAACGAAAATTACAGTGACCACGCGTCTGGATTTTCACTTATTCAATAATCGCGACAAGTTTCTATGATCCTCCGCCAAATCGGCGTTACTCTCTTTGAGTTCTTCAATTTTCCGACACGCATGAAGAACAGTAGTGTGGTCTCGTCCCCCAAAGTATTCTCCTATCTCTGGTAACGAGTGCTGGGTTAACTCCTTAGCCAACGACATCGCCATTTGGCGAGGCCTCGCAATGGTTCTATTNCTCCGTTTACTGAGCAAATCCGAGTGTTTGATATTGTAGTACTCGGCTACCGTGCGTTGGATATTATCAACACTTACTTGTCTATCTTGAATCGCGATCAAGTCGCGNAAGGCTCTTCGCACGTGCTCGACTGTTATCCGATAACCNCTAAACCTGGCGCTGGCTACNACACGACGTAGGGCTCCCTCTAATTCCCTGACATTACTCCGGACTCGCTCTGCCATGTAAAATGCCACGTCCGAGTCGAGAGGAATGTCTTCTGCCTCCGCTTTTTTAAGCAATATCGCCACTCGTGTTTCCAAATCAGGCGGTTCAACCTCGACGGTAAGGCCATGCACAAAACGAGATGTCAGCCGTTCTTCTAGGCCCGGCACATCAACGGGGTAACGATCACAGGTAAACACCATTTGGTGTGCTCGTTCATATAGAGAATTAAAGACATGGAAAAACTCTTCCTGTGACCTCACTTTATTAGCAAAGAATTGAATGTCATCGATAAGCAATGCATCAATTGAACGGTAGTGCCGCATAAACTGCTGCATTGTTCCGGTTTGCAGNGCCTTGACCATGTCCTGGACAAATCTTTGGGAATGCAGGTAAACNACATGAGCTCCAGGGTCACTTTCTAGAATCTGATTACCAACAGCATGCATCAGGTGAGTTTTCCCAAGGCCTACCCCTCCGTACAACAGCAAGGGGTTATAAGATCCACCAGCATNCNCACCGACTTGAATCGCCGCGGCCTTTGCGAGCTCATTCGATTTCCCTTCAACAAAAGCATCGAATGTAAAAGAGCCTATCAAACCATCTCGACGACGCTTTTCATTTAGCCTTTCGCCATCATCTGCTCTGAGGGGCACCCCCGCTAATCTTTCCCGATTGCCTACTCCGACTTGCACCTGAATCGGACTCGTAGGATCGCCAACAACGCCGATTAAGTCTTGTATACGTTCTAGAAATTGTTGCTCTATTCTCTCTCGAACATATTGATTAGGCGCCAGAAGCATGAGGCTCGATTCGTCGAGTCGTGGCTGTAGCGGTCGAATCCATGTGTTGAACTGCTGAGAAGAAAGTTCATCCTGTAACTTTTCGAGACATTTCTGCCATACCAACAGTCCCACTTACACTTGCCCCTAACGTTTGTTATTTCCTTAATTGGCAATTCATTCTAATTATAACTACCCCGATATGGCTATGCGATTCCGAAGAAAATATCGTTTCTTCGTNCAAAGAANTCGTCTGCTTTCCGCGAATAATCCTTCTTTTCATAAACTTAACTCTTCTTTAATTTTTATCTTTTTTTTTATTGATTACNCATGCTTGTGTGTAAGTTGTGCACACCTATTTGGAAAAAATGTGGATAACTTTTTTTCCCCTTATTACCCACCGGAACCATTCAATTTAGCCATTGTTTGTCCACATGAAATAATTGTTAAATATTCCTTTAAAAACAAACTGATAGGACTNTTTTCCACCTATTTTTTTTCTATAACAATAACAACAACAAACTATTTATTTATATATTCTTATTATTAGAGAAGAACATTCGACTAGAAATTGACAGCAATACCCTCTCATCCATAGAATTCGCCGCCTTGTTAATCGTTCTATTTCAAAAANCGATTTTTACANCCGNGCGCGACAGCAACTGTTAAGCGAGCTAGACGGAAAATAAAATGAAACGAACCTTTCAACCTAGTGTGATCAAACGCAAGCGCACGCATGGCTTTCGTAAACGAATGTCNACGAAAAATGGCCGTAAAGTCATTAATTCGAGACGAGCTAAAGGAAGAAAACGACTCTCGGTGTAGGGNGTAGACCTTCGGTATAAATNGTCTATTCTCACTAAGTTCCTTCTTTAAATACNTAACGACGTTATATTTGTGCTGGATATGGGCCTGTCGAAATCGTATCCCAAGTCTTTTGGAAAAGATCGAAGACTAAATAATAGTCATGAGTTTGATCGCATTTTTAAAAATCCAACGTACCGCTTTTCACGATTTCCGGTGCGNGTGATTGGTATTCCCGCTCCAGATAATCGTTCGAGAATAGGTATCATTGTTGGTAAGCGGGCTTTAAAGCGGGCTATCGATAGAAACCGGATAAAACGGATCGTAAGAGAGTCATTTCGAATACGGATCCCTGATTTGCCGTCTTCGCATTTTGTCGTGCAATTTCTACCCTCATCGAGGAATGGAAGCACCAATCGGCTNGATAAACATCTCAGCGCAGATTTTCATGAGAGTTTGGAAATTTTCTGGGAAAAGATGAAGAAGGATTTAGAGGAATAGGAGCGGTTATGAAGAGCCTTTGGCGAGACAAAAAATTGAGTGCTCCAGCGCGATTACTAATCTTACTGATTCGACTTTATCAATACTGCCTTAGCCCCTATTTAGGAAACCACTGTCGCTTCGAACCAACATGCTCGAATTATTTTTTAGAAGCGATTTTTGAGAGTGGGTTTCTTCGAGGAAGTGGGAAGGGCTTTAAAAGAATTTTTAAATGCCACCCTTTCCACAAAGGAGGCTATGATCCAGTAAGCCCTACAAAAAGATCTCTAAACCAACATTCGGTAAAACATGATGGTGTCAATACCACTGCGAACCCCTCGGTTAAAAGCAAGGAGCTTTCATGAATTTAGCTGAGGTGCAACGTATTGTGTTGCTGATTTTCCTTGGGGTACTGGTGTACTTNCTGATTCAGGCATGGAATACCGATTACGGTATGGCCAATAGGATCGTTGAAGATCAGCGAGCCCCTATGGTCGAGCAAGACCAGAGGCTCGAGGAGGTTTCAGAAATAGATGCCATAGGTCCTANAAGAGACAGCGGTGAAATAGAAAATGATTTNCCTGATTCGACCGAATTTGCTCCAGCAGCAATAGAACAACGCGCGACCACTTTTCCATCTTCTCAACCGCGGCTAATCAAAGTTGAAACTCCTACATTGCGCGTCTGGATAGATCGCGTGGGAGGCGACATCGTCGGAGCACACTTGCCGAAATTTCCAGTGAGTCTTGATAGGAAGGATGTTCCNACCACCATACTAGACCAAAGTCCAACCCACACCTATGTTGCGCAGAGTGGTTTGATCGGGCCAGATGGTCCAGATGACGGACGTGACAGGCCCATATACCAANCAGGTCGCGAGTCTTATGTCATTAATCAAGGTAAGAGAACAATAGAACTTGAATTTGTTGAGAACGGGATTACGTTCGTTAAGCGGTTTACCTTTGATGCGGATTCCTACCTCNTAGAAGTGGACTATGAGATACAAAATCGGACGACACGGACACTCTCTTATCGTTTTTTCGCCCAGTTAAAGCGCGATAACAAAATAATAGAATCTAACGATGTAATGTTGGGAATGCGGTCGTTTCATGGAGTGGCGACAACAACCGACGAATCGAGATATGAAAAGCTCGATTTTGACGATTTGGAAGAGCGCTTTCGAAGTTCTATGAATGGCGGCTGGATNGCGTTCCTTCAGCATTATTTTTTGAGTGCATGGGTGGGATCTCCGGAACAAAACAATGGCTATTATGCAGAACGTAGAGCNAGCGGTTTGTATGTGGCTGGATTTCAGGCACCACCCCAGACGACNCCACCTGGNGCGACCGGAAAGGCTGGGTCTATCCTGTACGTAGGGCCAAAAGATCAAAAAGTTTTGGAAGAAATCGCGCCGAATCTCAATTTGACGATAGATTACGGATTCTTATGGTGGTTGGCGGCTCCCCTATTTTTTGTCTTGGATCAAATATGGGAATTGGTCGGTAATTGGGGAGTAGCAATTATTATACTGACCCTATTGATCAAGGGAGCCTTTCTTCCCTTATCAGCCGCAAGCTATCGATCTATGGCCAAGATGCGNCAAGTACAACCNCAAATGAAACGGTTACAGGAACGGTACGGGNGTGATCGTCAAAAATTGGGCCAGGAAATGATNGCGCTCTATAAGAGGGAAGGCGCTAGCCCTTTTGGTGGATGCCTCCCTATGTTGCTACAGATGCCTGTTTTCATATCTCTCTATTGGGTTCTCTTTGAGAGTGTTGAATTGAGACAAGCCCCCTTTGCTCTTTGGTTACAAGACNTGGCGGCTATGGATCCTTATTTCGTGTTGCCCATATTGATGGGGGCGTCGATGTATGCAACGACTGCTCTTAATCCGACTATGCCTGACCCAATGCAGCAGAAGATGATGAAAATGATGCCAATTGTTTTCACCGTTCTATTTTTGTGGATGCCATCGGGACTGGTTCTTTATTGGCTGGTCAACAATATCTTGTCGTTTGCTCAACAATATTACGTCACGAAGAAAACTGGGGNTAAGTTTTCGGCCCCCGGCGCCGGGNNCTAAAATATTGTGGACACGATTTGTGCGATAGCGACACCTTCAGGTAGAGGTGGTGTTGGGGTCGTTCGTGTATCTGGACCAAACGCTCGGCACATAGCGATCAAATTGACAGGCAAAGAACCTGGAAAACGAATAGCCCACTATTCGAGATTTTTAGATGATTTGGGCCGACAAATAGATGAGGGAATATCGATCTATTTTGCCCAACCAAACTCGTTCACTGGGGAAGAGGTAGCAGAATTTCAATGCCATGGTAGCCCAGTGGTGTTGGACCGAATGGTTTCTAGAATCGTCGCCCTTGGCGCCCGTCTAGCTCGCCCCGGTGAGTTTACAGAGCGAGCGTACCTCAACAACAAGATAGATCTTGCTCAAGCGGAAGGCGTAGCCGACTTAATAAACAGTGCGAGCCAGGAGGCAGCTGATGCGGCTTTACGATCTCTCACCGGCGAATTCTCGCGGGCTATAAAGGATATAGACAAGAAAACTTTGAATCTTCGGGTATACCTAGAAGGGGCTATTGATTTTTCGGACGAAGAAATAGACTTTTTATCCGATGGTGAAAGCAAGAACCGAGCGGAGGAAATATACAGCCTGTTAGACGAGGTATTTGATCAGTCCAATCGAGGAGCAGTATTAAACGACGGTATCGATGTGGTTATTTCAGGACCACCCAATGTAGGAAAGTCCAGCCTGTTAAATGCACTTGGCGGTATCGACCGCGCTATCGTGACGGACATTCCAGGGACGACTCGTGATTTACTTGAAATGAATTTAGTTATCGATGGCCTGCCAATCCGATTAACCGACACGGCAGGGATTCGTAATAGCGAAGACCGGGTGGAAAAAGAGGGGGTGAATCGCGCGATTGGCGCGGTAGGTAAGGCAGATGTAGTTCTTTGGGTGATGGATGCACAACGCGTTGAGCCCACATTCGACATCGTTGCTCCTATATTAACGATATGGAATAAGTGTGATTTAACAGGCGAAAAGCCTAAAGAAATCGATGAAACTACCTTCAGTGTATCGGCTAAATTCGGTTTGGGATTAGACAGTCTGATGGAAGCGATCAAATCGAAGGCCGGCTTTGTTAGTGGTAAAAATGTCTTTGTTGGAAGGCGTCGGCATCTCGAGGCATTGGTCTTGGCAAAAAAAAATACGGAAATCGCGATTGAAGAAATTACAAGAGGCAATGCGGAACTAGCTGCGGAAGGATTCCGAGCGGTGCAAGAACAGCTTGGAATGATCGTAGGCAATACGTCAAACGACGAGCTGCTAGGCGCGATATTCTCAAGCTTTTGTATAGGTAAGTAGATAGAATCTGCCCGCAGCGCGCGTGAGGTGAAGAATTAGATGAGGTACCCGGAAGTATTTGATGTCATTGTGATCGGAGGTGGTCACGCTGGAACGGAAGCAGCTCTGGCTTCCGCTCGTACCGGCGCTATCACTATGCTGGTTACCCAGAATATTGAAACACTTGGCCAGATGTCCTGTAATCCCGCGATAGGGGGTATTGGTAAGAGCCACCTTGTCAAAGAAATCGATGCGCTTGATGGGGCGATGGCGGGTGCTACCGATGAAGCTGGTATACATTTTCGTGTTCTCAATTCGAGAAAAGGACCTGCTGTTCGAGCGACAAGAGCGCAAACCGACCGTGGGTTGTATAGGAATGCAATACGACGACGTATAGAAGGCCAGGCCAACCTGCGAGTCTTTCAACAATCCGTTGTTGATATTGATATTGACCAGACTACTGATTCAGTCAAGGGCGTTACGACTCAATTAGGGCTGGAATTTTTGGCAAAAAAAGTTGTTCTTACGACCGGGACCTTCCTAGGAGGGCAAATCTATGTAGGTGAAGCGAAAGACAAAGGAGGGCGGGCCGGTGATCCTCCATCGAATGCACTAGCAAAAAAACTTAGATCCCTGCCCTTTAGAGTCGGCCGATTGAAGACTGGCACACCACCGAGGATTGACGGTCGTACCATTGATTTTTCACGATTGGTAGAGCAACCGGGGGACATCGATCGCCCGATTATGTCATCTCTGTCGACGTCAGAAGATCATCCCCGTCAGGTCTCTTGCCACATCACTCATACTTCGGCAGCCACGCATGAAATCATCAACGGTGCATTACATCGATCACCCATGTTCAGTGGCGCGATAGAAGGTACTGGACCTCGATATTGTCCATCCATTGAAGACAAAGTCGTGCGCTTTTCAGACCGTGACTCTCATCAGATTTTTGTAGAGCCAGAAGGTCTAAATACGAATGAGGTGTACCCAAATGGGATTTCAACAAGCCTGCCGTTTGATGTGCAAAACGAATTCATCAAAACGATTAAAGGCTTCGAAAACGCCCACATAACAAGGCCTGGTTATGCGATAGAGTACGATTTTTTTGATCCTCGAGACCTAAAGCCTAGCCTAGAAACGAAGTTGGTCAACGGTCTTTATTTTGCAGGCCAGATAAACGGCACTACAGGATACGAAGAAGCAGCGGCTCAGGGATTGATCGCTGGTTTAAATGCGGCAAGAGAGTCAGCGGGACTTTCACCTTGGTGTCCTGGGCGACACGAGGCTTACATAGGGGTCTTAATAGACGACCTTATTACACTGGGAACAAACGAACCGTATCGCATGTTCACCAGCCGAGCCGAATATCGTTTGCGCTTGAGGCAAGACAATGCTGACTTGAGAATGACTCCAGTGGGCAGAGAATTAGGAATAGTCTCGGATGAACGCTGGCGCCAGTTCGCGCTTAAGAATAGTGCCTTGAAAGAATGGTCGGCCCGTTTACGTGGCCAGTTCATTTCTCCTGGAACTGATGTTGCAAAACGTTTCGAGACATTAACAAACGAACATATCAGCAAAGAGACAACACTGTTCGACTTATTAAGACGGCCGGCGGTAGATGTGTTTGTAGCATTGGAGGTGTTTGGTGATGCGGGATGGAAGGGCCGCGATAAAGATGATCTGTTGGCGTTGGAGCAATTGCAAATACAGGCTCGATATGACGGCTATATCACTAGGCAAGATGCTGAAATAGAGCGACTTGANAAGCAAAAGGAGATGCGTCTTTCTGCCAATTTTAATTACGCCTCGATCGAAGGACTTTCAAACGAGCTAAAAGAAAAATTACAATTGCTGCAACCAGACAGCGTTGCTAGAGCATCGCGTATCCCCGGCATGACACCGGCAGCATTGTCTTTGCTTACGATATTTGCCAAACGTAAAACAGGGTGACTTCGTCTTTTAGTGGACTCAGATACTCTACAAGAACTCAAAGGAAGTGGTTTCGATAAAGGAACCATTTCCCGTTTCGAATTATATATTGGGTTGTTAAAACGCTGGAACGAAGCATTCAATCTGGTGTCAAAAAATGATTTAGTGCACGTTGAGAGTCGACACCTGCTCGATAGTGTCAGACTAGTTTCGTATATGGCTAATGAGGGCAGTCTTATTGATATCGGTTCTGGTGCTGGGTTCCCAGGCTTGCCACTTGCTATCGCAACGGACTTGGATGTAACGCTTGTTGAACGAAGTCAAAAAAAGGCTACGTTTTTGAATCAAGTTAAGTTGGAATTAGAATTGAATTCATTAGAGGTTTGCGCCCAAGATGCTAGGCAAATGAAAACCAAAGATTTTGACTTAGCAACCATTCGAGCTGTTGATAAACCTCTAGCAGCGTGGGCGTTAGCAGCACCGAATCTCGTTGTTGGTGGCAGAATGCTTCTCCAAACAGGTGAGCCGGTGAGCCTATCGTTTGCTGATGGTAAACTTGAAGGTACGGATCGTGCGGAAATCGGGTGGGTATCAGTAGTTAGAAAAATGAGATAGGACTAGTATTTATGCTGAGTTGGGCTCGGCAGAAAATTAAAACTTATGGGATGGGTTAGATGCACATCGTCGCGGTGGCGAATCAAAAAGGCGGGGTTGGCAAAACGACGACGAGTGTCAATCTAGCGGCGTCCCTGGAGAGTCTTGGTAAGAAAACCTTGTTAATTGACCTGGACCCTCAAGGAAACGCCACCATGGGGAGTGGGGTAGATAAACATGCAGCAACTATTAATAGTTATCATTGGTTAGTCGAATCAGCTCGTTTTGACGAAGTTCGTCGTGATAGTTCAGCGGAATATTCGATTATCCCTTCAAACACAGATCTAACCGCAGCAGAAATGGATCTGCTGAGATCTGAACGTCGAAACTTCAGGCTCAAAGAGAAACTCGAAGCTATCAACTCGTTCGAATACGTCATCATCGATTGCCCGCCCTCGTTGAATGTCCTAACACTAAACGCGCTTTTTACGTCCGGTAGCGTATTGATCCCAGTACAGTGCGAATACTATGCATTGGAGGGCCTGAGTGCCTTACTTGAGACTGTTGATGGTGTTCGGAACAACGGAAACTCGGACTTGGGCTTGGAGGGCATATTACGCACCATGTTTGACACCCGTATCAGTCTCACTCGAGAGGTGTCGCGGCAACTTATCCAGCATTTCAAAGACAAGGTTTACCGAACGGTCATTCCTCGAAATGTTCGATTGGCGGAGGCTCCTAGTCATGGGATACCCGCGATGCTGTACGATCGGACCTCGCGCGGGGCGGTTGCCTATCAGGCGCTAGCGGCCGAAATGCTTCGGAATCACATGGAAACCCCTGAAGAGGAGATGGTTTGTGAGTGACAACTCGGGCAGGAAAAAAGGGTTGGGTAGAGGTTTGGATGCCCTACTTAATGCGAGTGTAGAGCCGGTAGAAGTTGGGCGTGTTGGTGCGCAGGGTGATTTCGTCCAAATCGATATCGATCAAATTACTCCTGGTACCTACCAGCCGCGGCGGCACATTAAAGAGGCCGGTTTAGACGAATTAGCGGCTTCTATAAAGGCGCAAGGAGTAATGCAGCCAATTGTTGTGCGTAAGAACAAAGAGGGATTGTACGAGCTTATTGCGGGAGAACGTCGATGGAGGGCTACGGGGCTGGCTGGCCTGCACTCTATACCAGCAGTCGTGCGAGAAATTAGTGATGAGCAAGCGGCTGCTATGGCGCTCATTGAAAATCTTCAGAGGGAAGACCTGAATCCTTATGAGGAAGCGATGGCTTTGGGACGATTGAGAGATCAATTCGGACTTACGCAGCAACAAATAGCGGATGCGATTGGTAAGTCACGAACTACTGTTACAAATATTTTGCGGTTGCTCAATTTATCTTCTTCGGTAGCCGCCTTATTGGAACATGGTGATATAGAAATGGGGCACGCACGGGCATTACTGGCGTTGGAACCGGAATCACAGGGGATTACAGCATCCAAAGTGAAAGCGAAAGGATTATCGGTTCGTAAGACAGAAGTGCTCGTAAAACAAATATTAGATGGACGCTCGAGCGGGCCCGATCCGACTGAGAATCATGAACCGATTAATGCTGATACTCGACGGTTAGAGCAAGAGCTCAGTGAAAAGCTGGGCGCCACAGTGACGGTACGTTTCAAATCAAAGGGTAAAAACGCGGGAGGTGGTGATCTTGTTATCCGCTACGGAAATATGGAGGAGTTGGAAGGAATATTGACGCATCTAAGGCGTTGACGCGTCATAACTAAAAAAAGAAACGTAAAACAATAGATTTAGTATGTCTCTAGGGTGGTGTGGAGGTCATCGCATCAATATAATACGCGCCGCGTTTAAGTGAGCTTTACGGGCCGATACGACATTTCTTCGCGAAGAGGCTGTTGATGAATATGAAGGCCCAAGGATGAGCGACGAACTAAATTGAAGACCGATGCCTACTGAAGGGGCACCCCGATCTCCCCCGCTGCGGTTAGTGGGGAAACAGGTAGCGCTTGTAGCGTTGACAGTAGTGGTTCTCTTTTTATTCGCGGACGCAAAAGAAAGCCTTTCCGGGGTTTTGGGAGGCTTAGTGGTCATTGTGCCGAATGTATGGTTTGCGTGGAGTGTGCAACGATCGGCGAGTGCTGCAAGCGTAGTGCTTTATGCGCTATTTAAATTTGTGTTTGTGTTGATTGGAATGGGGTTGGTACTGATTTTGTTTGACATAGCAGCACTAGGTTTCTTTTTGGCTTTGGGAGCGGCCCTCCTCGCGCAATTTTTTGGGCCTATTTTTGAGAATATGTCGTCAAGCAGAAAAGCAAGATGCGAGCAAGAGTGTGTATAGGAAGGTGATATAAAGATATGGCCGATAATGCTGCTGAGTACATTAAACATCATCTGACCAACCTCACATATGGGGAAAAGCCCGATGGGACTTGGGGTATAGCTCATAGTGCAGAAGAGGCGGCGGCTATGGGATTTAACTCTGTGAATCTCGACTCGATGTTCTGGTCTGTTTTGTTGGGCTTGGTTTTTACCCTTTTGTTCTATTCAGCCGCACGAAAAGCTACCGCAGGGATACCGGGATCATTTCAAAATGCCATAGAAATGATCGTGGAGTTTATCGATGACACCGTAAAGGGGGTATTTACTTATAACAACCCGTTGATTGCCCCTATGGCCTTAACGGTTTTCGTTTGGGTATTTTTTATGAACCTAATGGATTTGATTCCGGTCGACTGGATACCTGAATTAGCTATGCTGATGGGCATCGGCCATATGAAAGTGGTGCCCTCTACGGACCCAAATATCACCATGTCGATGGCCGTAAGTATTTTCATTCTGATGGTCTACTACAGTATAAAGTGCAAAGGGCTAGGTGGTTTTTTTGGTGAGTTGGCATTTCATCCGTTTCCGAAATTTTTAGCCCCACTTAACCTGATTCTGGAACTGCCGACACTGATTGCCAAGCCATTGTCTTTAGGCTTAAGACTTTTTGGTAATTTATATGCGGGCGAAATGATTTTTATTCTTATCGCTTTAATGTATCCAGCGGGGCTGGCCCTCGGTTTATTTGGGGGCGTTCTGCAGTGGGGCTGGGCTGTGTTTCACGTATTAATCATTTTTTTACAAGCTTTCATCTTTACAGTGTTGACTGTGGTTTATCTCGCACAGGCGCACGAAGTAGGAGACGAGCACTAACCGGTTGGAGCGGGAGGCCGCTCCACTAATGACACTAAAAAGACAGGAGTCAAAATGGAACTAGCAGTTGGTATAGCCGTTGCTTTAATGCTGGGCCTAGGCGCAGTAGGGGGCGCTATCGGCATGGGGTTGCTCGGTGGTAAATTTCTTGAAGGCGTAGCGCGTCAGCCGGAGCTTTTACCTCTGCTTCGCACGCAGTTTTTTATTATTGTTGGTCTAGTAGACGCTGTTCCGATTATTGGCGTTGGTATTGGCCTTTATGTCCTTTTTGTTCTTGGTGGCTAGTTGGCCGCTATAGAGCCTAGGACAAAGGTGGGGGATAGGAATGAATCTTAATTGGACATTCGTTGGCCAGTCGGTCACTTTTTTTGTGTTTGTTGGGTTCTGCTACAAGTTCATTTGGCCGGTACTAGTTTCGGCTATGCGAGAGAGGCAGAAGACAATTGCCGAAGGGCTGGAAAATGCAATAAGGGCGCAACAAGAGCTAGATAATGCGAAGTCGGGGGCTGTAGAAGCTCTCCAGGAGGCGCGAACCGAAGCGCAAGGTATTATTGAGCAGGCGCGAAAGCAGGCAGCTCAGATGTTAGAGAACGCAAAAACAGAAGCGGAAAGTGAGGGCGAGCGTATAAAAGAAGCCGCCCGCGCCGATTTTGAAACTGAAGTAAACCAGGCTCGAGAAGCGCTGAGAAGCCAAATAGCAGGACTAGCCGTTAGTGGGGCAGAAAAAATAATTGGTACGGCGGTAGATCGGGAGCAGCATGCAGCCATGTTAGATAAGTTGGCTACGGAACTATAGGGCATGGCGGAAGAAGCCACATTAGCGCGGCCTTATGCGAACGCAGCGTTCGATATAGCCAAGAGTGCTCGTAATCTCGAGGAATGGTCGAAAGCATTAAACTTGTTGGCTGTNGCNTGTGAACAANCGGAGATGAGCGAGGTATTGGGTTCACCAGTNCTAGCGGCTGAAGTAAAGGCATCCAAGATCATTGCCCTTTTTGACGAGGAGCTCTCCGCTTCGGTTAGGCGATTCATACAGCTACTNGCAGAAAACAAACGCCTTTCGTTGCTCGGGGAGATCACTTTGCAGTTCGAGACGAAACGAGCTGAAGAGGAGCGAACTCTAGATGTAACGATAACCACGGCTGTTGATTTAACGGCAATTGAGCTAGAGAAATTTTCAGAAGCACTCACTCGCCACTTTGATCAAGAAATTAATCTTTTGACGGAAGTGGATGCTGAATTACTGGGCGGGGCGATTGTTCGAACCGGGGATACAGTCATCGACGGTTCGGTTAGAGGAAAGTTAGACAAGTTGGGAGAGGCCTTGGCGAGAGCTTGAGGCTTAGTACAAAGTCGGCAGTATTGGACGTAAGAAATTAAAGGTAATGACATGCAGCAACTGAATCCCTCAGAAATAAGCGACATCATTAAATCGCGGATAGAAAGCTTGGAGATCGATGCTCAACCGCAAAATGAAGGCACGGTCGTCGGTGTATCAGACGGGATTGTGCGTATTCATGGTCTCGCTGAAGCTCAATATGGTGAAATGATTGAGTTTCCCGGCGGCGTCTATGGAATGGCTATGAACCTCGAGCGAGATTCTGTCGGTGTCGTAGTCTTTGGGGATTATCAGGGCCTCTCAGAGGGTATGACNGCTCGATGTACGAAGCGGATTCTTGAGGTGGATACAGGCCCAGAACTTTTGGGTCGTGTCGTAGATGCTTTGGGGAATCCAATCGATGGTAAGGGGCCGGTGAATGCTTCAGCCAGTTCCCCGATCGAGAAAGTAGCGCCNGGGGTTATCGCGCGACAATCAGTAGATCAACCGGTTCAAATGGGCATCAAGTGTATCGATGCGATGGTTCCAGTTGGTCGAGGCCAAAGAGAACTCATTATCGGTGATCGACAAATCGGTAAAACTGCAATTGCGATTGATGCCATCATTAATCAAAAAAACACCGGTATAAAATGTATCTATGTAGCGATTGGACAAAAGATGTCGACGATCGCAAATATCGTTCGAACCCTTGAAGAAAACGGGGCTATGGANCACACCATTGTNGTTTCGTCGGGGGCGGCTGACCCAACCCCAATGCAATTCATTGCACCCTATTCAGGGTGTGCAATGGGTGAGTACTTTCGAGACCGTGGCGAAGATGCTTTGATTATTTATGATGATCTTACCAAGCAGGCATGGGCGTACCGTCAGATCTCATTGTTGCTTCGCCGACCGCCTGGTCGCGAGGCTTACCCCGGGGATATTTTCTATTTGCACTCCAGACTTCTCGAACGTGCAGCACGAGTAAACGCGGACTATGTAGAACGAGAAACGAATGGTGAAGTGAAAGGTAAAACAGGTTCGCTTACNGCNTTGCCGATCATTGAAACGCAAGCTGGCGATGTCTCCGCCTTCGTTCCCACGAATGTTATCTCGATTACGGACGGNCAGATTTTCTTGGAGATCGACCGGTTTAATTCAGGGATTCGGCCAGCTATGAGTCCGGGAATATCGGTGTCTCGGGTTGGTGGATCTGCGCAGGTTCCCTTCATGAAGAAAATATCTGGGGGTATCAAATTAGCCTTGGCACAGTATCGGGAGCTTGCCGCGTTTTCGCAATTCGCATCGGACCTAGATGAAGCAACACGTCGCCAGTTAGAACATGGCGAGCGGGTAGAGGAATTGATGAAACAAAAGCAGTTTAATCCACTGACTGTAGCGGAGATGGGNGTTGTATTGTTCGCGGCAAACGAGGGCTTTCTTGAGGATGTTGCTGTCGCTAGGGTGGCGGATTTTGAACGCGACCTATTGGCATATATGAACTCNGAGCACGGCGACTGGATGTCTCAGATTAGCGAATCGGGCGATTATANTGATGAGATCGTGGANTACATGACTAAATCCATTGAGGCCTTCAAGGGCTCTCATAGTTACGAGTAATGCAGCATGGCTGTCGGTAAAGAAATAAAGAAAAAAATTGGTAGCGTCGAAAATACGCAGAAAGTTACTAGTGCCATGCAAATGGTAGCNGCTAGTAAAATGCGACGTACTCAAGACCAGATGAATGAATCTAGACCATATTCAAGTCGCATTCGACAAGTAATTGCCCACCTAGCAAGCGCTAATCCTGAATATAAACATGTCTACATGGGCGAAAGAGATGTAAAGCGAATTGGCTATATCGTGGTTTCAACAGATAAGGGGCAGTGTGGTGGTTTAAACGCCAACTTGCTCAGATTGCTTGTTCGCAAGATGCAAGCAGAAGAAGGGGATGGGGTAGAGACAGACCTTGCATTAATAGGGAATAAAGCAGCAGCATTTTTTCGATCGGTTGGAGGGAATGTAGTGGCTGCAATCAACGAGGTAGGTGAGACGCCNAAAATCGAGGATCTTTTGGGTGGAGTGAAGGTNATGCTTGATGCCTATGAACAGGGCACCATCGATAGGCTGGATATCATCTCGAACACATTTGTTAATACGATGACGCAAACGCCNGAAATCAAGCAGCTGCTGCCTTTGGATTCAGGAGAAGGGGAGAACCNACACAACACCTGGGATTACATATACGAACCGGATGCCAGNGAACTTATCGAAGGTCTTGTTAGAAGGCATGTAGAATCGCAGGTATATCAAGCTGTTGTAGAAAATACCGCCTGTGAACAGGCGGCGCGAATGATTGCAATGAAAAATGCCACCGATAATGCCGAGAAGGTTATTGATGAGCTTACCCTGATATACAACAACGCTCGGCAAGCAGCAATCACNCAAGAAATAGCAGAAATTGTGGGNGGTGCGGCCGCGGTATAGATAGTCAGGATAATAGTGGGGATCNGTTTTCCCAAGAAACGGATTTAAATATCGGGTCCATATGACCCATTGATAGAAAGAGAGAAAGTTATGAGTAGTGGTCGTATCGTTCAGGTCATTGGGGCCGTTATCGATGTCGAGTTCGGAAGAGAAGANGTTCCGAAAGTCTACGATGCACTAAAAGTTACTGATACAGGATTGACTTTAGAAGTTCAGCAACAACTCGGTGACGGAGTGGTGCGTTCAATTGCTATGGGCATCTCGGAGGGATTATCTCGAGGGCTAGAGGTCACTAATACTGGCGCACCCATATCTATCCCGGTTGGAGAGGAAACGCTGGGTCGCATTATGGATGTTCTTGGAACGGCCATAGATGAGAAAGGAGCCATCAACGCGCGTGAGACGATGCCGATTCATCGTAAGCCGCCTTCCTATGAGGATCAAAAGGGAGGGAATGAACTCCTTGAGACAGGTATTAAAGTAATCGACTTAATTTGTCCATTTGCAAGAGGCGGTAAGGTCGGTCTATTTGGCGGGGCCGGCGTTGGAAAAACGGTAACGATGTTGGAGTTGATACGAAATATAGCCATAGAACACTCTGGACTTTCCGTTTTTGCTGGAGTGGGCGAGCGCACCCGTGAAGGAAACGATTTTTACTACGAGATGGAAGAGGCAGGGGTTTTAGATAAGATTTCACTGGTTTTCGGACAGATGAATGAGCCACCTGGTAGCCGATTACGTGTGGCTCTTACCGGCTTGACGCTTGCTGAGAAGTTTCGTGATGAGGGGAGAGACGTTCTTTTGTTCGTAGACAATATCTACCGATATACATTGGCNGGCACAGAAGTTTCTGCGCTACTTGGTCGAATGCCTTCGGCAGTGGGGTATCAGCCTACATTGGCCGAAGAAATGGGTGTTCTGCAGGAGAGGATTACCACAACCAAGACGGGTTCAATTACTTCGGTACAAGCTATTTACGTGCCTGCGGATGACCTCACGGATCCGTCGCCAGCAACTACGTTTGCTCACTTGGATTCAACCGTTACTCTCTCGCGTGCAATTACTGATTTAGGCATATATCCGGCTGTGGATCCGCTCGACTCCTCGTCGCGCCAACTTGACCCTCTGGTCGTTGGGCAGGAGCACTACGACACAGCACAACAAGTTAAAGAAACACTGCAGCGTTACAATGAATTGAAAGATATCATAGCGATATTGGGCATGGACGAGCTATCGGAAGAGGATAAGGCGCTGGTATACAGAGCCCGTAAAATGCAGCAGTTTTTTTCGCAAGCATTTTTTGTTGCCGAGCAGTTCACCGGTAATCCCGGGACTTACGTAAGCAGGGAAGACACAGTTAGAAGTTTTAGAGCCATATTGGATGGAGAGGCTGACGATTTGCCAGAGCAGGCTTTCACTATGGTTGGTACCATCGAAGACGCTCGNGAGAAAGCTCGTCAATTGGAAGGTTAGTGAATGGCAACTATCACCACAATGCAATGTGACATCGTAAGTGCGGAAACGGAAATATTCTCGGGTCGAGTACAAATGGTTAGTGTGACGGGTTCTTTAGGCGAGCTAGGAATTTTGCCTGGGCACGCGCCGTTGCTCACCGGTGTACGGCCCGGCCCTGTCGTGTTGCGCCTTGAAAGNGGTGAAGAGGAAACTTTTTTTGCGTCCGGCGGATATCTTGAAATACAGCCAGACGTCATTACGGTGCTGGCCGATACCGCGCTGCGAGCTGAAGATATTGATGAGGCTGCTGCACAAACAGCGCAGGAGGATGCTCGTCAGGCAATTTCCGAGCAAGGAGCAGATTTNGATTATGGTCGCGCTATGGCCCAACTTGCAGAGGCGACGGCTCGAGAGCGTACGATAGAAGAACTTCGTAAGCGTCGAAGATAGCTTACCGATACGCAAGGCTTTGAAACTCTAACTCNCTGNCAATNCCGTNGGGTAAGCTAAAGGTTAATACAGCCTGTTAGAGGATATTTAGAATCAAAAGTCACATCGTTTTTCACAACTAACTGTTCACAGTACTTTAGTGAAGGCACACCATTGGGAAAGNGAGCTTTTAGTTGATGAATTTGACCGAAGTAATTGGGATCTAAGTCGATTTCGAGTTCAGGAACCTTGCGGTCAGGTGCCGGAGTTATTGAGAAGTCTTCNTGNAATTCGAAGAGGTCTGACCAGAGGCGTATCAAATCATTTGTAGTTTTNACGGGCATAAATCGATCGCGCGAAACTCTAATCGCAGCTGCTTTAGAGAATAAGGATATTGCCGAGCCCATAGCTGTTTCTAGTTGGTATATCGGGGTGGATTTTCTATCGTTTGGATTGACGGTTTTTTGATTTACGATTAGTGGCAAGTCNAAAACAAAATCTCGTTCGGCCAGTGTGGATGATAGNTGTTTGAGATTAATCCAGAGTGAATTGGTGTTGAAATACTGAAAGATTCTAGTATTTTGAAAAGTGTCGAGTTCATCTGCAGGACATTGGGCTAACTCACGCAGCGCTAATCCTCCAACCTTGAGCCCAGCCAGATGGCCGCCCTTTTTGTCATTTATGTTTCGGTCAGCAACCTCCATAAGAAACGGACATTCTTCCTCCGCAAACCAGTCGAGTATTTTAAGATCTAGCGTNGCTCCCAGATTATCTGAGTTTGATACAAACGCATATTCATAACCCTGGTCGAGCATCTGTTTTAAAATACCNGATGTCACAATTGATGTATAAATATCGCCGTGGCCTGGTGGGCACCATTCATGACTAGGGTCCTGCGGATATTGGACNGATAGGTAATTGTCTTGCCGTATTTTAGGTACCTGATGCTGTAAGAAATCGAAGGGTAGCGATCCGCCTAATTCTTTGTGTTTTTTTAGAGCGTTTAAGCTTTCTTCCTTGGTTCTGAAGCTGTTCATCAGGACTAGGGGTAGTGGAACTCGGAATCGCTTTCTGATGTAAAGAACCTGTTGAACGATAACGTCAAGAAAAGACCATTTTCCCTTTGCGGGTANCAGCGACTTCGCGCCGTTCAAACCCATGCTAGTCCCTAAGCCACCATTTAACTTGAGGACTATCGTTTTTTTGATTTTGTCCCTTATATTTTCTGAATGAAGGTCTAAGGTTTCTATGCTTGGAATATTTTTTACCGGCTTGATGTGGTCCTTTGTTAGAAATCCGGTTGCACCATTTCTCACTGCATGGAGATGGCGGGAAAAAGTGTCGATGGCAAGTTGAGCTTGACCGGTAGCAGCCATTTTTGCGATAGGGTCATTCAGCATGTCGGACACAGAAATAATCCCGGTAACTAGTTTTTGGCATTTCCTATGAAGCCAAGGGAAGGAACAGGATCGTAATATACTAGTAATTTAATCATGATCGCTTTTCTTTTTAATGGAAACGTATAATGGCCGAGTTTCGTTTGGGAACAGCTTGATGCAAAAAAAGGAAAAACGTCTCGAAGTCGTAGTGCTGGCGGCTGGCCAAGGCACTCGGATGCGATCTAAGCGCCCTAAGGTCCTCCATGAAATAGGGGGTACTGCACTAGTAGAACGTGTCATAAAAACGGCCTTTAAATTAAAGCCTGACAACGTTCATGTCGTAGTCGGTCATGAATCAAACGCTGTTCAAGAGTCNTTATCGGAATATGACGTTCGCTATGCTGCTCAGGCTGAGCAACTGGGAACTGCGCACGCGGTTATGCAAGCTATGCCTAGCATTGATAAAGACGCTACGGTATTGATCCTACTCGGTGACGTTCCTTTGGTATCGTTAGGAACTCTCGAGAATTGCCTATTGCAAGCCGAAGAGGGTATTTCCCTTGTAACAAGTAATGTAGAAGANCCGTCTGGACTAGGACGTATCATACGGGNCTCCGATGGACGTATTTCCCGCATAGTCGAAGAAAAAGATGCCAGCAGTGAAGAATGCAGAATACGTGAAATTAACAGCGGAATATTTTGTGTAGGACCCACAATCCTAGAGGAATTTTTTAAAAACATTTCGACTAACAACGCACAAAATGAGTANTANTTAACNGATATNGTGGCATTTGCTTTAGAGAAAGATATAGAAGTAACGACTGTATCACCCAAGCGTGTTTCTGAGATTCAAGGTGTTAACGATCGGGTTCAACTGGCNGACTTGGAGAGGATCCATCAATTAGACCAAGCACGGGNATTAATGGAGGGCGGTGTGACCTTAGCTGACCCTGCTCGAATAGATATTCGTGGGAATTTAAGGTANGGAATAGACTGTTCTATAGACATTAATGTGGTGTTTGAAGGGGAGGTCATACTTGGTGAGGGAGTGATGATTGGACCCGGTAGCTATCTAAGGGACGTTCAATTGGGCGACGGGGTGGTGGTAGAGCCAAATACAATTATTGATGGAGCTATTNTTGGCGCTCGATGTCAGCTAGGGCCTTTTGCTCGCATTCGCCCGGGAACGCTTATCGGTGCTAATGCCAGAATCGGTAATTTTGTGGAAACAAAAAAAACCAAGATTGGAAGCGGCACAAAAGCGAGTCACCTCGCATATCTCGGCGACTCAAAAATAGGATCAGAGGTGAACATAGGCGCCGGAACGATCACTTGTAATTTCGACGGTGTTGACAAACATAAGACGATAATTGGAGATGATGTTTTCATTGGTACTAATAGTACTCTGGTGGCTCCCTTAACTATTAGTAATGGGGCGTATGTAGGGGCGGGTTCAACGATAACCAGTGACGTTGATTCGGANGTNCTAGCGGTGGGTAGAGGCCGTCAACGAAACATTACGGGTTGGGTGTCTCCTGCAAAAAAACAATCCAGAAGTGATAACAAATAGAGCTATGTGTGGGATAGTTGGTGCAATTGCTCGGAGAAATGNCCCNGATATATTGTTAGNAGGGCTACANCGTTTAGAGTACAGAGGGTATGACTCTGCCGGTGTGGCTATTAATAGTTCTGAGCACAATCAAATCCAAAGGCGACGTGCGAAAGGTAAAGTATCTGAGCTACTGGAAGATATCCAGGTTAATCCTGTTTCTGGGAATTGTGGGATAGCACATACTCGTTGGGCAACGCATGGAAAACCTAGCGAGGCGAATGCACACCCCCACATTTCTAATGGACGCATTTGTTTGGTACACAATGGAATCATTGAGAATCATCAGGAGCTTAGAGAGGAGCTCATCAAGAATGGCTACGAATTTTCTTCCGAAACTGATTCAGAAGTAATCGTTCATTTAGTCGACGAATTTTATTCCGATCAGCGATCCTTGTTAGAAGCTGTTAAAATGGCTTTAAGTCGTTTAAAAGGAGCATACGCTATTGGCGTAATTGCTCAGAATGAACCAGATAAGATCATTGCAGCAAGACGCGGGAGCCCACTTGTTGTCGGTGTCGGAATTGGAGAAAATTTTATCGCATCTGATGTTTTGGCACTAAGTAGAGTTACGGATCGATTTATTTATCTTGAAGATGGCGATTTGATTGAGTTGACGACCGATCGGGTAAATATTCTTGACTCCAATGGAAACTCTATAGATAGGACCATTAGTCAAATTCGAAATAGTAATGACGATATCCATAAGGGCAGCTATCGGCATTATATGGAAAAGGAAATTCATTCCCAGCCGCAGGTTGTTAGAAACACCATAGAGGGACGTTTGGGAGAATCGTACGTTTTTGACACGATTATGGGGTTTGAATCTCCACCGATTTTGCGTAAAGCAGAAGGGGTTACACTAGTTGGTTGCGGGACTAGTTATTATGCTGGTTTAGTTGCCAAATATTGGATAGAGGAACTTGCGGGCTTGCCTTGTAATGTGGATATAGCTTCTGAATTTCGATATCGAAAAGTAGTGGTGCCAGATAATCAACTTTTTGTGACGTTATCGCAATCCGGGGAAACAGCAGATACTTTAGAGGCTTTACGTATTGCAAACCAATCTGGCTTTTTAAGCAGTGTAGCGATTTGTAATGTCGCTACAAGCTCAATGGTGCGGGAATCGGATCTCTCGATACTTATGGAAGCTGGTACAGAGATAGGCGTAGCTTCTACTAAGGCTTTTACCGCCCAATTG